>CAZUMV010000116.1:0-7394 GCA_964621435.1 uncultured Thiotrichales bacterium | reverse complement strand
CGGTGCAGCTATTGGCACGGGCGCAGATACCGAAGAGCGCGTGGGTGCGCTGGTGCAGGCCGGAGTTGATGTGTTGGTTGTGGATACCTCGCATGGTCATTCGCAAGGCGTTATCGATCGGGTTAAGTGGGTGCGGCAACACTATCCTGATGTGCAAATGGTTGCTGGCAATATAGCCACTGCCGAAGCGGCCAAAGCATTGCAGGAAGCTGGCGCAGACGCGGTAAAAGTCGGTATTGGTCCCGGATCAATTTGCACTACCAGAATTGTTGCCGGTGTCGGGGTACCGCAAATTTCTGCCATTATGAATGTTGCAGAGGCTTTAAAAGGTACGGGAATACCACTAATTGCCGATGGCGGTATTCGTTATTCGGGTGATGCGGCGAAAGCACTATGTTCGGGTGCCCACGCAGTGATGCTTGGTAGTATGTTCGCGGGTACCGAAGAGGCGCCAGGTGAAGTTGAGTTGTATCAAGGGCGCTCTTACAAATCCTACCGTGGTATGGGATCGGTGCCTGCTATGGCTGAAGGCTCAAGCGATCGTTACTTTCAGGACAGCTCTAACGCTGCCGATAAACTCGTGCCGGAAGGTATCGAAGGTCGCGTGCCATTCAAGGGCCCGTTGACCAATATTATTCATCAGATGCTTGGCGGCATTCGTTCCAGTATGGGTTATATCGGTTGCGGTACGATCGCAGAAATGGGTGAGAAGGCAGAGTTCGTTAAAGTCTCATCGGCCGGAATGCGCGAGAGTCATGTGCATGATGTAATTATTACCAAAGAAGCCCCAAACTATCGCGTTGACTAAATAATGAATAAAGCACTAGATGCAGACAAAATCCTTATTCTGGATTTTGGTGGTCAGTACACCCAACTAATAGCCAGACGTGTCCGAGAGAGTGGTGTGTATTGTGAGATATACCCCTGGGATGTCACCGATAAAGACGTACGAGACTTCGCGCCGAACGGGGTTATTCTTGGCGGCGGTCCGGAATCAGTAACCGCGGACAATGCGCCGACAGCGCCGGCCGCAGTATTTGATTTGGGCGTGCCGGTATTGGGTATTTGTTATGGCATGCAGACCATGGCCGCGCAGTTGGGCGGTAGTGTCGAGCAGTCTGGCAAGCGTGAGTTCGGATATGCACAAGTTCGGGCGCGCGGTCACACCACGTTGTTGAAAGATATTCAAGATCATACCAATGATGCCGGACACGGTTTGCTGGATGTGTGGATGTCGCATGCTGATCGAGTGGACAATTTGCCAGACGGTTTCAAATTGATGGCGAGTACGGAACACGCGCCGGTTGCCGGTATTGCGGACGAGGGCCGACGTTTCTATGGGGTACAGTTTCACCCCGAGGTGACACACACCGCGCAGGGTGAGAAAATACTGGCACGTTTTGTACATGACATATGTGGTTGCGGTGATCACTGGACTGACGAAAATATAATAGATGCTGCTATTGCAAAAGTTAAACAAGATGTTGGTGATGACGAAGTTATTTTGGGGCTCTCTGGTGGTGTTGACTCTTCGGTAGTTGCCGCTATGTTGCACAAGGCTATTGGTAAACAATTGACCTGCGTATTTGTTGATACCGGTTTATTACGCCTCAATGAAGGCGATCAGGTGATGGCGACTTTCGCTGAACATATGGGTGTTAAAGTCATTCGCGTTAATGCAGAAGAAAGATTCCTTGCGGGACTCAAAGGCGCTACCGACCCGGAAGAGAAGCGTAAAATCATAGGCGGCTTATTCGTTGAAATTTTCGACGAAGAGTCGAGTAAGTTGCCCTCGGCAAAATGGTTGGCACAAGGAACTATCTATCCGGACGTTATAGAGTCTGCAGGTGCTAAAACCGGCAAAGCGCATGTGATTAAGTCGCATCATAATGTCGGTGGTTTACCAGAGCACATGAAATTAAAATTGGTAGAGCCATTGCGTGACCTCTTTAAGGACGAAGTCAGAAGGGTAGGTGTAAAACTCGGTTTGCCTGAATCCATGATTTACCGGCACCCGTTCCCCGGCCCGGGTTTGGGCGTACGCATACTCGGTGAGGTGAAAAAAGAATATGCCGACGTGTTGCGCCTGGCTGATGACATTTTTATCAGTGAGCTATATAACCACGATTTGTATGACAAAACTTCGCAAGCCTTTGCGGTTTTTTTACCAGTGAAGTCGGTTGCCGTTATGGGCGACGGCAGGGTATATGACTACGTAATCGCTTTACGTGCTGTCGAGACCATAGACTTTATGACCGCTCGTTGGGCACATCTTCCGTACGATTTTCTGGATCTCGTTTCGAGGCGGATTATTAACGAGGTAGAAGGTATTTCCCGCGTTGCCTATGACATTTCCGGTAAGCCTCCCGCTACGATTGAGTGGGAGTAAATATAGGGCACATTAAGTTATGGTCGACTCTGGGCTGAGTTTTAAAACAGAATCATTTTTGTTGATTCCGACCAAAGATTATCATTTTGACGATTTGTATACTGTGGCAAGTGATCCCGTTATCTGGAAGCAGCACCCGGAAAGCAACAGATGGGAAAAAGAAGTTTTCTCAAGGTTTTTTCAAACCGCTCTGAACAACGATTTAGGATGTTTTACTATTGTCAGCAAAAAATCAGATGATTTTATTGGGTCTACAAGATTTTATTCTTATGATAAAAAAGATAAGTCAATAAAGGTGGGTTATACCTTTTTGTCGCGCGAGTATTGGGGCACGTCTGCCAATCTGGAAATTAAGAAAGTGATGCTTGACTATATCTTCGAATACGTCGAACAGGTTTATTTCGAGATAGGCGCAGAAAATTTCCGCTCCAGAAAAGCAACACAAAAACTCGGCGCGGTAAAATACAAAAAAAGTGACAATGGTGGCTTGGTCTACTTGCTTCACAAAAGCGACTATCTATTGCAGTTTTGGTAAAAGGAATCCCAAAAAAGTGACGCTTGCTGCTACTGTCTAAACCCAAATAATGTCTATAATTTAGTGATGAAATATCGACCAGAAATTGATGGCCTAAGGGCTCTCGCCGTGATTCCCGTCATTTTGTTTCATGCCGGTTTTCAAAATTTTAGCGGTGGTTTCGTTGGTGTCGATGTCTTTTTTGTAATCAGTGGTTATCTCATAACTACGATTATTATTTCTGAGCTGGATCAAGGCTCATTTAGCATTGTTAATTTTTATGAGCGTCGCGCACGCCGTATTTTACCGGCACTGTTTTTCGTTATGGCGTTTTGCGTCTTGGGTGCGTGGTTTTGGCTCGCTCCAAGCGATCTTAAAGACTTTGGTCAAAGTCTCATGGCAGTTTCAATTTTTTCATCGAACATCTTTTTTTGGCAGGAAAGCGGGTATTTCAATACTGCCTCGGAACTAAAGCCGTTGCTGCATACCTGGAGCTTGGCAGTTGAAGAGCAGTATTACATCATTTTTCCGGTCATCCTGATGCTGTTTTGGCGAACTGGTATACGAGTCTTGATGATTTTTTTGGCTGTCGGGTTTTTGCTTAGTTTCGCAGTCGCCGATTGGGGGGCATATAACAAGCCTGATGCGGCATTTTACTTATTACCAACTCGTGGTTGGGAATTGTTGGTTGGCGTTTTTGTGGCGTTTTACCTTCGCTATAAAAAGTATTTAAAGTCAGATCTGCTCAATCAGCTTCTTAGCTTAATCGGGTTCGGGCTAATTGTGTTCGCAATCGTTGCCTTTGATCACAGTACACCCTTTCCCGGTCGATATGCATTGTTTCCAACTATAGGTACCGGGCTTTTGATACTTTCGGCTGTGCCGACGACATTGGTCTACAAGATTCTGGCGATTCGTCCGATAGTGGCAATTGGGCTAATTTCATACAGTGCCTATCTGTGGCATCAACCAATTCTGGCCTTCGCGCGCCAACGTTATCCTTGGGAGCTGAGTGGGCCAGTATTACTGGGTTTGTGTCTTTTATCTTTGGTTTTGGCATATGTTAGTTGGCGATGGATCGAATATCCGTTTAGAAATAAAGAGAAATTTGATCGCGCGAGTATATTCAAACTTTCATTGATTGGGTTGATTTTATTTGCTGCGGTTGGCTTCTGGCTCGACCGGACCGATGGTGCGCTAAAAAGGTATAGCGCAAAAGAACAAGCAGTATTAAGTCAGTTTTTTGATCCTGCAGTTTACGTGGAGCAAAGATTTGAAAGTGTCCAGCTCAACGAATTTGACGAGTCTTCGAAGAAAAAAGTTATATTGATTGGAGATAGTTTCGCTGAAGACCTGACCAACGCTATATATGAGTCTGGTGCGATCTCTAACTTGTCTTTGTCCGGCTATTTTATTGATGTCGAATGCGGCAGTTTAATGATCGAAAAAACAGTTTTAGCGCCTCATCAGGGCATTGATTGTACTAATGAGGCGAATTTTTATAATAATGAAACTCTATTAGAACGTTTAAGAACGGCCGATGAAGTATGGTTGGCATCTTACTGGTACGCTTGGAATTTCCCGTTCTTGAGTGAGTCTCTAAAAAACATCAAAGCATTGAATCAGAATATAAAGGTGTTCGGCCCTAAATATTTTGGTGAGGTGCGAGCCAAAGATTTTAAACAACATGGCCTCGAAAAGTGGAAGCAAGAAGTCTCTTTGTCTGAAAAAGAAGTGCGAATCCGCACGGATTTTGAATCGAGACGCGCAACGTTAATGCAAAAATTGGCGCGCGAAAATGTAGAATTCGTTGATCTTCAGACTGCGCTGTGTGCTGGTACAATTGATTGTCCAAATTTCGATGGTGAAAATATTATCTCATTTGATGGCGGTCATCTTACGCGTTATGGAGCAAAACTCTTGGGAGATGAACTCTTACGCCAAGGAAAAATTTAACCTGATTTAAGCAAAGCATGGATCGTTAGTAGATGGTAAATCAAAGCGCGGATAATCGTTGGATGCGTCTGGCCTTAGCGCAAGCTAAAGCTGCGGCGAACAAAAACGAGGTGCCGGTAGGTGCGATACTGGTGGTGAATGATAAAAAGATTTCTGAAGGGCACAATCTTTGTGTAAGCACATCAGACCCGAGTGCGCATGCCGAAGTGGTTACCATGCGGCGCGCTGGCAAACATCTTGAAAATTATCGCTTGGTAGATTCAACTCTTTATGTCACCTTGGAGCCATGTGCCATGTGTGTTGGCGCAATAATTCATGCGCGGGTTAAACATGTCGTGTTTGGGGCATCGGATCCCAAGACCGGAGCAGCGGGTGGTTGTTTTAATTTGCTCCAGGACAGTCGGCACAATCAAGTACCAGAGGTCACCGGGGGGGTTTTAGCTGAAGAATCCAGTGAATTACTCAAGTCCTTTTTTAGGGCCCGCAGATAACGGTATAGGCTTGTTTGCAACTTTAATAATCCGCACAGCATTTTCTTGTTCGGTATTGCGATTTATATAATTGGCCTGAGGTGGAACATCAGGGGCGGTTTCCCAGATTAGAGTTTCATAATAGAGTTTGATGTTGCGTACATAGGTAACGGGTTCGTTTCCGCGAGCATAACCATATTTGAGTGTTTCATAGACCTGTGGATTGGTTAATAGCGGCAGGTGCTTTTCAATTTGCGCCCAGGAGTCCGCATTTTTACCTTGGCGTTTTAATAGTCGCCTAACATCGTAAATGTGGCCAATGCCAATATTGTACGCAGCGACCGCGACCCAGCGACGGTCTGTACCTTCAAGCGAATCGGGTAGGCGTCGATGAATACCGGCAAAATACTCTGCGCCACCCATAATGCTGGAATAGGGGTCGGTTCGATCTTGTATCTCCAGCTCCGCCGCCGTTTTATTGGTCAGCATCATAATCCCTTCTACACCCGTAGGTGAAATCGCATCGGCTTTCCAGTGAGATTCCTGGTAACTCATCGCCGCCAAGAGTTGCCATTCAACACCAAATGTTGATCCGGCTTCTTCAAAGAACTCCCGGTAGGTGGGTAGTAGCTCCTTGATATCACGAACAAATGCGCGGGTGCTAAAGAAATCTAATTCATTGGTACGGTCATAGTATTTTTTCTTGAGTGCTTCAAGCCTGCCGTACGTTCGAAATTCTTGTAGGTGTTCGTCTGCCGCCGCAAGCAGACTACGATCAGTGTTTTTCGGGTAAGCCCACGCCACTGGAAGCGGTTCTCTCTCCAAATCAAAGCCAACACGCAACTCCGGGAATAACCGTTTTTCCGTCATCGTGTCAACTGAATCGAGAATGCCATAGTCAGCGTCGCCATCATTAATTAGTCGCACCAGCAAATCGACATCATCATCAATCTCTGCCCAGGTAAGAGCAGGGTTTCTTTCTTTAAGTCGTCCTAGATGCGTGAGGTGATTCGAATCACGAATGGCCACCACACTATGATTAATTAAGTCTTCAATATTTTCTGGTTTGGTGTTACCAGATCGAAATACTACCTGCGGTACGGTTTCCAAATAAGGCCAGCCAAACTCGGCAGTGCTTTTGGCATCCGCTGTGACGGTGATATTGGCGGCGGCCAGATCATAGTTACCAGACTCTAACTCATCGAGAATGCTCCAAACTTGATCCGTCACGTGGATTTCAAGTTCGACGCCCAATTTTTCAGCAAAGCTCTCAAGAAGTTCATATTCAAAGCCGGCTGGACCCGTGGGACCTTCGAAATACGTGCTTAGAGTGTTTCGGGTAAGAACCCTAAGAGTGCCGCGTTCGCGAACTCCGGCGAGAGAAGAAATTGGTCGGGGTGGCGGCTGTGCTGTACTGATTGTCTCGGAAGAGTTGGGTTTGAAATAGGAGATTAGCAGAATCGAGAGGGTCGAAATCACGGCCAGCAAGATCAGTGGCAAAATACGTACGCGTTTACTTCCCTGTCGGTTTTCAACTTTAGACAAAATGATTCCTATTAATAGTCACATCTTAGACGTCTAATTGCAGGCTAAAAGTTCCATTAAAAACACGAATTTCATTTACATCAATTCGTGCCCTAGCTGCACAAGTTTGTCATAATAGACCATTATCAACGCACTTTTGTAAGAATTATGAAAAAAAGTGATCAGCTCTTCAGAATTAGCTTTATAAATCAGGGCAAAGTCTTTGAAGTTTTTGCCAAGCAGGTTTATCAGGCTGATTTATACGGTTTTATTGTGATTGAAGCGTTGGAATTTGATTCAAAAACGGATCTCGTGGTTGATCCATCTGAAGAGAAATTAAAGACCGAATTTGAGAATGTGATTAGGACTTATGTGCCTATGCATGCGGTGATTAGAATTGATGAAGTTAACAAACGCGGCACTGCAAAAGTCACCGAGTTGGGTGAGAATGTATCAATGTTCCCGGGAGCTGTTTACAGTCCAGCTACAACAAAAGACTAAAGGAATACGGAGAGGTGGCTGAGTGGCTGAAGGCGCTCGC
>CAZUMV010000115.1:0-9205 GCA_964621435.1 uncultured Thiotrichales bacterium | reverse complement strand
GCACCACCGGCGGCGGTAATTCCGAAGCTATGCCCCTCATTGAGCCAGAAATTGTCAACGCCCCAGGCCGGACCAACAATCGGGTTACCGTCGGGAGTATACGCAATGGCACCGTTGTAGCATTTTTTTATACCCACCTCGCCAAATGCGGGCACGCGATTCATGGCTGCTTCAATGTGCGGTTCGAGGCGTTCGAGATCTTCCTGGAACAATTCGTACTCGGCGTCAGGGTCGGGGCCGTCTACATAACAAGCAGGCGCGCCTTTTTCGTACGGCCCCAGAATAAAACCACCGGCTTCTTCGCGTAAATACCAGGAACCATCTGATTCGCGCAACACAGCCATTTCTGGTTCGCCATCAGCTTGGCGTTTTTGCACGTCCGGATGCGCTTCAGTAACAATGTACTGATGTTCAACCGGAATAACCGGCACATCGATGCCGACCATTTTGCCGGTCTTGCGCGCATAATTGCCGCTGGCGGAAATGATATGTTCACAACTAATATCACCCTTATTGGTTTTCACCAACCAACGACCGGATGACTCTTTTTCAATTGCCTCAACCATGGTCTGGCGATAAATCGTGGCGCCCATATCGCGTGCACCTTTGGCTAATGCCTGGGTTAAATCCGCCGGTTGAATATAACCATCATCAGGGTGATAGATGGCCCCGACAATGCCCTCGATATCACATAACGGCCACATTGCTTTTATTTCATCGGGAGTCAGGAAATCATAGTTAATGCCGATGGTTCGAGCGGTCGCTGCGTACTGATAATACTCATCCATCCGATCCTGGTTCATTGCCAGGCGTAAGTTACCGACTTGCGAAAATCCAACCGGCTGACCGGTCTCCTGTTCTAGCCTGGAATACAAATCAACCGAATATTGATGGATTTGGCCTACGCTATAACTCAGGTTAAACAGCGGCAGTAAACCCGCTGCATGCCAGGTAGAACCGGAAGTAAGCTCGGCTTTCTCCAGCAACACGACATCATCACCCCAGCCTTTTTTGGCCAAATGATATAAGGAACTCACTCCGACGACGCCACCACCGATAACGACTACCTTGGCTGCACTTTTCATTTTATAGTTATCCTGTTGTAAACAATGACCGATACCCGATCATATTCTAAATTAGACTGTGTACATACGCAGAGCCACACCCGACCTACGCTGCTCCATAACCGCCGCAATAACCGCTAATAGAAAGCCCCCGGTTCACGCGCGAACAAGGCACGCACCAGCGGCTCAAAGTGCTCTAACGGTAAAGTGTCATATTCAGGATCGAAAGAGGCCTGATCCCAGTTAGCGCAAAAATCAATACAGGGCTGGTAATACTCATGATCCTTGAAGCGCTCTCGTTCATGTTTATCAATGCCGTAGTGCTCAAACCAGTAATAACCTTGAAACAATCCGTGATACTTAACAATCCAGAGATTTTTTTTACTGACGTAAGGCGCAAGAATCGCTGCCGCTGCTTGCGAGTGATTAGCGGGAGCTATTTCATCTCCAATATCATGCAATAAAGCGCACACTATCGTTTCATCGTCTGCACCATCGCGCTCAGCCCTGGTAGCTGTTTGCAGACAATGCTCGAGACGTGAAATTCGGTACGGGGATTCACCGGCCATATCTCGCAGCCAACCTAGAACGCGATCAGCCTGAGCGGCAGCATTTTTAGCATCATGCTCGAACACCAGATCGTAATCCGCCTTGCTCGCGCCATCCATCTTGGTAAATTCGACTGTCTCGCTCATAGTTTTATCCGTGGGTACGTTCAATGACGTTTAAATGGTTGATTGCATTTTCTAACTCAAAATAGGCATCGCGCAAATGCCGCTCACCGTCTGGTTCAAAAGCCTCCCTTGCATGTAAAACTCGGTGGGAAGCAACGATCAACATTTCCCCACCATGCAACCTAAAGGTTACCTTGGCGCTATCAGCAGTCATACGCACACAAAGTTCATGATAGGCCCGGTAGAAAAGGTCAAGTTCAGGTGTATCTGGATCCGGCACCTGCATCAGCTGGTTCGAAAAACGCACATGTACGAGCCTACCGTTGGTATCACAACGCACCATCGGCTGCACTGCGTAAGTCTCGCCGGTCTCGCTAAACATCCGGAAAGGTACTGCCACGCGACATAGTACATCGAAATACGCAGGGTGCACCTCACGCATACGCTCCACTACTGCGAACGCATCGACAATGACCGTTTCTCCGCCAGTGGTTTCGTTTACCAACATATGTAAAACCTGAATCGATGGTGGCCAACTAGTACTGGAAAAATCATTGTGCGGTGACAACTTCAAGGCAGTCGCAGCGACGTTATAACCTTGCGGATCAAAAACTACATCATGTATACGATCGAAGGTCATTTCTCGCATGGGGCCCAGGCGCTTGGCAAGATTTTCCAGACTTTCAGTTTCTGCCGGAGAATTGTTTAGAATAATAGCGCCGTAAATGGCAAGCTCTTCAATCATTTCCCGGGCAACTTTGTAATCATCCATGGCGGCATGATAATCAAATTTTCTGGGAATATAGTCGGGTTTCCATGGCACCGTCTCGGGCTTTCGTCGCGCTTTAAATTTCAACAAGTAGTCTAGATCGTATAGCGTTTCATGAGCATCCGGCCAAACAATTTGCAGCTGCTTTGCTGTGAGATCAACCGACTGCGGCTTAAGGTCAACATCCACATTAGACAAAATAAATTTTTTCTCGGTTGTTTGCACCACCCGACACTCATCGCACGGGCAATTATCCCGCAGCCACAAGAAAGGTAACCGGGTAGTGCCAGATTCAACGCGACCTGTTTCACCGTTACTATTTTGAAGCCATGCCAGCTCAACCGCACCATCAGTCATTTGAATCTCTGTTTGCATTCGCGACTCCCTCTCATCTCTACAAAATTCTACAAGAAAAAATCAAACTTTGCGCCGACGACGCCTTCGGCGCGGCTTCTCACTACCCTCTTCCAATGTTTTAAATTCAGGTTTGGTAACTACCTTAAACAATTCCGGAAACGCATCTTGTTTGTTTGGAATTGCCATGGCGTCTACAAAATATTCTTGAAACTTAGACTCGGTCGCGGTTTCGATTTTCTCGATATCCTTTACCAATGTTTCGAGTTCCGCTCTAGCTGCGATATTCAACAAAGCAATTCTAGCGCCGGTCCCGGCAGCGTTACCAATTGAACCAACCTGATCTAACTTACAATCCGGAATCAGGCCCAATACCATGGCATATTTGGTATCAATATGACTGCCAAAAGCTCCCGCCAAGCTAATCCGGTCGACCCCCTTTATATCAGCATAATCCAATAGCAACTTAATTCCGGCATATAGCGCAGCCTTCGCCAATTGTATTTGACGCACGTCATTCTGGGTCACGGTAATGATCTGCTCGCCTTCATATAACAAAAACGAAAAGGTCCGATCGTCCGGCTGAATGCGCGCTGACTTAGTTACCAAACTTCCGTCAACTACGCCGTCTGCAGAAATAACACCGGCTAAATACATTTGCGCCACCGCTTCGATAATCCCGGAACCGCAGATACCGGTTACTCCAAACTCTTCCAGCACCGCAGCAAACCCGTCGTCATCGGACCAGAGATCCGAACCTATAACACTAAAACGCACCTCCAAAGTTTCTGGGTCAATACGCACTCTTTCAATAGCACCGGGCGCGGCGCGCTGACCACAGCTAATCTGGGCGCCTTCGAATGCCGGGCCTGTCGGGCTGGAACAAGCATATAGCTTGTTTTTATTTCCTAAAACAATTTCAGCATTGGTGCCGACATCAACAACCACCGATACCTGCTCTTGTAGATGCGGCGCGTCCGACAATATCATTGCCGCAGCATCCGCACCGACATGCCCGGCGATGCAAGGCAGCACATAGACCATTGCTCCTGAATTTACCTCCAGATCCAGATCAGTGGCTCTAATATCGAGCGCGGTATCAACCGCCAACGGGAATGGCGCACCACCCAGCTCAACGGGCGATATACCTAAAAAAATGTGATGCATGATTGGATTGCCGGCGATAGAAATATCCACTATATCGGTGCTCGACAATTCTGCATCGGTGCAAATACTATGCAACAACTGATTGATGCCCTCGCGTACTACGGCGGTCATTTCCACCGCACCTTCCGGTTGCATCATGACGTATGAAACACGACTCATCAGGTCTTCACCGAAACGGATCTGCGGATTCATAATACCACCGGTGGCCAGTACTTCTCCGGTAGACAAGCTGCACAAATGGGCCGCAATTGTCGTCGAGCCGATATCTATAGCCACACCGTAAACATCGTGTTTAAAACCAGGCCACATGGCGATGATTTTTTCATCTTTATGAACTGCAACTGTCACTTGCCATTCACCTTCACGCAGTATGGACTGCAATTGCGGCAAAAGATCGGGAGACACATGAAGCCCTGATTTGTCCCACTCGGCTTGCATCGCTTCGAGTACGCGCGCTAGATCACCACTTGAGTCATCCAGGCTCGGCTTCTCAACCTCAATGAGATACAAACGCACCGCAGTATCCAGGGCAATATCACGGTGCTCAGCGTCCTTGCGAACCACTTGCCGATGCATTTGGCTTTCCGGAGGAACATCGATAACCATGTCGCCTGATATTTGTGCCTGACATGACAGTCTGCGACCTTCCGCGAGGTTTTTCGTAACATCTAGATAGCGCTGTTCTACGGCGTTAAACTCGGTCAGATGTTGACTTTCCGAGGTTAAGCCATGTTTTGCAAATTCACCAAAGGTTGGAGTGACCTGACAACGACCACATTTACCACGCCCGCCACACACTGAATCAAGATCAACGCCTAAACTTCGCGCTGCCTCTAGCACCGGCGTGCCTTCCGGAAATTCTCCGCGCTTACCTGAGGGCGTAAAAACGATCTTATGATTCATACAAGAAAAACGTAATTACTTGGCACGCCTACGGCGTCGACCTTTACGTCTACCAGCACCTTCTCCGGCGGCGGCCGGGTCACGGAACTTTTTAATCCAGTTGGCGCAATCCGGATCACTACCCATCATCACGTCTGCGCCCATCACCGCTTGGACGACTTCCGCATGCATAGGACTCGTGATTGCCGATGTCATTCCCGCACCGATAGCCATAGTCAAGAAAGCACTATTAATGCCATTACGGTTTGGTAAACCGAAGCTAACATTCGAAGCACCGCAGGTTGTGTTGACCTTGAGCTCTTCGCGCAAGCGTCGGACCAGATGCATCACTTGTTTGCCGGAGGAGTTAATCGCACCAATCGGCATAACCAACGGATCAACCACGATATCCTGGTACGGTACGCCATAGTCAGCAGCTCGCTCAACAATCTTCTTAGCCACTTCGAAACGCACATCCGGGTCTTCCGAGATACCGGTTTCATCATTCGAGATAGCCACTACTGCCGCACCATGCTTGGCGACCAGCGGCATCACGCGCTCAAGCTGCTCTTCCTCTCCCGTAACTGAATTCACAAGAGCCTTGCCCTGGTAAACGGACAGACCTGCTTCCAGCGCTTCGACAATACTTGAGTCTATCGATATCGGCACATCGGTGACCGACTGCACTAACTGAATCGCCTTGGCCAAGATAGCTGGCTCATCCGCAAGTGGTATACCTGCGTTTACATCCAACATATGTGCGCCGGCAGCGACTTGCGCTAACGCGTCTTTTTCGACCCGACTGTAATCGTCATTCTTCATTTCTTCAGCCAAAATTTTTCGACCGGTCGGATTTATACGTTCGCCGATAATAACGAAGGGTCGGTCAAAACCGATCACGACTTCTTTGCTCGCCGAACTAACTACTGTATCTGTCATAACATTCTCCGCGCCGCTTGCGCATAACTTCTGGTTTATTAATCTTCACTTTTACACCGCTGACTCCGGTCGCCACAGCTCCCGGCCGTGCAGCACATTTGACTCGCTTACAATTCGCGCCACTTCCTGCTCCTGCCGGTAAGCCATAATATGCACACCGGCAACACCTTTAACCTCTTCCAGCTTTTGAATCATCTCAATACAAATTTTAATCCCTTCCTCTCGTTGATCTTTTGCGCCTTTAAGGCGCTCCACGATCGCATCCGGAATATGCACACCAGCCACATTGTTACGTATCCAGATAGCTGTTTTAGCGGACGCTAATGGACCAACCCCCGCCAAAATAAAAGCTTGTTCATCACCACCATTGTCTCTAACGACAGACATATATTGTTTGAATTTTTCTATATCAAAACAATACTGCGTTTGTACAAACTGTGCACCGGCGGCGATTTTTTTCATCAATCGTAGCGGTCGGTAATCTATCGGCGGGCCGAATGGATTGGCCGCTGCACCTAAAAACACCGGCGGCGGCGTGGTGATTTTTCTGCCACTTAAAAACTGCGCTTGATCACGCATACCGCGCACCATCTCCAGCGAGGACATGCAGTCCAGATCAAACACCGGCTTAGCTTCAGGGTGATCACCAGCCTGCACACCATCGCCGGTCAGACACAGGATGTTCGAGACCCCCATCGCGGACGCACCCAACACATCACCTTGAATCGCTATACGGTTACGATCACGACACGACACCTGCATCACCATCGCATAACCTTTTCTGGTTAGCAGCGAGCACATGCCGACACTGGACATATGACAATGCGCACCGGAACCGTCAGTTGCATTCATGGCATCAACATAACCATCAAACATTGCGGCGCGCTCATAAACATCCGCTGGATCGGCCGAATCAGGTGGCGCAATTTCCGCGGTTACCGCAAATTTTCCAGCACGTAGTACCCGTTCTAACCGTCCCGGTGATACGTGACCTGGCAAGATCGGGAGGTTATCACCCGGCTTTGGTTCATCTTCAATTTTCATTGTTCTTGAATCGGAATAATATCGGCATCACCATTATGCTGGCGTAACTTTCTTAACCAGGCCGAACTATTTTTCAAACGGTAGTCGAGTGGCGCCTGAACTTTCTGGATCGGGTAGTCACTATGCTGCATATTTTTATTGCCTTCCCAAGCCAGCACCCAAACGCAGTTCATCCCTTCGTCGACTTCGCATTTTCCATTCGCGCGCACGCCACCACAAGGACCATTTCTTAAAGACTTGGGACAATTCATGGGGCACGACATGCCGGTATCACCGACGATACATTCGCCACAACTTTGCGAGTCCAGCAGAAATCCTTTGGCGAGCTTTTCCACTCCGTGCACTGGTGCATCAAGTCGCCGGTACCCCACACGCTTTATAAGCGGACCTAGTTTGATCAACGTCGCCTCAACCAATGCATAGAGATTCTTTAAAGTTTTGGAATGTCTAACCGACCAGCGCCGCATCTTACTCATTCGTCTTCCTCATCTCCGGCCAGCGAAAAACCCTTATTGCGGATCAGTATCAGCAAATCATCTTTACTATAACGAGCTTCGAGCTCAGCCGCTTCACGATCTGCCAGCGCTTGCATGTCATCGTCGGACTTTACTTTGGTTGTTTCTCTTCGCCACTCTGCAATATAGGCATCACTGGTGCCTTTCCCGGCGCGCATCGCAGCCCGGTCTATGGCCTCAATAAAACGCAGGCTTAAGGGTGCTTTTTTCCGGACCCGGCCTTTTTGGACTAGTACTTGCGAAGGAATATCGCGCCAATAAATAATCACTTTCTTTAGCATTACAAGTTTATACCGCGTGAATTTTTAAACTGGATTCGAGCTCACCATAACCACAGTGACGATGCTCAAATTCCAGACCTAATCGCGCTGCTGCTTGCTGCGCTTTTTCGATTAATTTTTCATTGTGCGTTTGCGATAAAAACACCATGCGTCGGTAATTGCCGAAAAAGGCGGCCTCCAGTTCCGGATACTGATCAATCTTGAGCGGCTTGATCACAAAGCGGTTAAAGTGCTCAGCCAAAAAATCGGTAAGATAAAATGTACCAGGTTCAGCTTCCGATAATTCCGAGAATACTTTGCTGCCGGCAAAAAACTCGTAACAATGGGCGCCTGGCAGACGCTCGATATTGCCACCTTCTTTAGCTTCTTCGGCAATAACCCGGTCAATTTCACCACCAGTACCACAATCTGCGTAAGCGACCAGAATCTTTTTGAATTTCCGCTTATATTGGCGAATCTTCTCTCTTAATGCAGCCGGAATTAGTGCCGGCCGATGATGCAATTTCGCATCGATACAAACCAGTTTTAAGTGTGACCATTGATTAACCCTTTGCAGATCATCAATCTCGCGCGCCAACGCACCGCAAGCAATCACCAAAACCTGCTCCATTGTGTCAGCCAGCCGCGGCGCGGCGCTCGCTAATTAGGTCTTGCGCCATTTGTGCGGCCTGGGCGGCATCGCGGCAATACGCATCGGCGCCGACGGCAAGACCGAATTCTTCATTGAGCGGTGCGCCACCAACCATCACAATATAGTCATCTCTTAGACCCTTTTTGACCATTTCGTCAATCACGACCTTCATGTAGGGCATGGTCGTCGTCAAGAGCGCCGACATACCCAAAATATCCGGCTTATGTTCTTCAAGCGCCTCAAAGTACTCTTCAACAGCATTGTTGATACCAATATCGATCACTTCAAAACCGGCACCTTCCATCATCATTGCGACCAGATTTTTGCCGATATCGTGGATATCGCCTTTAACCGTGCCGATGACCATTTTACCGATTGGTTTTACCCCGGTCTCCGCCAGTAACGGTCGTAGTATCGCCATACCACCTTTCATAGCATTGGCCGCGAGCAATACCTCAGGCACAAAAAGTATTCCGTCACGAAAATCGATTCCAACTATTTTCATACCGCCGACCAGCGCCTCATTAAGGACCTTTTCGGCGCTCCAGCCACGCTCAAGTAACAATGACGTGCCTTCCTCTATTTCCTCCTTCAAGCCGTCATAAAGATCATCATGCATTTGCTCAACAAGTTCTTTATCGTTGAGCTCTGACAGTACGATATCTTCATCATCAAAATCGTCTTCTGGTGTATCGTTCATATTTAATAATCCCTGTTAGTAATCCCGGTCTTCAAATTCGGATTTGCGCCGCTCAATAAACGCCAACAACGCTTCATCTATCGCCACATCCAGATCAGGCGCCTGATACTCGGCCAACATTTTTTTCCAAATAGCGTTGGCCCGGACAATTGCATCGTTAGAGCCTTCTTGCTCCCATTGCTCAA
>CAZUMV010000114.1:0-9207 GCA_964621435.1 uncultured Thiotrichales bacterium | reverse complement strand
ACGCCTGCGTCGTGCATTTCCTGTAGCTCTTGATCACTGATGTCGGCGGCGACAATGGCGACGCCACGGTAGTTTCCGTCCGAGGCTTTGAGCATATCCAGCATGGCGGTATTGTCGGTGCCGTGACAACTGGCTTGCACCAGCACGCTGCGGTTGAACCCGAGCTTCCGGTGCAAGGCAAACAAGGTTTCTTTAGGTGCATCAACGGGTGTGTATTTGCGTTCCGGCGCATACGGGAAAACGTCAGCCGGGCCGAAGACATGACAGTGCGCGTCGCAGGCGTTTTCCGGCACTTTGAAGTCCGGTGTTTTCGGGTCCGGGTGGAAAGGTCTGTATGCCATGGTTTAGTCTCCGCCTCCGATGCTTGAAGGAATAAAAACTTCACCGCGACTCAACAGCCGCGCGGTGCGTAACAAACCCGCTTTTTTTATCTGTGGCGGCGACGTCTCGCGATCAATCTCCAGACTGACTGAAAACTCACCGGATGGGTGCTCGACCGACAGCGCTTCATCGTTATCGCGATAGTCAGCAATACCATCAGCGACGGTGCCGGGAATCACACACGCGGTGGCGACCGACACCGCGCCAAGCACGCCGACGGCAGCGTGACAGGCATGCGGAATAAAGGTTCTGGTATTGATCAGGCCAGCGTTTGCCGGCGGTGAGACCAGCGCCATCTTGGGTACAACTTTTTCACTGACGTCACCCAGATTCATTTTTGGCCCCAGCTGCAAACGGATCGATTCCAGTTTTTGTTTCAAGGCATCGTTGCTGTTGAGCTCGTCCGGAGATTCGTCGCCCTTGATATCAAAGTCCTCCGCGCGAAGTAGCACCACCGGCATACCGTTGTCGATACAGGTCACTTCGACGCCGTCCACTTCATCGCGCATGTTTCCGGTGGGAAATAACTCACCGCATATCGCGCCGGTGACATCCTGATAGTTACAAACAACCGGTGCAGCAGCGCCGGGCACACCGTCGATGGCGGCGTCACCGGCATAAGTAGGTTTTCCGGCCGGGGTTTGGATGACCAGCTCGCACACTTTATTGGAGTTGTTCATCAGCACTTTGAAAGAGGTGATGTCTTCTGTGGTACTCAGCATCTCGCTTTCCAGCGCAAACGCACCAACCGCTGCGAGCATATTGCCGCAGTTCTGGGTGGTGTCTACCCGACCGCGACCAATCACCACCTGGGCAAACAGATATTCGAGATCGATGTCCGGATTATCGGAGGTATCAACAATACCGACTTTGCTGGTGAGCGGGTGACCACCCCCGAGTCCATCAATTTGTCGTTCATCGCCGCTGCCCACACCTTCCATGGCCGCGACCAGCACCGCATCACGTTGTGCGACGCCTTCGGGCAAATCACTGCGTTTGAAGAACAGCCCTTTAGAGCTGCCACCCCGAAATTGCATGTATGGAATGGCGGTCTGCATTACTTCAGTGCTTTTTCCAATCGGTCCAGAGTCTGCATCGTGGACAAAGCTTGCGCCAGACTGCTGTTGGGCTCGCGTTCCTCACGAATGGCGGCGAAGAATTCCCGGTCGCACAGCTCAATGCCGTCATTGCACACGGTGACGCCAGTCAGGTCGATCGGTTCGTTTTTACCATCGTACAAATCGTCATAGTTGGTCAGGTAGGTAGCGTTGTCACCGATGTAACGAAACACCGTGCCCAACGGACCGTCATTGTTAAACGAGAGCGACAAAGTACAGATGGCGCCGGATGGTGCTTTCAAGCCGATACTCATATCCATGGCAATACCCAACTCGGGGTGCATCGGCCCCTGCACGGCCTGGACATGCTCGGCGACTTCACCGGTTTGATATTGAAATAGATCTACCGTGTGGCAGGCGTGGTGCCACAATAAATGATCCGTCCAGGTACGCGGCTCGCCTTTGGCATTAATGTTTTTGCGACGGAAAAAATAGGTGTGCGCGTTCATTTGCTGAATGTTGAACTCACCGTCGCGGATGCGTTTGTTAATGAACTGATGCGGCGGGTTAAATCTCCGCACATGGTCAACCATCGCGACGACGCCGGTTTCTTTTTGCAACGCCACCAGTGCTTCGGAATCGGCGAGGTTGTCGGCCATCGGTATTTCAACCAGCACATGTTTCCCGGCGCGCATGCAGCGGGTTGCCTGCTCGGCGTGCATTTGTGTTGGTGTCGCCAGAATCACGGCATCTACGTTGTCATCGGCCAGTGCTTCATCAAGATCAAGCGCCCACTTTTTGATGCCGCGTTTTTCAGCGACTTCGCGGGTGTCTTTTTCCAGGCCGCCAGCCAGTAAGGTGACGTCGACACCATCAATACGCTCAATTGCATCCAGGTGCTTGTTGCCAAAGGCACCCTCGCCTGCCAAACATATTCGCAAAGTTTCAGTCATTACCCGGTTCCGATGGGTTGTTATTTGAAGATCAGCATTAAGTATATCGACTAAAAACCATCCCAGACCCGCCTTTACTGCACCGAGATATGAATTTTTGTATCATTCGAGGCTATAATTCGTTAATAGATAAGTAAAATTAACGAACTTACATGAATATTGATGACGATCTGTTTGATATCGGCCTGCGCCAGCTACGCGTCGCGCATACCATCCACGAACAATTGAGTATTTCCAAAGCCGCCGAGCATCTCAATAGAACGCAGAGCGCTTTAACCAAATCACTCAACAAACTCGAGGAGCAACTCGGGGTAGCGCTGTTTAATCGCACCTCCCGCGGTGTTGCCCCTACCGTGTACGGCACGGTACTGTCCAAACGCGTGGCGCTGGCACTTGAAGAACTCAAGCGGGCGGGCTTGATTTGGCAGCAACAACACCCAGCGAAACCGGAGTATCGCAACCTGTCGTTGTTCTCAATGGATATTGGGACCAAACGCCTACTGGCCTATACGCGGGTCTGTGACTTGAAGAATGTGAATAATGCCGCCGCCGCGGTCGGCATTACCCGTGCGGGCATTAACAATATCATCAGGGAGTTTGAAAGCCTGTTGGAAACACCCCTGTTCGAAAAATCCAGCTATGGACTGGAACCCACGGCGTTGGCGCGAACCATTTCAACCCACATAAAACTCGCCTTTGTACATCTCAGGCACGGGCTTGAAGACATCGCTTCAACTGCCAACGTGACCACCGGCGACCTGAGAATTGGCACCCTACCGTATACCCGAACCTTGTTAACCCCGAGAGCCATCAATCAAGTGCTGGCACACCATCCGCAACTCAACATCTCAACGCTCGAAGGTAACTACACTTCCCTAGAAACCGCACTACGCAGTGGCGACATAGATTTCATTGTGGGCGCGCTAAGAATTTACGATGAAAAAAGTCGCTTGAAAACAGAAACCTTACTGCAAGACAAACTGGCGGTTATTGCGCGCGCTGACCACCCGCTACAATGTCAGCCACTGGCGCTCAAAGATCTGGAATCACTGGACTGGGTGTTGCCGGCCAACAACACCCCGTCGCGCCAACTCTTCCAGGAAATCATTCGGGGTAACAAACTTGCCCCACCACGTAACTTTCTGGAATCAAGTTCGCTGGCAACGGTTCGTGGTCTGTTAATGGAAAGCGATCGCGTTGCACTGCTGTCGGAACACCAGGTGTATTATGAAACCAAATACAAAATGCTGGCACCACTGCAGGTCGAACTGAAAGACACCCAAAGACCGATCGGGATTACCATGCGCGCGCAGGAAGAATTGTCACCAGCGATGAACGTGTTTTTGGCGTCGATTCGGGAAATTGCGGTAATTTAGTAGTTGTTCGCTCTCGGACGTCGTTAGAAAAACTATTGGCGTTTATGGTAAGAAACGCTGCTCCGGCGTCCATCGCAATATACTTTAATTGAATTTGTTTGGTGCTGCTAGACGCCGCTCCGGCATACCCTACATCCTGTAGGTAATCGCTCTCGGGCGCTAAAAATAAATCTGAGAAATGCTTTGTAGGACACTGCTCCGGCGTCCTCGGCAACCACTCCTTGCGTTGCTCTACCTCCTGCATCCCTGCAGTCGTGCCTCTTCGCAACAAGTAAACATCCGATTCTTAGGAATGGTGGGTCGTGAGCGATTCGAACGCTCGACCATCGCATTAAAAGTGCGGTGCTCTACCAGCTGAGCTAACGACCCATCGTGGACTAACCTGCGGATGCCGTATCGTACATGATACCCGTAAAATCTCAAGCCTTCCAAGGCTAAAACACCAAAAAAGCAGACCCGCGAAGTCCGGTTTTATACGTAACGCGTGTTGTCTGCTATACCGGCCTTTTTAAAACCCTCTTTTCTCAAGCGGCAGGCGTCGCAAACGCCGCAGGCTAAACCTCGTTCATTGGCCTGATAGCAAGTGACGGTTTGGCTGTAATCTACGCCTAATTCCACACCTTTTTTAATGATCAGATCTTTGCCCATATCAATCAACGGTGTGTGGATGGTGAGTTTTTGCCCTTCTACCCCAGCTTTGGTGGCCAGATTGGCCATATTCTCATATGCACTGATAAATTCCGGCCGGCAATCCGGGTAGCCGGAATAATCTACCGCCGTTACCCCGATAAAGATGTCACTGGCTTGTAAAACTTCTGCCCAGCCCAACGCCAGCGATAGAAAGATGGTATTGCGGGCAGGTACGTAGGTGACCGGTATGCCATCACCCTCTTTTTGATCTGTGGGTACGTCAATCTCGCTATCAGTCAGCGCGGAACCACCAATAGTGGTTAAGTCAAAATCGATAATTTTATGTTCTATGCAGCCGGCATTACTTGCGATACTTTTTGCGGCATTTAATTCCGCGCGGTGGCGTTGGCCATAGTCGAAACTTATGGCATAACAGCCATAATGTTGTTTTTGCGCGATGGCTAACAAGGTGGTGGAGTCCATACCACCGGAGAGTAAGACCACGGCTTTTTTCATTCGCATCTTTTCACTACCAGCTTAAACGCCTGGCTTATCTCCCCAGAGATGCTTGTGTAATTGAATCTGAAAACGTACTGGAGCGGCGTCTTCTACAATCCAGTCTGCCAATTGTTTTTCACTCATGATGTCAGCAACCGGTGAATACAGTACATCACACTTTTCATTGAGCTGATGTTCGGCTACTTTTTCTTGCGCCCAGTCGTAATCCGCGCGGTCTTTGATAACAAACTTTATCTGGTCTTTATTGGATAAGTGCTCAAGATTGCTCCACAGATTTTTATCAGATTCGCCAGAGCCCGGCGCTTTGAGATCAACAATTTTGGTAATGCGGCTATCAACCCTGCTGATATCTATGGCGCCACTGGTTTCAAGCGATACTTCAAAGCGTACATCCGCTAACCGCTTGAGCAGCTCATGACAGGCATCCTGAGCAAGTGGCTCACCGCCAGTGACGGTGATATGTTTTACGGGGTGTTGTTGAACTTCATTTAAAATCTCGTCATGTGACATCCATTCACCACCACTAAAGGCGTATTCGGTATCACACCAGGTACAACGCAGCGGGCAACCGGTTAGCCGAACGAAAACCGTCGGCCAACCTACGCTGCGCGTTTCTCCCTGGAGGGAGAGAAAGATTTCTGTGATTTTCAGCTGGTCCGCATCAGCGGCGCTGTTACTGGACACTACCACTCCATTTATCCAGCTGGGTTTGCGCTGTTTGCGCAGCTTTGGTACCCGGGTATTTAGATACAACATCGGTCAGAACTGCTTTGGCGTTGGTGATCTTGCCTAGGGCTTTATATGAAAAGCCAATTTTCAAAGCGGCATCCCCTGCTTTAGAGCTGTTGCCATATTTCTTACGCACTTCTTCAAAAGCGCGGATAGCATTCTCATATCTGCCGGAGACATAGTTAGACTCACCCATCCAGTATTGCGCGTTTGGCGCCAGCTCACTATCTGGGTAGGCACCCAGAAACGCTTCAAACGAGGCAACCGCTTCGTTATAACGTTTGTCTTTGAGCAGACCAAAGGCAGTACGGTATTGCGCTTCTTCAGCACCAACACCCGCCGTTTCAGTTGATGGAGTAATACCACCAGCGTAACCGCTACCGTCTTCATAATCCGACGGGATTGGCCCGCCGACGCGTGGTGTGCGGTTGCCACTTTCTATCTGGCTCAAACGCTGATCCATATCCAGATATAGTTGGCGCTCACGATCTTTGGCCTGAGTGATTTTATGGTTGAGCTCCTCCACCGTACCACGCAGGGTACGATTTTCTTGCTCTAACTGCTCTAGCTTTAAGTACATTTCCTGCAAATTTTGGCTATCCATTAGCAACTGCAAACGCTGCAGGCGCGCGTCTACATCATTAATCAAAGCTTCCTGCTTACTGTGCCCCCAAGCTGAGGTAAGTGGTAGCAGCAATACCGCTGCCAGGACTAGCTTACGCATATTATTCCGCCTCGTAGATTATTTCGACTCTTCGGTTTTGGCTCCAGCAACGCTCGCTTTGGCAGAACTCTTTTGGACGTTCTTCACCATAAGCAATAATGTCTGTTTGCGCGGCACTCATACCTTGAAAGGTCATTAGCCGGCGAGCCGATAAGGTTCTGTTTTCACTTAATGCGACATTGTATTCACGACTGCCGCGTTCGTCTGCATGACCTTCCAAACGCACGCGAGCGGTAGGATGGCTGGCAATATATTTAGCATGAGCATTTAAAATGGTCAGGTTTTCACCTTGAATTTGAGAACTATTGAAATCGAAGTAAATTGTGTTTCTAAGTTTCAGGGTGTTTATATCAGTCCAGTCAATAGACCCGACTGGCGTTCCCGGGTTGCCGTTAATATCAGTTCCGTCGGTATTTACACGGTCTCTACCGTCTGTAGGTACGGTTCCAGATCCTGGAACTTCGAGTTTCTTATTATCACCACAAGCGCCAATACTGAGGGCGACGACGAAGATTAATATTAATTTGGTTTTCATATTCAATTTACCTATACGTTATTTTCTGTTTTTTAATTTAAAAATCCCGACCAATCCGGCTCTTGAATCTGTCCGGTGGTAAGGCTTAATGTTTGCTTCACTTGTCCATCTGCGCTGACTGCAGCCAGTGTACTCTGTCCTTTATCTTTTGTTGCGTAAATAATAATACTGCCGTTGGGAGCAAAACTGGGAGATTCGTCAAGGGTTCCGTTAGTTAATACCCTGGTTTGGCCTTTCTCGATATCTAAAACCGCAATTCGGAAGCGATTGTTCTCACCATTGACCATAGCAATCAGTTTACCATCGGCCGATACTGAAGGTGCAGCGTTGTAGTCACCCTCATAACTCAAGCGTTGTGGCGTACCGCCGTTAACCCCTACTCGATAAACTTGTGGCTTACCGCTACGGTTTGAGGTAAACACGATGCCAGACCCGTCCGGCAGCCATGTTGGTTCGGTATCTATCGCCGCATCGCTGGTTAACCTTCTGGTTTGCTTGTCACGCAGGTCTACTACGTAAATGTCCGGGCTGCCGCCTTCGGAAAGTGTAATGGCCAGTTTACTGCCATCTGGTGACCAGGCCGGAGCGCCATTAATACCCTTGCGGCGAGAAACCAAACTACGTTGTCCGGTACGGACATTCTGCACATAAACTCCGGAACGATTATTTTCGAACGATACAAACGCAACCATGTCGTTATTAGGTGACCACACCGGAGACATTAACGGACTTGGTGAATTCAAAATAGTACGGGCGTTGAAACCATCTGAGTCAGATATTTGCATGATGTAGCGATTTTCTTTACTACGGTTCGAGGTAACGTAAACCAGCCGCGTATTGAACGCACCACGCTCGCCTAAAATAGCTTCATAAATGAGATCGCTAATCTGGTGCGCCGCCATACGCAAGCCGTTGGCGTTGGCCGGAATAGTAAAGCCGGCTAATTGCCGTATGTTTTGACTACTAAACAATTGAAACTTTACAACATAAGTTGATGGTGAATCCGGTGTTAAGGAACCGACTACCAAATAGTCTATGCCCTGTTCACGCCACAAGCGCAATTCCATGTTCTGGTTGGTTACACCACGTTGCGCAAATTGCTCTTCTTTTAATGGTGCAAACCGGCCACTACGACCGAGGTCTGCTTTCACAATGCCATGGATACTTTCCGGAGCTACGCCAGAGCTTTCCCATACAAATGGTGCTATGGCAATCGGCAACGCACCATCCACACCCTGGTTTACGGTAATATTCAGTTCGGCCTGTACGTTTGCACTGACACAAAAGACCAACAAACACAGCATTACTTTAAATTTTTGCATGTCCCTTCCTGTGGTACGATTTTTTTTCGAATAAAGTAGGTCAACCATTGCGGCAATAAAGCTGACCGCTCCTACTTGGTCAACCAAATTCGGTTTTTGTTCAACCAATTAACAATCGGCGTCAATTTTACCTTAGATTGTCAGGCTTTTGGAGGATATGTGGGTGTTCAGGTTAATCGAGGTAAATTCATAAAAAAGCCGCTACCCAAAGGTAGCGGCTTCGTGACTCCTGCTTGATCTTCGATGGGATCTTAGTTTTCGTCGTAAACAAAGTGGCCGTCGTGAATCAACCCGGTGGTATTTTCAGGAACACTTCCGACCACACAGGCTTGACCCCCACGAATGCCTTGAAATTTCCGACCATCAGGGCAAATATCCTGAATATCTATTTTGTATTCGAGATTGCCGGCCATGCTTATACGTAGATCACGACCGGTGTAACCTTGGGGCATTTGCAACTCGCAGCGTAGCGCCATGCCGGCCCGCGTTTTGAAAGTTGTGTTACGCGGACAATAGCTGGCAACACCATTTCCAGTATGAGAAATTATGATCAGATCGCTCCTGTCAGTATAGGCATAGATGCGATTCTCAGGTAACTCGGTAAAGCCACAACCAGTTGCCGTGGCTAAAGACCCGGCTGGACAAGCTACCGCAGGCTCAAGATACAAACCGTCATTCTGAACAAAGCCGGTACGCCCTTCTGGCACTGCTGCGACCTGGCAATATTCACCGTCAAAGTTAACTACACTTAGTCGAGACTTGCCGTCAGCGCCATAAACACGCGCTGGTTGGTAGCAAAGATTGGCCCGATTACGGTCGCCACATCGCGCCGTCGGGCGCTGGATAAATGCCGGGTTAGAGTTCTCACGGCTCGCGATCAATTCCTGCGTGACGACGCCCGCCATATTTTCAGTAAAGGTCGCGTGTTCGGTATTACACTGATCAGCGAAGACATCATCAAACGGTGTCTTGTTCAATAA
>CAZUMV010000113.1:0-9210 GCA_964621435.1 uncultured Thiotrichales bacterium | reverse complement strand
CCATGGACAAGTACCTCGATATTATGGGTGCGGTCGACATCGGTATCTATGCGCAAAACCTCACCTTGTTAATGTACGAACGTGGTATTAACTCAATTATGCAAGGCGCTTTGGGGCAGTATCCCGGGCCAATTCGGGAAATGTTCAATTTGCCTGAAGAGCGCGGGGTTTTATTTGGCATGTCTTTTGGATACACAGATCCCGATCATCCAAGCAACAATTGCAAAACAAATCGCGAGTCACTTGAAGACGTGGTTAGATTTGAAACATAAATGCCTGTTTGTAAACAAAGCCATCAGTTACGGTTAATAGAAGTGCTCACGGGGAAACCACATGTCAGTCACTAACGCACTTAACCCCGGGTCTTATAACAACACAAAAGTTCTTGTTGTGTGTTTTGTTGTATGGACGCTAACCAATATGGACCAGGCCTTTTTTGGTTTTGCGATACCGGGTATTTTGGCTGAGTTTAATGACGAGCTACTGGCCTTTGGAATTCAGCCTTTACAGGCGGTTGGAATCATACTCACGATTTCGTTTGTGCTGGCGGCCATTTTGTTGGTGTTTGTAGGCGTTGCAGCTGATAAATATGGCCGTCGTCCGATGATGTGCTTGTTGTTAGCAGTATCAGCATTGCTGGTTGGTTTACAAGGTATCGCGGGCGGTATTATTTTACTCACTATTTTGCGTGCTTTTGGTTTCGGTTTTAGTAATGGCCTGTCGCCAATCACCAATGCCTATGTCGTCGAAAACGTCGCCTCGCGTTATCGTGGTATAGCCATGGGTATACTGCAATGCGGTTACCCGCTAGGTTGGTTTCTCGCGTCGCTATTTGCCGCACCATTGCTGGAAAATTATGGCTGGCGGTCAATGTGTTTTGCCGCATTTTTGGTGGTCCCGCTGGCCGGATTATTTTGGTGGTTGTTGAGTGATCAACCAGAGCCGGTGGCGTTGGAAAAAACCGCCAGCGAAGAAACCGGGGGTATCGGCAAACTATTTCCCCCGCGATATCGGCGCTATAGTATTGCTTGCATCATTACCTATTTTTGTTTTGGTGGTGCCTACGCCGGCTCGGCGTTCTTTTTCCCGACCTATTTCACCGAAGTAAGAGGCTATAGTCCGGCAGACGCCGCCTCATTGGTCGGGCTTTCCAACTTTATCGCGATTGCCGGTTATTTATCGGCCGCTTATGTCGGGGAATTTGTAACAACCCGCCGTAACGTTTACATCATTTGGATAATAGGCGGGGTCATTTCTTTGCTCGCGCTACTCTGGATTCCAGATACGCGCAGCGAGGATTTAATATTCTACTCGCTGATGACGGCCTTGTTTTATGGCTCTATTGCGGTACTGCCCGTTTTAGTCGCCGAACTATTTGATCAGAGCGTACGGGTAAGCGCCCTGTCTGTTTGCGCGTCGGCACCGTTGTCTCTCGGGTTTGCGGTCTTCCCACTCATAGTGCCTAAAATGGTTGGCATGTTTGGCTGGCAGATGGCGCTAAGTATTGTAGTCTGCCCACTGCTAATAATTGCCGCGCTTGCAGCCTTATTACTGCCGAACATCATCTCTGGAAAAGAGTTGGAAGAACTTAGCTAAACTTCTTTACTTTCCAATAAAACGTCAACTATACGAGTAAGAATTTTGGAAACGGTGCGAACATGAGTAAAACTGACTTTTTCATGCATTTATCAGATGAATTATCCGCGATTAACAAACAAGGTCTTTATAAACATGAACGTTTGATTTCTGGCGCCCAAGGCACAGATATTTCAGTATACGATGACCATGACAACGTTCGTGTTCTGAATTTCTGCGCCAACAACTATTTAGGCCTCGCTGACAATGCCGAGCTGATCACGGCCGGCATTGAGACCCAGTCAAGCTATGGTTTTGGCATGGCTTCGGTTCGTTTTATCTGTGGCACCCAAACCATACACCGGGAACTAGAACAAGCCTTGTCTGATTGGTTGGGCTATGACGACACCATATTGTACGCGGCGTGTTTTGACGCAAATGGCGGTGTATTTGAGCCATTGTTGGGGCCTGAAGATGCGATTATCTCCGACAGCCTGAATCATGCTTCAATAATTGACGGCATTCGTTTGTGTAAAGCCAAACGCTACCGCTATGCCAACAACGATATGGCTGATCTTCAGGCCCAGTTACAACGCGCCCGGGATGACGGCAATCGGCATCTATTGATAGTCACCGATGGTGTGTTTTCTATGGACGGTACAATTGCAAACTTACCGGCTATTTGCGATTTGGCAGATAAGTATGGTGCCTTGACTATGGTCGATGATTGCCATGCCACCGGATTCATGGGCGAACAAGGTCGAGGGACTGCCGAACATACCGGAGTGCTTGGACGTATTGATATCTTAACCGGCACTCTGGGTAAAGCACTCGGTGGCGCAATGGGTGGTTTCACCTGTGCGCGCCAACCGGTGATCGATATGCTACGCCAACGCTCACGCCCGTACTTATTTTCCAATTCACTGGCACCATCATTAGCAGGTGCCAGTATTAAAGCCATTGAACTGGTGACAAATGGAGATGACTTACGCGCACAGTTGTTTGTCAACGCCAGCAGGTTTCGCGCTGGCATGACGGCGGCCGGGTTTGATCTGCTAAACGGAGAACACCCGATTATTCCGGTGATGCTTGGCGAAGCCCAGTTGGCCCAAGATATGGCTAACGGTCTCATGGCAGAAGGTATCTATGTCACCGGTTTTTTCTATCCGGTTGTGCCCAAGGGCAAAGCGAGAATTCGCACCCAAATGAGCGCTGCACATACGCCCGCTCAAATTGATCAAGCGGTTGCCGCCTTTACTAAAGTAGGCCGCGAGCTTGGAGTGATTACATGAGCGTAACAATACCAAAGACAATGCGCGCACTGGTTAAGGCTAAACCTGAAGTAGGTCTATGGCTTCAAGATGTGCCGGTGCCTGATATAGCGCCGGACGAGGTGCTAATCCAGATACATAAAACCGCGATTTGCGGCACCGACATGCATATCTACAATTGGGATGAATGGGCACAGAAAAGTGTTCCAGTACCTACAGTAACCGGTCATGAATATGGCGGTGTGGTTGCTGCGATCGGATCTACGGTCAAACGGGTTGCGGTGGGTGACCGCGTTTCTGGCGAAGGCCATGTAGTTGGCCATGTTAGCCGCAATGCTCGTGCTGGACGTTTTCATTTAGATCCGGACACCAAAGGTATTGGCGTTAATTTACAAGGTGCCTTTGCTGAATACTTAGCCATCCCGGCGTTTAACGTTATCCCGCTCATACACAACATCAGCATGGAAGAAGCTGCTGTTTTGGACCCGCTCGGCAACGCCGTACATACAGCGTTAAGTTTTGATCTGGTTGCGGAAGATGTTTTGGTTACCGGCGCTGGCCCAATCGGCATTATGGCAGCCGCAGTTGCAATTAAAGCCGGCGCCCGGCGGGTCGTACTCACAGATATCAACGATTGGCGTTTAGAGTTAGCAAAAAAAGTGGCGCCACAAGTACATACCGTCAATGTCGCCAAACAAGACCTGAAAACCGAAGCAAAAGAACTTGGATTAATCGAAGGTTTTGATGTTGGGTTGGAAATGAGCGGCGCCAAACCGGCTTTCGATCAAATGATTGAAATGATGATCCCCGGTGGCAACATTGCCATGTTAGGAATTTCTTCCGAGCCCTTTCCAGTTGATTTTTCGAAATTCGTTTTTAAGTCGCTAACACTACGCGGTATATACGGACGCCAAATGTTCGAGACATGGTACAAGATGTTAGCGATGTTGGATTCTGGCTTAGACATAAAACCATTAATCACACACCGTTTTGACGCAGTCGATTTTCAACATGCCTTTGATTTAATGAACACCGGCAAAGCTGGTAAAGTAATTCTGGATTGGACTAAAATTAACGCTTAAGTGTGTGGCAGGAACAACGTAACGGTAATTTTATGTTAAGCAACTTTAGCAGAAGATTCGACGTGGCTGCGTAATTGCATCGTTAACTGCATTGATTTGAGCCGCGCAGAATGGTCATAGAACGGCATAGAAATCATATATTCATCGGGCTCTAGTTGTTCCTGAAAATGCGATAATCGTTCGGCGACTTGCTCAGGACTACCAACCGCACTGCCCTGCAACATGGTGTCTAACTGGTGACGTAGTTCTGCTGGCGCTACAAAATTCTCGATCGGTGCGCTTACCAAACCGCGCCGATTGGTAAGCATACCGATAAAACCTTGCACTAATGAACTAAAATGAAATTGCGCTTCTTGCTCGGTGTCAGCGGCAAAAACATTGCATGCCATCATAAAATAAGGCTTATCCAGATACTTTGATGGTCTGAACTCATTGCGATAAATATCTGCGGCCTGGGTCAAATATTGTGGCGCAAAGTGCGAGGCAAAGGCATACGGTAACCCGAAGTGCGCTGCCAGCTGTGCGCCAAAAAGACTAGAGCCTAGTATCCAGACTGGTACTTCTGTCCCCTCTCCTGGAATCGCGCGCACCGATAGCCGATTGTCCGCATCCGGCTTTGCAAGATAAGCGATTAGTTCCAATACATCATCCGGAAATCGATCTGCTGCTTTCCCTTTATGCTTTCGTAGTGCACGAATAACGTTGTGATCACCACCTGGTGCACGCCCCAACCCCAGATCGATTCGTCCAGGGTGTAACGTCGCCAAAGTGCCAAATTGTTCGGCAATAGTTAAAGGTGAATGATTCGGCAACATGATTCCGCCGGAACCCAACCTGATACTTTCGGTATTAGCAGCAATATGCCCGATCAGCACCGAGGTGGCAGAGCTCGCCACACTAATCATATTGTGATGTTCGGCATACCAGACCCGCTCGTAGCCAAGGCTCTCTGCAGTTTGCGCAGTGCTTACGCACTCGGTAAAACTCTGTGTAATATCGCCGCCTTCGATTACCCGCGCTAAATCTAAAATAGAAAATGGTACTGACATGGCTAACTCTAATCCTCCGTGTCTATAAATTCGGCAATACCCTGACGGCGCCGGTTAACGAGCAGCCGAGTCACATCGGGTCTGGAATAATGACCGGCCGGATCAAAATTCTGTCGTTCTTCTCTAACCAGCCTGGCATTCAGCTCCGCATAGCGGACATTCTCAACCCCCGCTTCGGGTGGCAAAAGCCAGGAACCATCGGGTGCGGCAATACATGAACCCCCATTAGCGGGCATTTCACCAATCGCCTGTTTAATTTCATCTGCAAACGGCATCGCATCGGGAACGTCAGAATTACGCATCAAGCTGGAGACCGAAACACAAAAACTTCTACCTTCTTTGGCGAGCATCGGCGTTAAGTCTTCGGTGTTACGAACGTTTCCGGGCCAACACGCAATGTGTAAATCCTCACCTTGTGCATACAGAGCCGCACGCGATAACGGCATCCAGTTTTCCCAGCAATTCAGACCACCGACAGTAAAGGCGCCGATCTTGTGCGTCACCAAACCGGCACCGTCACCTTGCGCCCAAACGAGGCGTTCTTCGTAGGTTGGTTGGAGCTTGCGATGAACAGATTGAATAGTACCGGTTTCATCAATATAGACATAACTACAATAAAGTGAGTGACCACTGCGATCTGGCGCACGCTCAATAATGCCGATATAAGCTGCCATATTATGACGCTTGAGAGTCGTACATACTTCATCAAGATGCCCTGCCTCAATTTTAACTGCTTGTTCTGAGTAATAGGCATAAAGCGTTTTTTGCGTCGGTGAATTAAACTCGGCACCGCCCGTGCCGTCTAACCAGAATGGATAACCAGGGGCAAAACCCTCACCAAACACAATAAGTTCTGCTCCCGAGTGTGCTGCTTCTTCTATTGTCGCAACGACTTTTTCCAATGTGCCAGCGCGGTCCATCCAGACTGGCGCGAGTTGTGGCAGTGCGATAGTTATATGCTCACGCATCACTTAAAGTCCAAATATCAGGAGTATTATTATAACGCGGCTTGTTTGTGAAAATACATAGCGTGCGAATAAGCCCGATCCTTTGGCAAAATCAGTGCAACGCAGAGTTAAGCGACTACTCCTACTCCATTGGTCTATCGCATGAATCGCTTCCCGGTCTGCAGCCAGTTGGCTCTCGTTGATACTTTTTGATCGAGAACGTTGTACTTTCCACACCACAGCTGGTCTCGGCATTCGCTCTAAACAAATAGTGATCACAACTATCGCTGACCAGCGCCTTGAGTTCGCCGTTACCCTGAATGGTGTCGCAGCCATAATACTGTTCGTAAGCAACATCGCGAAGTGGCTCACCCTCGAAAGTCATTTCAATAGTTTTGTACCCCGGCGTCAAGACGTTATGTGCCAGTAGCTTTTGGCTACCGCCGCGAAGGTTGTCGTTAATAACTCCCTGTAATGGCCGATTAAAGTTTCCCCTGGTAAAGGGCGAAGTAAAAACCCAACGTTGATCTTCAGCTACGGATGCGTGGCAAGCATCATCTAAAGCTGACGGGTTCCAGCCAAGACCATTCCAGGGAGCGGAAGCAGTTGCGTTCGGACAACCACCGCCGTCGGTACAATGAAAAACATCTTTGCCAATATTAAACGGATCTTTCTTGTCTATTACCAAAGGGTTATTGCGGTACTGCCAAATTCCCGCTTCAGGGTCGGTAACATCGACCAATTTATAATGGTCGCTCCCAAGGCGTTCCAGAGTCTTCGCACCATCTGATATAAAGCTTGGCTCACTGCCACTTGGTTCGTAGTTTGGAAAATCGACGCGCTGAAAATATTGCTCGCCGTTTACTGAACAGACATTGATTTTTGGCGGATCAATTCGAGCATCGCGCAAATTGGTATACATGGCATGACTACCGGTAGACGAGTATACGACCGGATGAGTGCCTGCTCCGTCTGCAAAGCTTAGTGGGTTGCCACATTGACCACCAGCTTGTAATTTACCATGGTGCCCGGTAAACACCTGAATTCGTGATTTAAAATCGATTTGTTCACACGCGATTGGATCTGAACATGTAGGTCGTTCAATGCGCATAAAAACACGTTGTAAGTCATTTTCATGTTCATCACTATTACAGAAAAAGGTGTTAGCCCAATCTCGGGGATAAAAATATGAGTAGGTTATATACCATGCATCATTAACCCAGTGCACCGCATAGTATCCCTGCCAAGGTTCATCTTCATGCAAAGACTGATCCGCATTTTCCCAGTTATCAGCGCTGTTCGGCGTGTCATCAAAATCGAGACGAACAAATTTGTCGAGCTTGTCGCGCTTTTCGAATATTTGAATCATTTGCGGGGCAAACGCGTTGGCAATAATTTCGTTACATTGACGCAAGTCGTCTTGATCGAGTGCGCTCAAATCGCTGCAGTCGCACAGTTCTGTGGGCTCACCGCTCGCCAACGAAACTCCTGGAAAAAGAAAAAAACCAAGAAACAGAATGGTAATAATTAACGTAGCATAGTGGGTGCGATAAGAAAAAGCGTCGGTCAACATAAAATACCTCGGGAATATAATTCAATCAGATTAGTCCAACCTTAAATTGCAGACTTTAATCTGACGCGTTTAATTTAAGCGAAATCGCCATTACATCCGTGTGGTAACGCTAAACTATTCTTTAATTGAAAGTCGTTCGTCCTGAAACGAAACGGTAATATTCAGCGCAGCACAATCATAAGGGATAAGCGGGGTAGATAACAGGATGATCGGTAGGGTTTACATGCCAATGTGATCCCGGTCGCGGCGCGCGCTGCTGCAGACAGGTATTTTTTCAAGAAATTTGCACACGATCTTTTAAATATTGATTAGGTGTGAGCCCGGTGTATTTCTTAAAAGTCTTTTTGAAAGCAGCGTCTGACTCGTAACCCACTTTTTCTGCTATTTCATAGGGTTTTATACTACCGGATTCCAACAAGTCTATAGCGCGTTGAATTCGCAGTTGAGTAAGGTACTCAAACATCGGAATACCAACTAACTCTTTAAACCTTTTTGCCAGGCCCGACCGCGACATCCCGATTTGCTCTCCCAGCGAAACCAGCGTCCAGTTTTCTTCGGGCGCTTCATGCAGCAGCTCAAGCGCCCGCGCTATAAATTTGTCCGACAACGCGGTGATCAGGTTTTTGTCTTTGGCACGCCCAAAGTTCATTCTTAACAGTTCAACGATTAACACTTCGGTAAGTTTGTTAACGACCAATTGCGAACCCGAAATGAATGACTGATATTCGAAACTAAGTTGGTCAAGAATTGCTTTGAGCCATGGTAATTGCTGCAGCTGCTCATTTCTGATCACGCACGATTCCGGAAATAAACCTCGTAACGCCGCATGCGCATGTTCGGAAATTTCACAGTAGCCGCACATTAATAGCGTTTCAGATTCGCCAGCAGCACTGTCCGGGTTGGGTGCTATAGAATTCAGCTCATGGGTTTGACCAGGACCAAAGAATATAAGATCTCCGGGACCCAAAAAACAATCTTCATGTTCAGATCGTAGCGTGCAACTTCCCTGACGAATCTGATGAAAACTTGCGTGTTCCGGAGAGTCAAATAATTTGGTCCACGGTGGCGCTAGTTGGTCGCAAAAATATACCGCGCCGCGTGCGCGCAAGGCTAATAACACATCGCTTAATACATCGGTTTCCAATGCTCTACTCCTGATAAAAACTAAACATCTTTTTGATTATAAAGCCCCTCAAAAAGGGATTTTTTCGAAAAAAATGGTATTTTTTCGCTTTTTTTGGACGATCAATACCTAATTTCTGCTCTATTGCTTATCTTTGATCTGATCTTAAAGGACTATTATTTCATCACATTAACGCAAAAGGTGAAAGACCATGGCATGTATTGAAATCTATAGTAAGGCCTCCTGCCCTCCTTGTGCACGGGCGAGCGCCCTGTTAATTCACAAAGGACTGTCATTTGTAGAATATGACGTCAGCGAGCAAACCGAGAAACGTCGCGAAATGATCAAACGAACCGGAAGAAGAAAGCTCCCGCAAATTTTTATTGACGACTTGCATATCGGTGACTCTGACGACCTTTACGCCGCCGAAGCCTCAGGTGAACTCGAGCAGATTTTGACCTACTGCTCTGACTGTACCAGCGTCGCGTGAGCGGTCGCTGAACCCAAACTTAATAACGGGAGATTAATCATGAAAAAAGACCTAATACAGTTAATCGTGGTCATCGTGTTTATGAACATGTTACTGAACT
>CAZUMV010000112.1:0-9279 GCA_964621435.1 uncultured Thiotrichales bacterium | reverse complement strand
CCCAGTGGGCAATGCGTTCCTGACTGAGCGCGCCGGACTCGTTAGTAAGTTGCGCGCTGCCGAGCTTAACCACCCAACGTTCGTTTTTTGCGCTACTCATTCGTTGCCTTCTCTTGCTCTGCGCTTAGCTCTTCAGCTTCCTTTTTGTCATTCAAGTATTGCATGATGTCTTGCATCAGCGTGTCAGTACCTTTCTGAGCTACGGCGGAAATTGAGTAAACCGGGCCGCTCCAGTCTATTTCCTTGAGAACTTCTTGTTTGATAGTTTCAGCTTCTTCGGCACTGATTAAATCCGTTTTGGTAAAGACTAACCAACGTGGTTTGCCGGCGAGTTCTTCGCTGTATTTTTCAAGTTCGGCAGTTAGTGCTTTATAGGCCAGTAGCGGCGCATGCGTTTCGTCTGCTGGCGCTAAATCCAGTAAATGTAAAAGCAAGCCGGTGCGCGATAGATGTTTGAGAAATTGAATGCCTAGCCCGGCGCCTTCTGCTGCTCCTTCAATCAACCCCGGAATATCAGCAATAACAAAACTCTGGTGGGTGCCCACATTCACTACTCCTAGATTAGGGTGCAGGGTAGTAAAAGGATAGTCGGCCACTTTTGGGCGCGCGGCAGAAACTGCCGAAATTAAAGTAGACTTGCCCGCATTAGGCAGCCCAAGCAGACCAACGTCAGCCAGCAGCTTTAACTCCATATTGAGCGTACGATGTTCGCCGGGGGTACCTTCGGTGTGTTGGCGAGGGGCGCGGTTCACTGAGCTTTTAAAGCGCAAATTTCCGATGCCGTGATAACCACCTTTAGCGACTAGTAGCTTTTGGCCCTCTTCGGTTAGATCGCCAATCAGTTCGCGGGTATCGGCGTCATAAATCAAAGTACCAACCGGAACTTTAATCACCTCGTCATCACCACCGGCACCGGTACAATTCTGGCCGCGACCTTTTTTGCCGTTCTTCGCGCGGTATAGGGTGCGATGGCGAAAGTCAGCCAGCGTATTCAGGTTTTGGTCTGCCAACAAATAAACGCTGCCGCCGTCGCCGCCATCACCGCCGTCGGGGCCGCCATATTCGATGTATTTTTCGCGGCGAAAACTAGTGCAACCATTACCACCATTGCCGGCAGTCACATCAATTCTCGCTTCGTCTACAAACTTCATATTGGAATTCTATCTTATTGCGTTCTATTGGTTTTTATTGATGAGCAAAAAAAAGCCCCGTAAACGGGGCTTTTTGATAAATCTTCGAGTATTTCTTAACTTGTTGCCCGCACGCTAACATGACTGCGCTTTTTGGGGCCACGGTTGTGGAACTCTACCTGTCCGTCGATTAGTGCGAACAGTGTGTGGTCTTTGCCAAGACCGACGTTGTCACCAGGGTGCACCTTGGTACCGCGTTGGCGGATTATAATGTTACCTGCACGAACGGTTTCGCCACCATAGCGCTTTACGCCAAGGCGTTTGGAGATCGAATCACGACCGTTATTAGTACTACCACCAGCTTTTTTATGTGCCATTTCGTCTTCTCCGTTATTCTCGTATCGTTAATGCAAAGATCAGCTGTCGCTGCCTTCCGCCAGTTTTTTCGCCTGGCCGAGCCAGTCTTCACGCTCTATGCGACCTTTGAAGCTTAAGCGCTCATCAACCATTGCGATTTCGTCTTTGGTAAAGGCTGCGATCTGACTAAAGTTATAAATACCCAAGTCGTTAAGTTTGCCTTCCAGTACTGGTCCAACGCCTGAAATGAGTTTTAAATCATCAGCGTTGCCATCAATCGGACCGCTGGTGAACAAGGCGCCGGTAGCTGCTTCCGTCTTTGGTGCCTCTGCGACTGGTGCTTCAGTTTTGGGGGCAGCTTCTTTAGCAGCCGGCTTTGATTTTGCTGCCGCTTTGCTGCTACCGCCTGTTCCTGGCGCAATGGCAGTGATTTCAACTTCCGTGAAATTCTGCCGATGTCCCATTTGCTTACGGTGATGCTTGCGGCGCTTGAACTTCACAATTTCAACTTTCTTGTGTCGACCATTGCTCGCAACTGTGGCACTTACTGTGCTGCCATCAAGGTACGGTGTGCCGATACTTACGTTGTCGCCGTCAGCGACCAAAAGTACTTTGTCGAATTCCACAGCGTCACCGGCTTCAGCGCCCAGACTCTCTATTTTTAAGGTCTGACCTTCGGTTACTTTATATTGCTTGCCGCCTGTTGCGATTACCGCGTACATGTTGGGCTCCGTGGAACTCGTGAAAAAAAGAGGCGGAATCATAGCGGTAGACTGCCCTCAGGTCAACAAACCGGCCTGCATATTTCGCTAAGGGACTGGGGTTTAGGGAAAAACTGGCAAAGAATGTTGGACAAACAGCGATCAAATCATAGCGGTAGCTATAATTTGAGAGGTTTTGTTCAAGATTCAAAGGCAGATTTTTCTTAAAACCATTCCCTTAGGGAAATATGTAGGCTATTGCAAAATCAAGCATTTTTGGCAGCTTTTCGGCTATTGAGGGCCATGCGATGCCAATAAAGATCGCCATGCCCACTAAGTTATTGTTTAAAAAGGCTCTAAGGCATTCATCCGGTAGCCGCAGCCTGAGCAGGAATTGTTGGTAAAAGGACAGAAATGCAGCAACCCCAAGCCCGATGTAAAAGCTTTTCGGTAAATCGATAGATTGGCCCAATAAATACAAACAGAGTAGAAACATCAACTGCAGGATTGCGATGATGGTTTTATCCAGATCTCCAAACAAGATTGCCGAAGATTTCATGCCCATCTTTATATCATCCTCGCGATCTGCCATGGCATACATGGTGTCATAGGCGGTTGACCACAAGACGCCGGCGAGAAAAATAAGCCAGGTTGTCGTATTAGGTAACTCGTTGGTAACCGCAGTGTGTGCCATCGGGATCGCCCAACCAAAGGCGAGTCCCAGATGCACTTGTGGCAGGTGGTGGAAACGTTTCATAAAAGGGTAGCTGATTGCCAGCAGCATACCCACCACGGACATCATGACCGTGAGTTTGTTCAGCGTTAATACTAGCGCAAGCGCTATCATTGACAGCAAACCAAATAACGTTAGCGCTTCGATACTACTGACTCGGCCGGTAGCCATTGGACGGTCTTTGGTGCGGCTGACATGGCCGTCCAGATCACGGTCAGCATAGTCGTTAATGACACAGCCAGCAGAGCGCATCACGACCGCGCCGGCAATAAATATCAGTAATGTATACAGCGGCGGGATGCCGCCGGCAGAAATCCATAACGTCCACAGCGCTGGCCACAACACCAGATAAATACCAATCCGGCGATCCAGACGCATCAGTTGGATGTAATCTTGCAGGTGTCCGACCGGGGTTGTGGTGAGTTGTTGGTTCATGTACTAAATTGTAGCAAATTTATCGCGTTGACCCTGTTATCCTATTTACATTTTCCTGAAATGTCGGTTGTATGCGTATCGTGCTAGCCATTAAGATGCTTGCCTGACAATTCCTTTGCGAGTGCCGTAATGACGATTCGAAATTATGCTGACCAGGTTCCGGTAATAGATCCAACTGCATACGTAGACCCGCAGGCGCATGTTAGCGGCGCGGTAAAATTGGCAGCGGATGTGTCGGTTTGGCCGATGGCGGTGCTACGCGGTGACGTACAACGAATTGAAGTGGGCAAGACCAGCAATATCCAGGATGGCGCAGTACTTCACGTGACGCATGATAGTGAATATAGCCCGGGTGGCGTGCCACTCATTATTGGTGAACGCGTTACGGTTGGTCATAATGCGACTCTGCATGCCTGTACCATTCAAAATGAGTCGCTAGTCGGGATGGGCAGTATCGTGCTCGATGAAGTGATCGTGGAATCACAGGTCATGATTGGTGCAGGTGCTGTGGTAACACCGGGAAAGATATTGGAGAGTGGTTTTCTATACGTTGGGTCACCGGCTAAAAAGTTGCGCCCGCTTAGTGACAAAGAACGAGAATTTTTGAGTTACTCGGCGCAACACTATGTAAAGATGATTCCGGGACATCTGGACGCACTCTAGAGGCGGGCGTTTTAGAGTGTGTGTTTAATTTCCTGCAAGACCTTGTTAACGATATCTTCGCTAAGGTCCGGACTGCGCCACTGGTTGTAACTTGCAGCCGCCTGGCGTACCAACATACCTAAACCATCTGCTATTTTTAGATTATTATTAGCATTAAACTGAGTCTCGCACCAGCGTAAAAAAGCAGTCGGTTTTGCAGCATAGAACAGGTCGTAACAAGCGAGTTTAATTTGCGGGGCATTTTTTAATGCCGGTACCTCACCGCTAAGACCGCTGGCGGTTGCATTGATTAAAATATCAAAAGCATAGGTTGGCGTGAAATCCAGGCCGCTGCCGCCAATATTATTTTTCTTGAATTTCTCTGCCGACGTCGTCGCCAGATCTATGGCTTTATCCGCAGTTCGGTTCGCGATATGAATACTATGGACTTGTTCTGCTAACAGCGCTGGCAAGATACCTTGCACCGAGCCGCCTGCGCCGAGTATGAGTATTTTTGCGCCCGCGAGTTTTTGACCTAGCAGGTCATGCAGGTCATCGGTTAACCCCGCACCATCGGTATTGTCGCCGCGCCAGCCATGGTCGGTTCGAATGAGGGTGTTTACCGCACCCGCAAACCAGGCGCGCTCAGTTACAGTATCTGCGAGTTGGTAAGCCTGTAATTTGAATGGCAGGGTAACGTTTAGACCATGGTAGCCTTGTTCATGCAGGCTGGTTACGAAGCTCCCAAAATCATCAAGCGGTGCTTCAAATTTTTCGTAACTTATTTGAATATTTTGCCGCGCCGCGAACATGGCGTGAATTTTTGGCGACAAACTGTGCGAAATCGGGTTGCCCAAAACGGCATATTTTGCGTTCACTGATCTTGCAACCAAGCAGCGACTTCTTTGGCGTAGTAAGTTAGCACGGCGTCGGCGCCAGCGCGTTTGATGGATAACAAGGTCTCGAGCACGGCCGCCTTTTCCTCTAGCGCGCCAGCTTCAGCGGCCCGTTTTAGCATGGCGTATTCACCACTGACGTGATAAGCGAATGTCGGATAATTAAACTTGTCTTTTACACGGCGGACAATGTCCAGATAGGGAAGGGCCGGTTTGACCATAACCATGTCGGCGCCTTCATCGATATCCAGTTGCACTTCAAGCAGTGCTTCATTGGCATTGGCGGGGTCCATTTGATACGTTTTTTTGTCGCCCTTGCCGAGATTTCCGCTTGAGCCGATCGCATCCCGAAATGGTCCGTAAAAAGCCGAAGCATATTTTGCGGAATAGGCAAGTATTTGGGTATTCACATGCCCCTGTTGCTCCAGCGCAGCGCGGATTTTGCCAACCCGGCCATCCATCATATCGGACGGAGCAACGATATCAGCCCCTGCATCTGCGTGTGAACTTGCTTGCTTGACCAGGGCCTCGACAGATTGATCATTCAAGACGTAGCCACTCTCATCAATAATGCCATCCTGGCCATGTGTGGTGTACGGATCGAGCGCAACGTCGGTTATGACGCCCAGTTCCGGTTGCGCTTCTTTTAGTGCCGCAATAGCGGTTTGCACCAAACCATCAGGATTCCAGGCTTCTTCCGCATTCAGCGATTTTTTACCTTCTTCGACAACCGGGAAAAGCGTTACTGCGGGGATACCCAGCGCGACTAAAGTGTGAGCCTCCGCAACCAGTTCATCGATACTTAATCGGGAAATGCCTGGCAGTGCCTCGATTGGTGTCGTTTGAGCTGTGCCGGATTGAATAAAAACCGGATATATCAGGTCATCTACCGTCAGTGCGCTTTGTGCCACCAGGCGCCGGCTAAAAGCCTTGCTTCTGGTCCGTCTGGTTCGGTTTTCGGGGAATTGTGGCATCAATGATCCTGTTTTGATTCGATTATGACACTGCCGAATTTGATATGGAATCAGTCTAATATAAATAGCCTGGCTAATTTAGGTCTGAATAAAGCTAAATGGGGCTTTTAAACCGATAAATGAGCACAAAGCTGTAAAACCTGCCAAGTAGTTCATGCCATCGTTTTCATCCTTTTTATACAATAACGCTTCATAAATTGTGAATGATTGGCCGGGTTCGATTGGACCGAACGGACGGCAATAATTACTTAAACACCATATGCAACGGATTATACTGGTTGAGGAGTCTAAAACTCGTATACACGCTCTGGAAAAAATTCTGGGTAGTGTTGGCTACGAGGTATTAGCTTTTCACAAATTCTCACAAGCGCTAGCTAATTTCGAGGCGGATCCTGCTGAAGATTTGGCTGCGATCGTGGTCGGCTGGCCGGGTGAGCAAAGTAAGCCGGTTACTGACAAATTAGCGATAGTACTAACCGATCCTCGTTATAGTGAAATCCCGCTTGTAATTTTGGCCGATGACACTGATAAAAATATTCTTGACCTGATTGCGCGCCGACCGGTAACTGCGCAACATAAAGCTAATAGTACGCAGGCGATTATTGCCTCGATCAAACACATGGAAGCCGGTCTCGGTTCAGACGCTCTTATTCAAACCAGTAGTATGCGTCTGCCGGCTTCAAAACTTGTTACGATCTTGCTGGTGGATGATTCCAAGACCGCGCTGACCAATTTTTCAACGCTCCTCGCTGATAATGGTTACCGGGTAATCACTGCTAATTCGGTGGACCGGGCGTGGCTCGAAGCAAGCAAGGATCAAATTGATCTTGCCATCATTGATTACTATATGCCCGACAAAAATGGCGATGAATTGTGCCGCAGGTTCAACAAGGACGCCCGTTTCAATGCCATGCCGTGTGTTGTTTTAACCGGAACCTACTCGGATGAAACCATCAAGGCGAGTTTGGCCGCTGGTGCGGTTGAAGTCATGTTTAAAAACGAGCCGGAAGAATTGTTTCTGCAGCGGGTCAAATCTTTAACGCAACAAATCAAAATGAAAAAAGTCGCTTTTAAAGAGCGCTTAAGATACGAGGCAATATTATCTTCGATTGGCGACGGCGTTTACGGGGTAAACCGCAAAGGCGTAATTACCTTTATGAATCCCGCCGCCCGCACTTTATTGGGTTTAGGAGAAGCAGACTCGCTGTTGGGTAGCAGTGCATTTGAAGAAATTCACCATAGCAGTGACGACTCCAGTCGTAAGACACCAGACCAGGACTCATTGGTGCGGGCGTATGAAGAAGGCAGCATACTATCTTCCGAGGAGAGTATCTTCTGGAAAAATTCCGGGGAAAAAATGAATGTTGAGTGCAATATTCAACCATTACCGGAACGGTTCGGTGCGGCCGGTTCAGTGGTTTCGTTTCGAGATATAGGCTCCAGAAAAAAACAAGAAGAACAGTTGTATTGGCAAGCAACCCACGACTCCTTAACCTCACTCAAGAATCGACACCGCTTTACCAGAGCTTTGAATACGGAAATCAATCGACTTACTGAAGATGATAATCGTCATCAAAGCGCGTTGCTATTTATCGATCTGGATCAATTCAAGTACCTGAATGATACCGCCGGGCATGATGCAGGCGACCAGCTATTAATTGATTGCGCCAAGCGTCTTAAAGCGGTGGTCAGAAAGAGTGATACTACGGCTAGATTAGGTGGTGACGAGTTCGCGGTATTGTTGAAAAATGTTGATTCCGACAAGGCCTACCGGATTGCCGAAAATATTCGTAAGACCCTTGAAGAATGTACCTACATTAGTGAGGAAATTAGTTTTAAGTTGAGTTGTACTATCGGTATTGCGATGTTGCATTCCGGGATGACCCAGAAAGACGCGATGGTAAACGCCGACATTGCTTGTAATGTGGCAAAAAACAGAGGGCGTAACCAATCACATGTTTTCAATGAAAAGAAAGATGCTGACAAGGAAACCTTGCGCTCGGAGATAGGCTGGTCTACCCGGCTTAACGACGCCATAGCAAACGATGGTTTCAAACTATTTTACCAGCCGATTTTGCCGTTGGCCGAAATTGATTTCGAGTTTTTGCCGGATGACGCCAGTAAATTATGGACCGCCCTGTCGCATTTGCCTGAACATTACGAATGTTTGTTGCGCATGAAAGGTGAGGGGGATGATGACGAGTTCATTAGTCCATTCGCATTTTTAAATGTCGCCGAACGTTTTAACCTGATGCCCGCAATTGATGTTTGGGTTGTTGGTACGGCTTTGAAAAGACTCAAGTCATTACAAATTGATGGTCGAGATATCAATTTTTCGATCAACCTTTCCGGCAGTACATTAAATGATATGGATTCATTGGATAAAATTACCGCGTTAATGCGGGAGTCTGCCGTTAGCAAAGGCTCGGTGTTGTTCGAGATTACCGAGACCAGCGCGATCGAAAAGAAAGATGAGGCGCGACAGTTTATTGAAACCATGCGCTCCGAAGGATGGCGTTTCGCTTTGGATGATTTTGGTACCGGCTTCAGTTCGTTTTCACAATTAAAACAACTACCCGTTGATGTGGTTAAAATCGACGGACAATTTGTACGTGATATGGCCAACGATCCAATTGATCGTGCCATTGTTATGGCGATAAATGATATTGCTCACTCGCAAGGTATGGAGACCATCGCGGAGTATGTAGAATCTGCGGAAATTCTGAGGCTATTAAATATTTGTGGTGTAGATCATGCGCAGGGTTATTATATCGCCAAGCCGTTGCTTGATGTCTTTGAGCGTGCTGACAATACCCAGATGTTACGTTTGGTTGAGCCAATCACGGGGGCGTAAAAATTTTTCCAGGAGTTCAGTCTGGGCAGCATCCTTGGCTTGATAATCATATTCCCATCTAACCAACGGCGGCAGTGACATTAAGATCGACTCTGTGCGGCCACCAGATTGCAGCCCAAACAAAGTGCCTCGGTCATACACCAGATTGTATTCAACATAACGTCCACGTCGATACAGTTGAAACTGTCTTTGTTCATCGGTGAAAGCCATACTCTGTCTTTTTTCTACTATCGGCAAATAGCCTTTAAGAAAGTGCTCGGCAACACTTTGTTGAAAAGCAAAACTCTGTTCAAAGCCCGGTTCATTGAGGTCGTCAAAAAAAAGACCGCCAATGCCACGCGTTTCGTTTCTATGCGGCAAGAAAAAATACTCATCACACCACTGCTTATATTTTTTGTAATATTCGCTACCTAAAATTTCGCAGGCATTGTTAGCCATTTGGTGCCAATGCACACAATCCTCGGTATAGCCATAACAAGGTGTTAGGTCAAAACCACCACCAAACCACCAAACTGGTTCGAGGTCATCTTTACCTGCGGTAAACAAACGGACGTTCA
>CAZUMV010000111.1:0-9282 GCA_964621435.1 uncultured Thiotrichales bacterium | reverse complement strand
CAATCACACCCTTTGAGCAACAAGTGGCTGAGGAAACTTATAAATGGTGCATTTTTTGTCATACCGTGGACAAGGGTAAACGACCATTGGTAGGACCGAATCTATATGCTATTTTTGGTCAAACCGCTGGAACGGTTCCGAATTTTCACTATTCGGCTGCGTTGGCGCAAAAAGGACGCAATGGATTGATTTGGAATGAAGAAACTGTCGCTAAATACATCGGTGACCCGGATGGCTATGTTCCCGGTACCTCAATGATTATTTCTAGCGGCCCGGTAAGAGATAAAAAAGTGCAGCAGGCGGTGGTGAATTTGCTTAAGCGTGACACGATGTCTGGGCAGCCATCACAATAACTAAAAATAATCCGACTCCTAGAAGTCCGACATTAGGCGGCCAAATCCAGGTAATTGATCTTCGATGCCATTGTTACGTAGCGCGTGCCAGTAAGTTGCTGTGTTGATGGCAATTACGGGTTTTTGTAGCTTGGCTTCCATTTCTGCCGCTAGACGAATCATGGACAAATTTGTACCTACCTGACAAATCGCGTCAATGTCATCGCCATCGAGCCCGAGCAAGACTTCGCGTAGAGTATTTTCCGACACTCGGGCAATTGCTGTCCAGGTCGGGCAGCGCAACGCAACGTCACGAACCACTTCATAGCCAAAGTCTGTGACATAGCCTTTAACCTGAGTATTGGCAGTTGGATAGTACGGTGACACAAAGGCGATCTTTTTGATGCCGCCATAAACTTCAAGAGCGCTGACCAGAGACTCGGATCCAATACTGGCATCAAGTCCGGAAATGTCTTTCAGATCAGCTTTGAATTTTTCGCCGCCGTTTTTTCCGCCGTAGAAGGTAACTGCCGACATACCCATAACCAGATAATCGGGTTCACAAGCAAGTACGCCCCGAGCAGCAACTTCGGTTAATTCGCCGATCTCTGCGACGCCAGCATCGAAGGTTTCATTTGATATGGCATCCGCGTTAGCATTCGGGATGCGGCTATAGTGATTGGTAACGCCTGCGACGCGGAGATCATCAAAGTCAGGTTGCACAATGGTGTTAGTTGCCGGGCCGATGACGCCGAATATTTTTCGATAACCCAGAGCGTCCGGTCCACTGAAGATATCTTTATCCATTTTTAACTCTATCGAATTTCGACGGTGATGTGTTCTGACCATTGGCCGCTTTTACCAGCTTTCAAGAGTCGTTCTGCAGCGGCTTTATTATCAGTTTCGAATGCACTAATAAAGTCTATGCTAAGCGCGATAAAAGCTTCCAATGCCTGAGTCTGAGGTTCTCCGGGGACGTCAAACCGACCTGTCAGTCCGCCGAAGTAATGATCAACATTTTTGCCAATGGCCAACACTTTATAGCCGGCAGGTGATAAATCATATGCGGCGCGATGCATCTCCCAAGAGGGAATAAAATTTTCCAGTACGTCATTGGTGCCGGTTTGCACCAGAGTCGGTATGGTCAAGTCCGCGAAGGCATCATCTTCTATATATTTGGGGATGAGACCCGGAGGCGACATAGCAATCACTGCCCGTGGTGCCAAATCAATTTTATCGATCGCTTTGCCTGAAGCCAGGTCATAAGTTTTTGCGCCAGCCATCGCCAACGCCGTTATTGCACCATATGAATGTCCGGCGACAATTAAGCGTTCAGGGTTTACCTTCACACTAACATTTTTAAGTTCTTGGCCAATCCCTACTATTGCTGCCACGCTGGTTTGCATGTCTTCGAGACGTAATCGCCATTGTTGTGATTGCGGGTAGGCTTTGTTTAACGGGTTTTGCGGCGAATCAATATGCCTGATCGCCAATACCAGATAACCGCGTGCTGCCCATGGCTCGAGTACTTTGTCATACAGGTCATAATCTGAAAAAGCCCCATGTGAAAATAAAATAACGCCGAGGGACTCCTTGCTCGAAACTGGATAAATCGCGCGTAATGGTACATCACGATTATCTGCCGTTTTAAGGCTAATGACTTGAGAGTTTACTGCAGTGCTTTCAATGCTTGTCGAGCTGTTGGCGCAGCTAGCCAATACAACTAACAAGCTCAAAAAAGTGAGCGCCTTTTTGCTTACTTTAATCATCTTCGTATTCTCCTGGTAAGCCTTTAAATGAACGCCTTTTGTGCTGCTCACTTAAGGTCGTTCAAAACTCTGGCAACCCAGAGTTCGCGGTTTTTTTGCTGTCTTTTGACAAACGACTCATCTGGTACAAAGTCTTCAATCGCCTGCCGGCCGCCGGTGCCGCAGGTCTCTGCGATGGCTTCATGAACATCCAGACGCTCCCTCAGCACACTAATTTCCATTGCCAGTCGGAGTACGACATCGATTACCTTGTCAGCTTTTGGGTCGGTAATAAAGTCCGGTTTGCGGCGTTGTTCAGCGATCATCATCTCGGCCACTGTCGCAGTTTTCTGGTCATTGTTCTCAGTCATGATTTTTTAGTGCCCCAAACAAATAGTAACTCTGGTTGCCTCCAGCAGTTTGATAATCGGTAAATCTTTCGTTTACCGAAAAACCTGCATTCGCTAACGCCTGGTCAATGTCAGTATCAACAAAACCGGTCCAGAAAGGTTCGCCGTTGTTGTTGACTTGCCAGTCGTTGCTGACTTGCTTGCTTATGGAAATTCGGTCCGGCTGGTAGGGTACATCGATATTAAAAAACAAGCCGCCTGGCGTTAAAATTCTAGCAACTTCATTCATGATTGCCGGCAACTTGTCATGCCAGGTTTCGTGAAACATGATTTGCGATACGATTAGATCGAATGAGTCGTCATCGAAGCCGGTATGCTCTGCATCGAGTTGGTGAAAGTGCATTGCCAGTTTGTGATCTTCCGCCATGACATGCGCAAAGCGAACAAACGACGCGGATAAGTCCAGGCCATGTACTTCCGTATCCGGCCATACCTCCTTGAGGCCTCGCGTTAAACTACCGACACCACAACCGAGATCCAGAATTCTGGTGGGCTTATGGTCTGGGTAGCGAGCACGAATCAAACCAGCCATGGCGTGACCCGAGCCAGTATCGCTCGCTGCTTTACCATCGCTAAAACCTTTGGCGGCGGTGTATAAGGCGATGGTGCCATAATATAATAATGCGGCGCGCAACTCGGCTTTTTCGCTGCCATGAAAATAGCCACCGGGCTGCCTATGAATTTCAGTGCTGCCAATGGGTTCGGGTAGTTTGAGCGACGCATTTAAATGCAATTGGCCGAGTTTGTCGGGGTTGGCTTCCAACGCTGCTGCACTTATTTCTGCTGCATCTACAATACGGTCTACGGTATCGCCGACGGTTTCCCATAACAGATCTTGTGAGGTATAAACCGCAGAACCCCATAATTGGTATAAATATTCACGCTCGAACCAGTCTTTGGCTTCATCACGATGTTCCGGTTCGCGATTATGTCTGGCGCTAAAGGCCGGTAGTATTTTGTCGCGGTAAAGCGTTTCCAGCTCGGCCTCCATATTACCGTTTACCTGCTTTTTTAAGGCGCCGACAAATGCTTGTCTGGCACTTTCGTCGAGACTCGGTTGATATAAGCTATGCAGACGTGTTTCGCTCACTTGGGTAGTCCGAGTTTTGGCAAGCTTAGAGCGCTGGTCGGAAACATGGTGGTTTTTTCTTCGGTGAAAAGTTCTACCGAAGCGTGCAAGCCATCCCGTCCAACGCCGGATTGTTTATAGCCTCCGAACGGCGCGCGCAGGTCACGAGTTAGCGGCGTGTTAACCCAGACGGTGCCGGCCTGAATCCTTCGGCTGGCGCTCATTACGGTTTGTAGATCTTCAGACCAGACATAACTTACCAATCCAAAGTCAGAATCGTTAGCAATGTTGATGGCATCATCTAACGTATCGTATGTTTGAATGGTAACAAAGGGGCCAAAAATCTCTTCCTGACACACGCGTTGTTGGTTACTTTTCGCCAACACCGCGGTCGGTTGAAAATAGTAACCCTTGTCAAATCCCTCAGCCATATCCCCGCCAACTAAAACTTCGCTGCCCTCTGATTTGGCAATATCGACATAAGATAAAACTTTGTCTTTATGTTCCGCAAATGCCAATGGCCCAACCTCGGTATCCGGCGCGAAAGGCTGCCCAACCTTGACGGCCCTCATTCGTCTCGTAAACTGATCAATGAATTGATCGGCGACATTGTTTTGTACCAAAATTCGAGCGCCTGCCAAACACTGTTCGCCATTTCCAGCGAGGATTGCGATCAATGAGCCATCGATAGCAGTATCGAGGTTGGCAGTTTCGGTAACGATATTGGCGGATTTGCCGCCAAGCTCCATGCCTACTTTCTTCAGCGATTGTGAGGCACTGGACATTATTGCTTTGCCTGTTGCGGTGCCGCCAACAAAACCGACTACATCTACGCCCGGGTGTTCAACCAATGCCTGGCCCGTGACATGGCCACGTCCGTTAACGAGATTAATCACCCCTGGCGGCAGTCCGGCGTCATTGATGATCTGTACGAAACGTTGCAACGAGTACGGTGAGTATTCCGAGGCTTTGATGACTACGGTGTTACCAGTAGCTAATGCAGCGGCCAGTTTCATTGAAACCAGTACGGTCGGGGCATTCCATGGGGTCAATAGTGCGCATACCCCAACAGGCTCGCGGGTGACCACCGAAAGATATTGGCGCGTCTGGGAATACGCTTCGCCGCCGACCGTACCAGCCACTTCGATAAAAAAATCGAAATTCTCCACGGTGCGAGACATATGCATTGCTCGTATTCCAGAATACGGCATGCCAACTTCGAGCGTTTGAATAGCAGCGAGTTCGTCGGCATGCGCTTCTATAGCATCGCGGACCTTTTTCAGGATAATGCGGCGTTCGTTGTGTGACAGCAGTGGCCAGTCAGTATGATCAAACGCCTGTCGCGCAGCTGCAACCGCTTGGTCAACCTCGCTTGGCGAACTTTCTTGCACAGCATACAGCGGTTCTTCGTTAATCGGGCAAATTGCGAATAGCTTGTGCGTAGCGGGGTCTTCTGCTTGCCTAGCGCCGTCGATAATGGCAGTAATACAAGTGGGAAGATCTAAATTGTTTTCAGTACTTAGCGCTGCGACATCTGGAACATGATTTTGCGGCATAGCGGATTTACACAATAGTCAATGCTTCGTCTAGACTACTGTGCATTGACTGTCGGAGCAAATATTCGCGTCTGGCATCCTTGTCGCGGTGCATCTGTCGCATCGACTCTAATCTGAGTTTTCGACCTTCTTCCTCGCCATGCTCAAGAAGTGCTTTGTTTTGCTTGGTTTGCGCCTGAATGAAGCTATGTGTCACGGCCCGACGTTGGCGGTCGTATTGTGCAAACAATTCGTCTTGATGCCCATCGTCAAGGCAGGTTTGTAACTTGTCACACAAGTTCCAGGCATCATGGATGCCGCTGTTCATGCCAAAACCACCCAACGGATTATTCAGGTGCGCGGCGTCTCCCACTAAAAATACCCGGTCGTGGTTGAATTGTTTGGCAACCCTTTGGTGTACCTTGTAGATTGTTCGATGCTTGGTTTCAGTGTCGGGTTTATCGATCAATCGCTTAAAGACATCATTTTTGTAGTCGTCTGACAGCAAAAATTCATGGCTTAATTTTTCATCGGCAGGAACGAGTATTCTCCAGACACTCGGTACGCGCAGCAAAACCATCCATTCGTTGGGGTCAGAAATATAATTGACATAAGCTAGATCCGGTATGTGTTCCACGAGCTCGGTTTCTGTTGAAAGACAAAGAAAATGTTCGGGGTAAGTAAAACCCTCGAATTCGACATTCAGCCATTTTCTTACTGTTGAGCTACCGCCATCGGCAGCAATTAAATAGTCAGCCCGGAAATTTTCTATTTCCAATGCAGTTTCAAAGTTTGCGCTGACACCATCGTGGTCTTGTTCCATGTGTACAAGCCGATGACCGAACTTAACTGTTGCGTTTGGGTGTGCTTCAAGTTTTTCAGCCACCAAAGACGCCATGATGTGTTGTTCGCACTGAATCCGGAAGGGGAAGTCGGTAACGTCATTAATCTCCCCCAGGTCGAAATCTAGTATTTCATCGGTTGAACGTTCGCGAAAATGATAAATAGGCGCGCGCAAACCGCGCTTGGATATTTCTTCAAATAAATCCAGTTCATTGAGCATTTCCAGCGTCGGAGAATGAAACGTCGATGCTCGCAGGTCTTGCGCACAATATTCATCCGCCTCACACAAAATGACCTTTTTACCCATTTGCGCAAGGCGATACGCAGCAATTGTGCCGACGGGCCCGCCGCCGACGATAACTACATCTGCGTCTTTCATTTAGTTGCCTTTATGTTTAATTCTATTTCTCCTGTGATTAATCCTACCGACTCTGAAGTAGTTGTTGCATGGAAGTGTTTGATTGTTTCATGCAACGAACTATTGCTATCATGGTGCCATCAATAATTTTCATTTTGCTACGGTGTGATTTCGGCCAAGGAAACAAAACCTATGACGACAAAGAAGATCTCACTTGAAAATTGCACGCGTCGCTTCAAGATCGAAACTTTTGCAGAAGATACTTTGCCAACTTACGGCAGCAATTTTGGCAGCTGCGACGCTGATGTTCGGGTTGCCGAGCTTGATTTTTCTATCATAACTACCGGAGGGTGATGGTATGAGCGAAGCTTCCGGAAAAGAACTAACCATACGGGCGCTGAGCCGCGGGTTACAAATTCTTGCCGTACTTAATTCATACGGGTCGGCAACACTGGCGCAACTTTCTCGCGAGACCGGTTTGCCCAGACCAACAACTTATCGCTTGCTACGTAGTCTGCTGGTCGAAAATTACATCACGAAGAATGAACAGTTAAGTACCTATCACCCGGCGCCGAGGTGCTGCTCGCTAAGTAGCGGTTTTCTTGAAGATGCATGGTTATCAGAGCATGCGCAAGAACCACTCGATGAAATAGGTCGAGAATTGGTCTGGCCACTTTCGATTGTCACAAATGCCGGCACACGGATGATCGTTAGGGCTAACACCGATATTGCCAGCCCGTTAGCGGTTCGCACTTTTATGCCGGGCACGTCTTTACCGTTGCTGGAGAGTGCCTCGGGAAAAGTATATTTGGCAAATGTTTCAGAGCAAAAGCGGGACCAGATTTTTGATGTGTTGCGCGAAGCTAATGAATCGAATAACAATGAATTTGAAGCCCCGCAGAAAATGCGTGACTATTTTAATCGAGTACGCGAATCAGGCTATGCCATGCATTCCAAGCCGGGTCGTTACTCCAATGCACAAGCGATTGCCGTGCCGCTACTGGTGCGGGACAAAATGATTGCAGCCGTAACCATTAGGTATGCGCAAAAAGCGGTCAGTGATGAAGATGCGCTAAGGGATTTTTTACCACGTTTAAAAAGCTACGCTGCCGATGTAACTGCAAAAATTCAGGCAGATAGCCGTGCTATGTCGGTGTTTGGATTGGATAATTAGCATGACTGCTATTTCTGGAAATCAACAAATACTCCTGTGGCCGTCAAATTCGCAAATGAAATATCGATTACGTTATCTTCCGAGATAAATCAATCAGTGATGGTAAAGAGCCAAATAAGCGCTACTTTGTGGCTTTGTTCAGCTGTACACGACTTGATTGCGGTCGCTATCGAATAAAGTAAAGTCGTCAGCGGCGACTATGCAGGACTTTATCGTTGTCCAAAATTTTTCGGGGTTGGCATGGCCATGGCGGACGAGGGAATCGGCGCCAATATGCGCGCCCAAATCTGTTGTGGGCTGAAGGATGAGCCGATGAGGTTTTCATTTGCAGCGCGTGTTATGTTTATCCCACATTTTGTCAATATAACAATGAGCAATAACAAATTATGTCAAAACCTGATTTAAAGAAAATGCTGCTTAACAAGGAGTTTATAGTCGCGCCCGGGGTACAAGATATGATGGCGGCATTGATGGCGAAAGAAGTCGGTTTCGATGTTATTTACGTATCCGGTTATTGGACTGCGGCATCCGCCTTTGGTTTGCCAGATAGTGGCATCGTTACCTTTACCCAAATGGTCGATCGCTTACGAGTTCTTTCCTCCACTACCGATGCGGCGATTGTCGCGGATGCAGATACCGGCTTCGGTGGTCTTATCAATGTCCATCACATGGTCAGGGGCTACGAGTCAGCTGGTGTGACCGCTATTCAAATAGAAGATCAGGTATTTCCGAAAATGTGTGGGCATCGCAAAGGACGTGGCTTGGTGTCTGCCGAAGAAATGCAGCAAAAAATTCAGGTGGCGTGCGAAGCCCGCACCAAGCCGGATAATACTCTAATTATTGCGCGCACCGATGCCCGGTTAGAGCATGGTTTTAGCGAGGCTATGTCTCGGGCAGGTAAATATGCGGAGGCAGGAGCAGATATGTTGTTTGTCGAGGCCTTACAATCCGAGGATGAAATGCGGACCGTATGTAAGGAGTTACCCTTGCCGCAAGTTGTGAATATGGCGAACGGCGGCATTACCCCGATAAAATCAAATTCAGAGTTGGCGGCACTCGGCTTTGGCATGGCCATCTGGCCAGCGATGAATTCACTGGCTGCGCTGAACGCTATGCAGCAAGCCATGCAAACACTAAAAGAGCACGGCACGACAGAGCATCCGGACCTGCAGTTATTCAGTTTTGAAGAGTTTTGCGAAATGGTGGGTTTTGGCGAGATCGAGGCGCTGGAAGAGCGCTGGGAATCTTTCAAACAACAAGGGAATTAAAAAGTGAGTAATGCGGGTTACATTCTGTTGGTATTGGTGTTGTACAAGTGTATGTTGCTTGCGGTTGGTCTGTGGGCACAGCGGCGCGTTTCCAGCAAAAGCGATTTTTTTCTCGGTGGTAGGGGGCTTGGACCATTCGTTGCAGCGCTCAGCTATTCGGCCAGTTCTTCTTCGGCCTGGATGCTACTAGGCTTGAGCGGGTTGGTATATACCATTGGCGTGAGCGCAGTGTGGATCATGATGGGTAGCGTCCTCGGTATGGTGGTGGCGTGGGTTTGGGTAGCACCGCGTTTGCGGCGGCAAAGTTTAGAGAATAATGATCTGACGCTGGTCGATTTTATTGCTGGTGACGCTGAGGGTAAGCCACGCCGGCGAATCATCGTGGCGGCAGCGATTGTGATTTCCATATCTTTTGCATTATATGTTGCGGCGCAGTTTCAGGGTGCGGGTAATTTGTTTTCATCGACCTTTGGTTTGTCGTTAACTAAAAGCGTGATCCTTGGTGCGATTATTGTCATGTTGTACACCATGCTCGGGGGGTTTTG
>CAZUMV010000110.1:0-9298 GCA_964621435.1 uncultured Thiotrichales bacterium | reverse complement strand
GCGCAGCCGAGTTGAATGCGCTCAAAGCACTTGCCGAAAAAGAACATCTTGGCTTTGAAAACTGGTCTTACTCTACTTTAACGTCAGTCGGCGGCCAAAATATTGCGAGTGTCAATGCACGCAAATCCGTATTAGCGGATTATTACAACCAAAGAAAATGCACGACCGAAGTACCGGAATATTCGCTCGATGAAATTAAAGAGAAGATTGAAAATGGTAACGTGAAAGAACTAAATGGATAATTACCTGAAATTTTATCGCGCTATGTAGAGTCGCAATACCATATAAATAATCAGGTGAGCTCGAGTTCACGAGCTCACCTCGAAAAACTGCAAGCTACCCCTGCAACTCTTTCAATTCATCATTTTTGATTTTTGTTTTAATTTCATCAGCTGTAAATGACGGAATAGCGTTACTACAAGATCGATCTTGATAATAACCAACCAAAACCGCCTTTCGGTTATTTACAGTCTCAATGTTGTCGCCTGCCTTCATTTGATTACCAATAATTGCGGGCCAAAACAATAGGCCGGCAGCAACATTTTTTCCAGATACGCCTGACTCAGCTTCTGCCAGAGTTTTCAATCCGTCCAGTTCGCCAATACGTTCAGCTATTTCGGCACACGCTAACTGGTCATCACCGATCTGTCTCTCGACAATTGTTCGGCTCGACACACACCCGCTTACCACCACAACCAGCAGCACCATTAACATTAATCTAAAACTCATAATTTATTCCCCTTATTTATTAATTAGTTACTTAATAATACAGGAACTGGTAGGTTTTTGTACATTCGAATAACATCGAGCGGCCTATTGGGACGGAAAATAGAATTAGTTTCAGACCTGCTTTATCGGCACCACCGCCGTTACAAAAGCAATTACGAGAACTGAATAATGAACAGGGATTTAATATTGATACGATTTCATCACAGATAAAATTTCAATGCTGAATAATAAATTAGTTCGCGTAAAGGTCTGACAACCGCTAAGCGACAGTATTTGTAGTGCAAAAAAAAGAGTGCCGAAGCACTCTTATTCGTTCATTAATTACTGAGTATTACTTGCCCCACTCCCAGAACCGCCACCATTTTCTGCTGTTTTCTTGGCGTTTTTCCTGACCAGTCACGGAACCTTTATCTTGTTCCCGCTGTTCGGCTTCAACTTTTTTGTCTACCACTTCCTGCGATGGTCCTTTACCTGTGTCTTCGGGTTTGCCACGGTCTTCATTTTTTACCTTATCCTTGGCACTATCGCTTTCTGCACGCTCAGCTTCTTTTTCCGCTTTTCGCTCGGCACGCTCGGCTTCTTTTTCTGCCTTACGCTCTGCACGCAGTTCAGCACACTCTTCTTTGGTCAACTCACACTCGACTTCATCTTCCTCATGCTCGTCTTCGTTGTCCTCGTCTTCGTTGTGCTCATCTTCGTCCTGTTCATCTTCGTTGTAATCTTCTTCATCTTTCTTAGGCTTGTTCTTCTTACCTTTGCCCGGCCTGTCTTTCATGCGGTCCCTAAGTTGCTCTCGGGCTTCTTCGGTCATATTCTCAATGTCAGCCTTGTCCGGCTTGCCTTGACCAGCCCAGTCGGGCTTTGCTGCATAAGCAGTAGTGGCGCAAAACATAAGGGTTATAGCAAAAATTAAATTTTTCATGAATTTAAGTCTCCATTTGTGCATAAAACACGATTGAGGATACTTGCACATTTGAAGAAACAACCCAGCACCAACACGGGAGATTTTTCGATCTGACACAAAAAATCTCGAGCAGATCACACTTTCGCGGGCCGGATTAAAAAGTGAATCTAGCTATTAAAACTCCTAAGGTAACAAAATACTTGGACAATGATGGATCTAATCAGACTTGCTTCATTGGCACCGCAGCCATTTTGATGTCATTTTCTTTTAGCACCTTGATTAAATTTGCCAACACTTTAGAGCGCAATACCGTGCGGGTTTTTACGTCTTCAAGTCGGTATCGTGCCTCGTATAATACTCCCGATAACATATGCCCCTGATCGTCATCCCACAAGGATCGAATAACTACCGTCGTTGTGCCATCAATAACGCCATCGACTTTTTCAACCGCTTCAACCGTGATTCTTTTTACCAAGTCTGGATCCGCAGAATAATCAACCTGGAAACGAATCCTTGCCCGCACCGGCTTCGGGTCCATGGAGAAGTTCTTGATGGTTGAGTTTGCCAGCGTCGAGTTCGGATAATTGACAATAACGCCATCGGTGTTACGGATTGTGGTGCGGCGCAAACCAATGTCAACCACATCACCCCAGCCGCCCCAGTGTTTACCAATTTTATCGATAATGATTCTGTCGCCAATTTTGATTGGCCGGTCAGCAATCAAGAAAATACCTGCGATGATATCTGCCAATGTTTCTTTAGCAGCCAAACCAATCGCAATACCGAAAATACCAGCACCGGCAAGTACCGGCCCGACTTTGATACCACAAACCTTGAGCACCCAAATCAACCCGAGGAAAATCGCCGCTAACCACAAAAACTGCTTGAAAAAATGCACCAGACGATCATCAATATCATTGTCTGTTTTGGAAACCAGTTTTTCCAAGCGCCCGATTATCACGAACCTGGCGATATAAAACAGGACTATCGTGATAAGAACCGCACAAATCGCCCGTGCGATTACCGGCAATGCATCCCATTGTTGTAGCACCTGCGCCGTGATTACGTTAATTTGCTCCATAACTGTACCGTGTTCGAATGATGGCTGATGCACGCATAATAAAGGATTTTGCAGATGCTGACAGCAATCATTACGCACACCGCGTCTGCCAGTTATTTACCCCGCATTTACCCATGCCCCGTGAAAGCCTAGCGGCAGATGATAGGGCAACTCGAGCACAGCAATCGGGCCATTGGATATATTGCCAGCATCCAGAATATTCAATTGTGTATGCTTGGCCTTGAAATCCAGCGAAGTACCGATCAAATAACCATCGTCTTCAGATTTTTGGCTAGTCTTAGGTACGAACAAATGCTCTTCGACAATTTGATCTTGACCATAGTCGTAGTAAGTCAGGTCTCCACTATCAAGATCGTGCTTGATAATCGCGCTTTCACCTGCCCTACTTTGATACGACTTGCCAACGGTATACAAATACTGCGCTCGGCGACCCTTATATAAAGGATTAAATTGTGGGAACTCATGCTCGGCTAATTCCGAAATTTCCCGCGTTACTTTTGCAGACCCATCTTTACCCAACCGTACCGTGCTGAGCTTCGTTTCTGCACGCTCCGGAACCTGGCCAACGAGAACATCTTTCGCACCAGAAACCACAAACCCGTCATCGCCAACGCACGCGCTATAAATGATGTCGCCGTTTTCTTCATAGGCATTGCCGAAATGAAACTGAAACCCGGGCGGGAGCTCATATTGTCGCCGCTTGGTAAGATCGTTTTTGTCCAACACAATCACGTCCTGGGCCTGATCGGGAAACCAGGAAAACATATCAAGATAGGTTTCGGCTTTTTTAGCGACCCGAAAAGATGGCACAACAAATACCAAGTGCTTGTCGGTCATACAAAAATCATGAATCATGCCTGCCGGTACATCCGGGACCAAGGCAACGTTAACTAATTTTCCGGTTGCAGAAATCCGGTACACAATAAGCCGTTTTGAAAAAGCATCCTGACCGAAATTCCATAGCGATCCGTCCAATTCGAATCTTGGGTGCGCAGAAAATGGCATGCCTTGCAAGCCATCGCCCCAGGTTTTGGAACCCAGTGGCGATAATGTCTCAGGATCAACCTGAAAGGCCGAGCCGCCTTCCCAAAGCGCGAACAACTCGTCGCCGACGCTCATGACGCTGGTGTTACTAACATTCATGTCGTCTGGACCAAACATTGGTGCTGGATTGGGTACCGTGGTTGCAAAATTATTGGTAGTAAAACGACCTTCTTTGTTATCACTGAGATACTTATTGGTTTTCAGCATGCTGCCTTTGTGGCGCACACCACCAGCTCCAAGCTCGAACATCTGCAACATACCGTCACCGTCAAACCAATGGTTCATTTGCAAACCATCGCGCTCAAATAATGCCGGCCCGTTTCTGTAAAATTTTCCTTTTAGATCATCAGGCACTTTCCCGTGGACGAGCTGCAAACTTGCGGTTTCTAATTCATGTGCAACCACGTTTTGAAAGCCGATCGCCCAATCTGGTTGTGCGGCTTGCTGTGCAGCCACAATCGGCTCCGCGACTTTGTTCACACCAGTGGCTTTGGTACAAGCCGGGACAGCCAAGGCCCCGGTCGCCAAGGCTGCTGCTTTGGTGAAATCGCGACGCGTCATCGCGTTGTTTAATTTATGGGTCATGTTGATACTCCTATTTGAACATCGTAATAACATGCGCATTAACCTCTGCGCCCACGGTAAATACTGCGTCTTTCCATTTAGCAGGGCCAAAGTTGCCTTTAGCGTTATTAGAGAAGGCATACGGCTCGGTAGGAATGCCGAACATATTGGAATTCATTTTGCCATCACCATTTACGTCTTGAAAAAGGTTAATGACGTATTGGCCTTCCGCCAGACCATCGAACTTGACGACAACTTGATCAGAATCCACCTCGGGTTGCGCCATAGCAACCGCCTGACCGCTATTGCGTCCTGCCTCACTATTGTAGACAACGATACCCATAACCCCGGTGTGTTCTCTGATACCTTCAACGGTTAATATCAGGGTTTCCGATCCTTGGGCCGAGTTACCAATACGCCCCTCATGTATGGTCGTCAAGGCCTCGTTAGCAAACGCTTGTGCGGAAAGAACTGCCACTAAAATCATACTGATACCGCTACTTTTCATATAAAAATTCATTTTTTTCTCCAATCAATTCGTTGTGATGAGTCTCAATATTGAAGGATTTTGAAGATTCGGCAATCGAAGATACGTAAAGCCGCCAAAAACTTCGTGAGCAGTACCGGGGCAGTTCACGCATCGCCAGTTGTCATTAATTATCAACAGCTTACGCACATTGCCCGTTTGCGAATCGCGGATGGCAGAGCAAATAATCCGAATAACTTACGCTGGACGCGGTGATTTAGTAAGATTGATATCCACCGCCGATAAAGACTCGCAGCAATCGATGAAAAGCACCGCGCTAGAGCGCATTAACAAATCCAATATCACCCGGCCAATAGCCGTTACTTTAGCCGCCGGCGTGTTCTTGGCCATTATTGCACCGCTAGGATCAGATAATTTAAGCATTAGCGCCCGTTTTATTTATTGGATCGGTCTTTGTATTGCAGGGTCTCTAGGCGGAATCCTGGGGGAAGTACTTTGGGAAAAATACTGTTCTGGTAGTGGCACAATCGCAAGAATCTTGCTGATGTCACTAATAGCGTCGGTATTTGTATCTATTGCTTTGTTTACATTTTTTAGCTACCTCAACATCCACTTCGGATTCGTGACATTCTTTTATGTCTTTATTATTTCCCTGGCGATAACAGGCATTACCGAAGGCTTTAGAAACAAGCCCACGATATCGGCTTCGGAAAACGATCAACAGCCAGCCCTCATTGAGCGTTTACCCATTGAATTAAGAGAAGCTGACATCTACGCAATATCCGCTGAAGACCATTATGTAAAAGTACACACCTCTGCGGGTCACACCATGATACTGATGCGCTTCAAAGATGCCGTGCGCGATATATCGCCATTACCCGGCATGATTTCGCATCGTTCCTGGTGGGTTGCCGAACAGGGCGTTAAGTCAATCAAGAAGCAATCCCGCTCAGCTGTTCTAACGCTAAAGAACGACGAACTCGCCCTGGTAAGTCGCGCCGGACTAAAAGAACTTCGAGAGCTCGGCTGGGTAGACTAGCCCACTAAATGTTTAGGTCTCAGCATAGCTAGCAAGCCATGAGCAAACGAAAACACTCAGTCTATGTCGTTGAACTGGATAGAGCCGTTTTGCGACGCCGAAAATTCTATGATGCCAATCCAGACCATAACGGCATGCTGGCTTGTTTTTATGTTGGTCAAACAGGTTTAGATCCGGACGTTCGGTTCGACAACCACATGCGTGGCTATAAAGGCAACCGCTTTGTTAAGAAATTCGGCTTACATCTGCGTCCGGACATTTACGAAAAATACAATCCACTAACTTATCAAGAATCCCTCAAGATAGAAGAAGAGCTGGCAATATGGTTACGCAGTTTAGGTCACGGGGTTTGGTACGGATAATATGACCTGCATCGACGGCAATCTTTCGCGCTGCTTGAGTACTAATCACGAAATACAATAGTTTTGCTAATGACCCGCAGCGGTATCATCAAATTGCTGTGCTTCAAGAATATTTGCTCCAGCGTTAAATAATAAGCCTTGGTTTTCATAGTGATTGGTTATTATTGGTTTTATCGGGTTTACTTTGGAGGATTCACCGCGTCGTTCAGATTTAACTTCAACACCGCGATAGTATTTTTTTCACTACTTCCAGATAGGGGCTTTTCTTTTATAACCGGTAAGTCAACCCGGAATTTTACGGTTTCGTGATACTTTTGTGAGGAATTGTTTTCCACCATACATCAACCTGTTAGAGAAACCCGATTCTACGGGCCCCTTTATGTACATACGGAAATCAATATGAAAAAAATGAATATCACCATTGTGGTGATGCTGATCGCCTTTCTAACGAGCACTTCAGCTCACGCAAACAACCAAAGACTCTACGAAGTCACGATCACTAACGTAACAAAAGCAATTCAGTTCACGCCAATATTGGTGGCTACGCACTCCTCGGACTTTAAAATTTTTGAAGTTGGCAAACCTGCAATTCCAGAGTTAGCACTGCTGGCCGAAGATGGAAACCCGGGCCCACTCGCAGAAGTGGCTCTCGCAAGCGGCAAGGTCGCGGGCAGCGCCAATAGCGCCGATGTTTTAGGTACGCCACCACTCTTGTTTCCAGGGCAAACGGTTACTTTACAGGTTACGAGTAATCGCAGGGCCAGATTCCTTAGTCTGGCTGCGATGCTGCTACCAACTAATGACAGCTTCGTCGCGTTAAATACAGTGCGATTACCTATCTGGGGAAGTCGCACATACCAGGCCCTTGGTTATGATGCCGGCAGCGAAACAAATGACGAAATCTGCGCGAATATTCCCGGCCCGGTCTGTGGCGGCGCAGGCTCATCACCGGATGACGCAGGTGAAGGATACGTATTTATCAGTAACGGCATACATGGCATCGGCGATCTTTCACCGGCAACTTATGACTGGAGAAACCCGGTAGCGATTGTAAAAGTTACCCGACTTTATAATTACTGATAGTAAAAAAGTCCCCATCCGGGTATGACCCGGTGATCGGAAGGCTAGTACAGGATTTGCCAGGCAAAACGGCAATGAATGTACTAGCCGCTCCCTTCATGGCTCTCGCTTGCAAGAAGTGCACATAGCCACCAGATTTTTTGGAGATGCCGGAAGAGCTTGCATGCACCCCACAGAACCCAAAGACTAGATTTTCTCGAATATCATCACGCCAATATAGAGGGTGCCGTCCGTGCCCTGCCCGTCAACAAAACCGCAATGATTGACCAGATCAACACAAGTAAGCTTGGTTATAACACTGTCGCTATCGCTGTTAGCCGAGAAGAAAGTAACACCACGATCAGTGCCCGCATCCAAGACTTCTAACGGCACTTCAAGACGCTCTATAAAGCTGCCGTTGGTATCTTGCAAGCTCAAACCGTCGACACCAACAAACCAGTCCGGACTGGGTGCCACCATAGACACTAGAGTAACCAATGGAAAGGCGCTACTCAGTTCGATCTCGACACTGGCCTCGGTACGACCATTGGGAATACCATCACCGAGGATTACGCTCAACGCGGTGCCGCTATTAATGGCAACCTCTACTTCCGAGATAAGCGGGCTTGTGGTGCCAAGCTCCGCCATACGCTCAATACCAATACTCGCTGATTGGTTGAGTTCAAAAAAGTCCGCACTACCGCCATGCACACTACCCACCAATGGCGAGAAATGTGAACCGGCAGGGTACCGGGTCGGGAAAGTGGTCGCGTTCCAGTTTTCCCGCAAGGTCACTCGGTAACAGGCATCTGCCCCGCAGTTGCTTTCCTCATTACTATCACGGCCAACCGCCACCCACTGCGTACCAGTGCACGAGGCATCGAATCTGCCGGCAGCATCTGAAAAGTAAACGCCGGAACATAACTTATCGGTTTCTGTACACGTGTTATCGACAAACTGGATGTCACCACTCCACATTTTGCCGTTGTCGAAAATAGTATTCGGACAAAGGTTCGCAGAGTTAGATTCGGGTTCCGGCTCGGGCTCAATTTCCGGTTCTGGTGTGATACCAGCTTGCTGCCAACTGCCATTGGCACATTCGGAATCTAGTCTTTGCGCGAGGTGCGAAAAGTAAGTTTGCATACAAACCTGACCTTCATTGCTACAGGTGTTATCAACAAACCGAATATCGCCACTCCACATCTTGCCGTCGTTGAACAGGGTATTGGGGCAAAGATCCATAACACTCGCCTCGGGTTCAATCTCTGGTTCAGGCTCCGGTTGGGTTTCAGCCACAGCCCCTTCTTGAATCCACTTCGCGCCATTACATACCGCCGTGAAGCGCGCGCCTAAATCCGAGAAATATGTCTGCGCACAAACCTGCTCGGCATTACTGCAGGTGTTTTCGACATACTGAATGTCGCCGCTCCACATCATGCCATCATCGAAGATCGTATTCGGGCACAAGTCGGCCGCCGCTACCGGCGCGGCAAGCAAAAATACGACGGCTAGAATAACGCTCTGATATACGATATTCAGACGTTGGTGATTTTTAATAAACTGTTTCATATCGGCTTCCGACTCAATTGGGTTTTGGGTTAAAAAATACTGCGCTAGTGAACACGCGGATTAAGATCTCGCCAACGGTCTCCCACGGCGGCCGGCTTATTGGTTTGAGACCGGCCACTAATTGCGCGGGAATTAACCGGCGTCAAATTATCCAGGAGCAGGTTTTGGCACCATCCGACGCCAGGCACCATATCCCGATCACCCTCAAGATTTTCCACGAAAGTATTCCAATCCAATTCCGGCAACATGTTAGTGGCAACAAAGATCGCGCGGTCTTTAACCAAATCCGAGCCAATCAAATTCCGCTTGCCCCAACCAACTTTGTAGTCATCACAACCTGCATTAGCAAAAGTAGGCTTGTCTAAATACCCGATATCCATATCGATATTAAAATTGCGCTTCATCATGACTGCTTCAAACATCATGGCCAGATCTTCCCGAGGGGGAAAGTAACCATAAA
>CAZUMV010000109.1:0-9384 GCA_964621435.1 uncultured Thiotrichales bacterium | reverse complement strand
ATGCTCTGGTTAAATACGGTAGCGAAGATGCGATCTGGGGTGGAGATCTGGAGCGTGATTACCGCAACTCGCAAATATCAACCGTGGGTGGCGGCGTATTAGAAGTGATGCGCTGCATGGTCGCAAGTTTTGGTTTGGGCATGCCCAACACGATTGCGTAGGGGGAAACATGGATTTCAAATTTACAGACGAACGAAACGCGATTACGGAAGCCGTGGCACGGGTGTTCGAAGACTTGTGTTCGGATGAGCAGATCAAAGCATTGGGGCGGGACCCAATCGCAGAACACGCAGAACTTTGGCAGCAACTTGCTGAGTCCGGCATGTTGGGTTTGGCCATTGATGAGCAGTATGGCGGCATGGGTTTAAGCATGCTTGACCTCGCTGGTGTTTTGGAACAACAAGGCCGACATGTAGCGCCAGTGCCGCTGTTTTCAACGTTGGTTGAATGCGCCATGACGATTGCTGATAGCGATAACGAGAACTTAAAGTCGTCGGTATTACCCCAGGTGGTGAGCGGAGAAATGACCCTAAGTGCGCTGCGGCCATACGCCGGTGTACAACCCACGCAAATATTGCAAGTCACAGCCATTGAGGGCGAGGCCATTAAATTAAACGGCAGAACTGGATTGAGTTTGTATTTACCCAGTGCCAACGGCTTGGTTGTCGAAGTCGCGGACAAGGACGAGCAAAAGTATCTAGTGTATGTCGATAGCAGTACTGATGGTGTCTCCATCCAACCTCAGGTTGCGGTTAGCGGTGAGCCCGCGGGCTATGCAATTTTTAATGATGTGGAAGTTTCGTTCGATCAGCTTATTGCGCAAGGCGACAAAGCTGATGAATTGGCAGCTTTACAAAAGCACCGCAGTTGGATCGCGTTGGCGGCAATCCAAACCGGAGTATTGGATGAGGGCTTAAAGCGCGCCGCTGCGTATGTTTCTGAGCGTAAGCAATTTGGCAGACCACTAGGCGCTTTTCAGGCGGTGTCACAACAAGCCGCCAATGCTTATATGGATAACGAAGCTTTGCGCGGTGCTTATTGGCGTGCGCTGGATTACCTGGAGCAAGGCGAAGATTTCGGGCAGGCGGCAGCGGTTGCCAAATACTGGGTGGCCAAGTCCGGACACAAAGCCGCGCATACGTTTTTGCACCTGCACGGCGGTATGGGGCAGGATCTTGAGTATCCGATCCACCGGTTTTTCTTGTGGGCTAAATTCTGCGAACGCTACTTAGGCAGCGCCGATGATTTAATCTTGGATATCGGTGACAAAGTGATCGAGACCGCCCGAGTCGAGATAACCAGGGTCAGCTAAGTGGTAGTCGTTGAAACTGATGTTTTGGTGGTCGGCTCCGGCGCCGGAGCACTGACCGCCGCATTTACTGCAGCCCATCGTGGCGCCAGTGTGTTGGTGGTTGAAAAAGGCAAACGTTTCGGTGGCACCTCGGCCATGTCTGGCGGTGGTATCTGGATACCCAATAGCAACAATGCCAGACAGCTAGGTCAGCAAGACTCGGCTGAAGAAGCGTTCACCTACATGTCTGCAATGATTGGCGATCAAGTAGCTCCGTCGCGTCTAAGGACGTTTATTAAAAGCGCGCCAGAAATGCTCGAGTTTTTACAACGTCACACGCATATGCGCATGGAAGCTTACCCCTATCCGGATTACTACAGTGACGCGTCCGGCGCTAAACAAGGCTACCGCACCCAAACACCAAAAGTATTTAACGGCGCCAAGCTAGGTAATGATCTTTATAAAATGATGCCGCAGGCCCCAGGTTCTCTAGTGCAGGGCAAATTTAGTCTTACCTATAAAGAAGCGCGAATCTTTTTAACCCAGGATAAAGGCTGGCGCAAAACACTCTTTAAAATGTTGTTGGTTTACTATCTCGATATTGCCGGACGCATGAAGGGCAAGTTATCGCGGCGCTTGACTCAAGGCCATTCTTTGGTCGGCAGCCTGTACTTGTCAGTTCGTGAACAAAAAACTGAAGTGTGGCTCGAATCACCAATGACTTCTTTACTGCAGGAAGGCGGCAAAGTTGTTGGCGCGATGGTTACGCGTAATAATGAAAATACCGAAGTACGCGCTAAATCCGTGATTCTGGCGTGCGGTGGTTTTGAGCATAACGAAATGCTGCGTACGGAACGTTTGCCGGCTCCAACCACCCCGGACTGGAGTGTCTCGCAGGAAAATAATACCGGTGATGGCATTCTGGCGGCAGAGTCAGTCGATGCCGCAACCTCGCTCATGCAACATGCGTGGTGGATCCCTGTAGTCAAGGTGCCGGGTTGGTCTAGAGCAATCGGCATCTTCGCCGAGCGCTCGTTGCCTGGCTTGGTTATTGTAAATAAAAGAGGTCAACGTTTCGCCAACGAAGCGGATCCATATCTGGAATCCGGCTATTCAATGTACGCGGCAGACTCAATTCCCTCATGGGTGATTTTTGATGCCCGTTTTCGTAAGAAGTATCCGTTTGGTCCCTTGGGTCCGGGCTGGGCGACACCGGACAAGTTCATAAATAAAAAAGTAAAAAATATTTGGGCCAAGGCAGATTCGGTGCAAGCGTTGGCAGACCAATTGGGTATTGACGCAACAGGGTTAGAAGACACGATTACGCGCAATAATACCTTTGCAGAAACCGGTGTGGATGAAGATTTCGGACGCGGCAGTAGTTTTTATGATCGTTATTACGGTGATCATCATAATCAGCCTAACCCATGCATTGCGCCCATCGGCACGCCGCCTTTTTATGCTTTACCTTTGCACCCGGGCGACATTGGTACCAAAGGTGGCTTGGTCACGAATGATGACGCACAGGTGCTGAATAATTCTGGCGAACCAATTGCCGGTTTGTATGCTTGCGGTAATACCAGTTCAGCGGTTATGGGTGACAAGTATCTCGGTGCGGGTGCTACACTGGGGCCGGCAATGACATTCGGGTATCTTGCTGCATTACATGCCGCTGGTAACTAAAGATCTGAACAATACAGGAACTTCTTATGGGTAATCGATTTGAAGATAAAGTAGTCATGGTAACCGGCAGTAGTTACGGGATAGGTCTGGCGGCGGCGAAAGCTTTTGCGCGCGAGGGTGCACAGGTGGTTATTTGTGCCCGTGGTCAGGAAAAACTGGATGCGGCCGCGGCGGGCATCAAGGATGCTGGCGGGCGTGTTGAAGCGGTCGCTCTCGATTTGAGTGATCTGGAAGCCTTCCAAAAACTGATCGAAAATACCGCCAAAAAATATGGCCGCCTCGACGTGCTGGTTAATAATGCCACGATGACACGGCATGGCATGATTTCCGGTATGAGTCTGGACAATTGGCGTAAGAATTTTATCGTGACTGCCGACGCGACCTTTGTCGGCACACAAGCTGCTATGGATATTATGGTTGAACAGGGTAGCGGCGCCATCGTTAATGTCTCTTCTTCCTGTGGTAACAAAGCGGCGCAAGGTGTTGCGGGTTACTCGGCAGCGAAGGCAGCGATGACGCAGTTCTCGCATTGCGCAGCTATGGAAGTGGCGCACACCGGTGTGCGCATTAATGTGGTTGTACCTGGCTCGGTCGACACGCCGGCAAATCAGGCTGCTACTCAGGGGAACAAAGAAGTTCAGGCAACTCTGGAGGCGGCAATCCCGATGAAGCGCAGCGGACAACCGCAAGAGCTTGCAGCAGCGATACTGTTTCTAGCTAGTGATGACGCTAGTTTTATTACGGGGACCGAGCTGCCAGTTGATGGTGGGAAATTAGCCGAGCTGTATGTACCAGCCCTGTTATCATAAGAATATGGCCGCGTGTGTAGCTAGTACCGAACAAGCGTAATTCGTATTATTTTTCTATAAAACCTACGTAAAAACGCGATTTTTCCTGATTTTAGGCGGGTTTGCGTAAATTTCATGAAAAAAAATGCGCAATAAGACATTTTTGCATTGGCGGTGCATTAGAAGTTCCTTATACTTTATGTGGAAGTTGAATAAAAAGTCATAATATTCGCTGTGGAGGGGAATTCAGTATGAAACGATTTATCTCAAAATTTTCGGTGGTAACGACATTAGTTTGTCTATCACTATTTTGGAGCGTGTCAGCGTTCGCTGAGCTTGAAGAAGTCATTGTAACTGCACAAAAGAGAGCACAGGATCTACAAGATGTGCCCATTGCAATTACTGCATTTGATTTCGAGAAGCTGGAAAACTATCGGATCGAAGGTCCGGAAGATCTTGGCACAATTACCCCCGGCGTTTATGTGACGCAAAGCCCGGCTGACGTTAACGGTGTGCGGGTCAATATCCGCGGCATCGGTACGCTGGATCCTCAAGTAGGTATCGATTCGCGCGTCGCGATATATCAGGATGGTGTTTACCTCGGAAAAAGCCAGGGTCTCGCATTTGATATGCCCGATTTGGCGCGGGTTGAAATTCTTAAAGGCCCACAGGGTACGTTGTACGGACGAAATACCGTCGCTGGTGCCGTTAACCTGATTTCGGCGCGGCCGGATCCAAGTGAGTTTAGTGGCAAAGTAAAAGCGGAATACGGTAACTTTGACCACGCCAAACTTTCCGGGTCGGTAAACTTTCCGGTTGGCGAAAGCACTGCAATCAGACTTTCAGGTTCATTTCAGGAGCGCGATGGTTGGGTCGAGAATGATGGTCCGGGTACCGATTTCGGTGGTGAAGAAAAACAAGGTTTTCGCATCGCCTTAGGTTCAGAAATAAGTGATCGCTTCCGTTTCGATATATCTTACGATTATTCTGAAACTGAAAAGGAGCCACTGTTCTACCAATCAGTTGGCACTAACCAGGCATTGCTAACGCCGGCAATTACGCCATTCAATAATGGTCGGCAAGAAGAGGTTACTACCTCGTTCGAGAACGGCATCAATGACAGTGAGTCTCAAGGTGTGACCGCTATCGGCACCTGGTCGTTCAACGATACCAACGAATTGAAAATTACCGCGGCGTTCCGGGAAATTGATGCAAACCGGTTTGCTGCTTTGATCCCGACGACCAACCCGGCCATCCTTAATGCGATTACGGGTGGTTTCAATCCGGCATTAGCGCCACTACCTTTTGCGTTCGGCGCTGTGGGCCAACAATTACGCCCCGATTTTGGTGCAGCATTTAGCGGCATGGAGCCAGAACTAGGCTTGTTTCTGTCAGATCCACCAAATGGTGTACCAACGCTTGAAGGGCATGAGCAGAGCAGTCTGGATATCACCTTTAATGGTGAGGCCGCCAACGGAAAACTTTCCTACACCGCTGGTTTTTTCTATTTTGATGAAGAAACCGGTAATGGCAATGGCGGCAATGCACCAACAACTAATGCCAATGATTACCTGTTCGTTCTGGGGCAGTTTGATCCGCGGCTAACGGCGCCGAACGTTACAAATTTTCTAACCGGTTTTGGCGTGCCACCAGCTAGTCAGGGGCCGATTCCAGCAGCTCTGGCATTATTAAGTTTTTTGCAGACCCCTTTAGCGCCGCAGGCAGCACCGTTGCTGGCACAAGTTGTTGGCAACGGCACCACATGTGGTGCCGGTGATGTACCTATGCCAGGCAATAACTTCTGTATTCCGACAGTTTCAGCAGCTTTGAATTCGGTCCGCGCAGGTACCAACGGGGACTTGCGTATTGATACCGAGGCGTTGGCATTGTACGGCCAGGCTACTTGGAATTTCTCGGACACTTTCCGGGCTACCGTTGGTCTGCGTTACTCGGATGAAACCAAAGATGGCAGGGGTCAGCCACGTATTCCGTTTTTCAATGACACAACGAGTTTAACGGGTCAGGCGATTCCCGCAAACATCGACACCTGGGAAGACGATTCTCTTGATCCGTCATTGACGTTGGAATGGAATCTCCGCGAAGACCTGTTGACCTACGCGAGCTACAAAGAAAGTTACCGGGCCGGTGGTTTTAATGCCACGGCGGTTGCACTGCCTGTCGGTGGCGCAACTTCTGGTGTCGACTTTGTTTTCGATCAGGAAGAAATCAGAGCATTTGAAGTTGGTGTAAAAGGTGATTGGGGAGATAATGTGCGTTTTAACGCTGCAGCTTACTGGTATGACTTTACCAATAAGCAAACCACCGTAGCGACGTCGCAGATTCTCGCCACGGAACGCGCCATTGTAAACGTCGACGATGAGATCTACGGCGTAGACCTGGATGCTGTGATTGCGTTTAGAGAAAACTGGACTCTGAATGCCAGCCTCAATTGGACCGACGGTGATGCCGGCGTACCAACTAACCCGGTTACAGGTGTGCGAAGTACCCGTCAGGAAGGTTTGCAGGGTGTGCCAGAAATTAGTTATACGATCGGTTTAGATTATAACGGTGAATGGGGTGCCAACGATCTGTTCGGTAGTCTGACTTATGCCTACAGTGATGAGGTGCTAGCGGTACCAGAGAGCTTCCTGGAATTAACCGATCGAGATCTGCTTAACGGCAACATCGGTATGGGTTTCAATCTCGATAGTGGTAACCGTGCGACTGTTTCGCTATGGGTGCAAAACCTGTTGGATGAAGAGTTTATCGTAGACTCGCTACCGTTTTCGACATTTGCCTATGAGGTAGATGTGTTTACCCAGCCGCGGTCGTTTGGACTCTCGGTTGGCGTGGATTTCTAGACATACAGAAAACCAACAAAAACCGCCCCGGAGAGTACCTGGGGCGGTTTTTTTGTTAGTGCATGATCAATGAAAGAAAAAGCTCACAAATTAAGGAAACAAAATGGAATCCGGTCGCCCGAGTCAAACCGCCCACGGCACAGCAGTGTTGCGCGCAAGGCATTATCATTTTGCCAAGTCACCAAAAATTCTTGAAGACGATTTGGCAGCCGTTCTTGCTGGTTTAACAGATCCAGAGCAAGCTCAGGCTCATACCTCGCAGTTACTACAAGGCTTTGCGGCGATTAGTGATCAACATACAGCGCAAGTTTTTATTAATAATATGGAAGAGGCCGTTTGTATGCGCTCAAGGTTGAGCGAAGAAACATTGCTGGCAGGAGCTTTTGAACAGTTTGTTGTGCTTGGCGCCGGGCTTGATTCTGCAGCATATCGTTTCGGACCGCAGCTCCCGGAAGTAGCCATGTTTGAAGTAGATTTTCCGGCGACTCAAATATGGAAGCGGGAGCAGTTAAGCAACGGCAAGGTAGCAATACCGGCTAATCTAACCTTCGCTCCATGTGATTTTGAAGAAACCACTTTGGATCGGGCGTTAACAAACGCTGGTGTGGATCAGAATAAAAAAACACTATTTACCTGGTTGGGCGTGCAAATGTATCTCAATGATGAGGCGATTATGAGTACTCTAGCAGTGCTGGGAAGATTTGCCGCCGGGTCTACTTTGGTGACGGACTTTATAATGCCTGACGATAACATTGACGGTGAAGAAAATCGAAGCTCTATCGAAAAACTAAAAGACACGGTCAATAAAATGGGTGAACCATTCAAGAGTCGCTTCACCCCGGAGCAACTTGAATCAAGGCTTAAGAAAAGTAACTTTAGCGAAGTTGTATTCCACCGAAACGCCGATCTATTTGAAAAATACCTTGGTGGAGATATGTCGCTTGCATCGATGCCAGACGACGCTGTGTATCTGCTCAGCGCGACAGTGTAAGGACAGTTTATGAGCAGTGATGAGTTATCGACGCTACCACGCGACGTTATTCCGGATGGCTATGCCGTTTTTCCGCCGCATTCCGGATTAGGTAAACACCTTGGTCCCTTTTACATCAAGGATGATTCGACAGTAGGCGATGATGGGATCACCCGGCTGGGTATGAAGCTGGATGAACAGCATGGGGGTGCACCCGGTCGCGGACACGGTGGTGTAACCATGTCCTTATTGGATGAAGTGATGGGGCGTTCGGCAAGCATCGGGGTTGATGCACTATGCATGACCATTTCCATGAACACTAATTTTTGCAATGGTACAGAGTTGGGTGATTTTTTAATTGCGCGTTCGAAAATTTCTCACCGCAGCCGAAAAATGGTATTCCTGGATGCGACCATTCATGCTGGCGACGTACTTATCGCTACCGCAACCGGGGTGTGGAAAAATAGTGGTGCGCCGATTCCGGGTAGTATGCCAACTTAGATCCGGCCAGACTAGACCAAGCTAGACTAAGATACCCATTTCGCGTTGACGAGGTCTTTCTCCAAAGTACCATCTACGATAGCTCGCGGCGCCGAGCGCGTAGAACTGATTTGCCAGCCTTGGGCAGTTTTTTTGTAGCGGTCATGGTAAAACGAACTTAATAGCCGAAAACTTTTGCTATCTGGATCATACATCGTATAGCTCAGATTCCACTTTGCTTTGGCCTGATCACCGTGGATCTCTATTTCCGGATTGTGCGCCTGGTGCGTATCGACAATATTGGAATTGACCGCCATTTCGGTGAATATTTTAATTAAACCGTCAACATCAAATTCTCCCAATGGTGGGTACTCAATTACGGCATCATCACAAAAACAGGCTCGTATGGTTTCGGGGTCTTTGGCATCGCAGGCGTTTAGATATCGTGCTTTAAGTTTTCGAATCTCGCTTTCGGCTTCGAGCCGCTCCAGCCGTTCTAGAATGTTGTCAGTTGACATTTTTTACCTCGGTATCAGGAACAGGGTGGTCTTTTGCGCTGGTCCATCGAAATAGCATGGTGCCGCGACGGTGACCACAAGTATCAATCCAGTTTTTATAATTCTTGTTATTTGCCGCCACAACAATAGTGATGGTGCGATCGGCGTTAAGTTCAGCTGAATCATTATTTACATGGATGCGATGGTATCGGTAATCCAGTGACTCCATCCAGATGTTATTAACTTGAAAATTCCAGCCCTGACAATCCGGTATCCCGGTGTTGATGATCAAGCATTCATCCTGCTCGAGTTCCCACCAGCCATGCAGATAGAAAATAGTCGGGTCACCGCCAGCACGGAAAAACATGCTTTGATCGGTTGTTTGTAGTTTGTTTTTTTGTTCCTTGCGAAACAGCTCTGCCCAGCTCAGGAAGGTATTAGCAGTACCGCCAACAAAGGCCGCAGTAGACTGCAAGTTAGTCGCAATGTTATCTAGTTGCAGAGGTGCTGGTTGTTGAGTTTCTCCAGCGGTTTCAATAGAAACTGCTGCAGCACTCTCTTGTTCACGATTGAAAAAAGTCTGGCGCACAATTAGCATGCTGCTGTCGTCTGCAAGCGGTAACCAATTGCCTTCGGCTTTTTCTTTGCTAACCGTAATTTCAAAACTACCATCATCGTTGATTTGCATGTCGGCGCTATCGAGTTCGCCAGTTGACGCCATAGTGCCGTCAATAGCATAACGATTGGCTTTGGTACCAAAACTCAGAATGGGTACGGTGCCACGGCTGCCATGTACTTTGTAAGTAAAATCGCC
>CAZUMV010000108.1:0-9477 GCA_964621435.1 uncultured Thiotrichales bacterium | reverse complement strand
TGATGCTCATATCCGATGTACCCATGATGGGACTATCAAACAGTCATGCCGTGGAGGAAGCGCTTGAGACTTGTGGTGCAATTAATGTTTTAGATGGGGTGCAGACCAAAGCCCCGCAGATTGGACGCGAGGGGTTGTTGTCGATGCAACCACAATTGATTGTAACGACTTATGAGGTATCAGACCCCAATTTATGGTTAGTCCGAAACGGTTTTTCTACCTTCCCCAGACCTAGCCAGGCAGGTATTAATCCAGACTTGATGCTTAGGCAAACGCCGAGAATGCTCGATGGTATCGAGCAATTCTGTCAGAGGGTTGATTTGGCACGGCAGGTGCGACCTTAACGTATCAAATCACTTAAAGCGCACGCCAAGCAAAAATTCTGTACCGGGGGAATTGAATCCAAAAATCGTTTGATAGTCTTCATCAGTGACATTGCTGATTTTCGCGTAAACAGAAAACCGGTCATTAAACGCGTAGCCGAGGCCGACATTCAGTAACCAAATGTCGTCAAGTTCGACAATACTGGATGGAAAAGTACTAAAGTCGATATCGGTGCGGCTACTGCTATAGCTAGCTTCGGCATTTAAGGTCAAGGCATTGAAGGTGCGCGAGGTAGTCAGGTTAACGGTTCTTTCAGGTCTACGCAGGAGTTGTGCACCGGTGGCATCATCTTCGTGATCAAGTATGCTGGCGTTGGCTTGCAGGTGCCAATTTGCCAGCACGGTAGACGCGGATAACTCCAGACCTTGAATAGTAGCTTCAGCGATATTCTCCGACGTGGTGCCGGTAAAGCTAATTAAATCCGTAATCTCGTTTTGAAAGATACTGGCTTGCCAGCGTCCGTTACTTATCGGTCCGGATAAAGACAGTTCAATATTCTCGCTTTCCTCTGGTTGCAGATTCGGGTTGGCAAAAAAGAACGGTGGGAAATCCGGAAAATATAAATCATTAAACGATGGTGCTTTATAGGCGGTGCCCGCCGAGATGTTCGCTTCGAGCCCGTTGGCAAAGCGGAATCCATAGGCAACGTTACCGGTTGTTTCAGAACCGAAAGCCTCGTTGTCATCATTTCGCAGGCTTATTCCGAATTGATGTGCGCCGATGCTATTTAGGTAATTAAAATAAAAGGCATTGTTATCGCGAGATGATTCTTGATAGTCGGTTTGGCTGTCCAGCTCTTCATCGCGATAATCATAGCCGAATATGAAGGTGCTGCTGGCGCTCTGGTATTGTGCCGTTAACATGAGCTGATCGACCGTCGTATCAAAAAAATTGGGAAAGTTGCTACTGACATCCAAGTCATCTCTACCTTGAGCAACAGTGATACCTAACTGCCAGTGATTGTTGACATCAAAAGTCAACCCAGCCGAAATCGCCTGTTGGGTAAATTCATTGCGCGGTTCTGCGTTGGCATCAAACGAGTCGTCGAACTCCTGATCACCCGAGGTATGGAAAATGCTAGCGGTAAAACGGAGTGCGTCGGAAAAATTGTGCTCGATATTAGCGTTTATCGATATATTTTCATGGCCATCGTCATCGGTATCGCTGCCAACTAGCGCATCGATACCATCACTAGAAGTTCCGCCAATGGTGAACCCGGCTTGGGTCGCGTCGGTCTGGAAATAATAACTCCCTCGGGCATTGATAGTATTGTTCGAGCCGGCCTCAATATTGCCACTAACACCAGATTTATTTGCCGCTGTGGTGAAAACATGAATAACACCACCAAGCGCTTCGGAACCATACAGGCTGGAACGAGGTCCGCGAACGATTTCAATGCGCTCGATACTTTCAAGCGGAATCAGGTTTAGTGCGGCCGCGCCACTGGTGGCGCTGGCAATCCGGACCCCATCCACGATGAGTAAAAAGTGATCAGACTCGGTGCCGCGTAAAAAAACCGATGTTTGTTGACCCGGGCCACCTGCTCTACTGATGGCAATAGAGGGTGTTAATGCCAATAACGAGGGCAAGTCTGCTGCACCCGAAGCAGCTATCTGCGCCCGTTCGATCAAGGTGATATTACTCAGGGTCTTATTGATATCTACCGGGAATCTTTGCGCGGTTACAAATAATTCCTCGGTTTCTGCTCGAACACTTGTGGAAATAAAGCTTGAATAAATAAACGCAACAACAATACAACGCAATACATGAGACATGGTAATCCTCGCACCTTTCCGTACATGAAAGATTAGTCTGAGACTAATCCACCGGGCCGGTATCCGGACTCACAAGCATTACCAGAAGGTAAGGTTTTCGCGCCTTCCCATTCACTACATGAACAGTGGCTGCATTTGCTGCGAAAAATTTTGCTTGATCACCGTTGCGGAGGCAGTGACGGTTTTTCACCGTACTTCCCGTTTAACCAATGTTGTTGGCACCCGAACGAGCGGCAAATGTATAGTGGTGGGAGGTTTAAGTCAATGACTTAAGGAAGTAATACCTCGGGGTGGCTCGGTTTTAACGGTTTCGTTGTAGATAATTGGCCAGCTGTTTACGGAAATCCCGATTAACCTTTTGGTTGATTAACATGGCAAAGGTTCGGGTTTGGCCATCTTTATCGAAATACCCTGCATAGGTATTCACATTACTAAGCGTACCTGTTTTTGCCAGAACTCTTTCGGTTTTGTCTTGCGCCGGCATCAAGTGTTGATATCTTTTGAAGAGCTCGAGAACATCAACCAACTGCCGAGCACTTAGCTGATTTCTTCTCGAAAGACCGGCACCTTCATTGACGGCATAATTTTTCCAATTAAAGTTATTGTTAATGTATGCATCAAACACGCGGGAAGATTTTTCCATAGTCGCGGGTGCCTGATGAAATTCTGCTCCCAGTGCTAAATAAAGTTGATTGGCAACAAAGTTGTTAGAGTACTTGAGCATTTTACTAACCACTTCCGCCAGGGTGCGACTATTTTCATGACTCATGATCAACATAGCGGTGTCGGGTAATTTACCGGTACTTATATTTCGTTGTCCTGCCATCCCCGCGAGTTTTAGTTTTTCGTATAGCAATTCACCAAAATATCTTGGGCCTTTTGTGGCCGAGCCAAGGTTTATCCGGTGCGTGCCGCTGCCTAATTTCCATCCCATAGTACGTGCTAGCGGTGTCAACGGTGTTTGTCTTTCTCCGGCAAATATTTTTTTATTGCGGATTTTTACCTTAATGGTATTAAAGTTGGCGGCCAGTGCGCCGGCTGGTGCATCGTACGGATTGTTGGTGCTACTTTGACCGTCAATTTCTATAGGTTCGCTGAAATAAGTGCTATCGATACCGATACCGTTGAGTAGCGGCAGGCTGTTACCGCGTAGCGCGGTGATAATGCGGTCAAGTTCTTCAGATACCAGGTAAGGATCGCCTTTTCCAACCACCCATAATCGGTTGTCTACCGGGTCTAAATAAAATTCTGTACTGAAGCGGTAATTTTCGCCGTAGGTATCCAGGGCGATGAGCGCAGTGAGCACTTTAATGGTCGAAGCAGGAACGTAGGTGGTATCCGGATTGCGTGCTTCCAATTCGGTTCCGGAATCATCCACTACTAAAAGACTAGCGTGTTTGAGTCTTTTGAATTGGGTCAAAGCGCTTGCCGCAAAGGAGGTTTGAGTAAAGCAAAGTAGTACAACCAGCAGCAGCTTGCGCATATGAATTCCGTATCGTCAGCAATTACGAGTATATTTCATTTGACCCTTACAATGCTAATAGTTGCATCGATTAGAAATTATTACTTTTGTGAACTGGTGCTCAGTAATTCAATGGTGTTTTGTGAACGGCTGGACGGTCACTGGATCCCCGGCGCTGATATTGCTGGCTTCGAGTGGCAAGACCACGAAACAGTTAGCGATACTCATAGAACTGAGTTGCCCCGAACTTTGTGTGCCTGTGGTAGTAACGTGATAAGCGCCGTCACGAAACGACAGAATACCGCGCTGGAAGTCTATACGGCCTGGTCTTTTTTTGATGTCCTCGCTGGCAATGGCCGATAAAGTTATCTTTTCAGGCATCGGGTCGCGGCCGCTTATTTTATGCAGGGCGGGTTCAACAATTTGCATAAAGGTAGCCATACTTGAAACCGGATTACCCGGCAAACCGAAAAACACACAATGACCTGATTTACCGAATGCCAGAGGTCGGCCGGGTTTCATAGCCAGCTTCCAAAATCCGATTTCGCCAATCTCGTCGAAAACATCCTTAATGTAGTCGGCTTCGCCAACAGACACGCCGCCGGTAGTGATAATGACGTCAACTTCTCTAGTTGCCGCTGACAATGCCGTCTTTATAGCATCATAATGGTCTCTTAATACCTGTGTGTCGCGTAACTCAGCGCCTGCCTGAGTGATCAATGCACCTATAGAATAGCGGCTGCTATTGTAAATTTCTCCTGGCTCGAGCGATTCTTCGAGTGTCTTAATCTCGTCCCCGCTAGAGAAGAATGCTACTTTTACCCTCCGATAAACAGCAACGCGGTCAATTCCCAAAGACGCAATGACGCCAAGATCTGCAGCGCTCAAACATTTACCAGCGGCGAGCACGGGACTATCTTTGGCAATATCGTTATCGGCGTAGCGCACGTGTTGCTTCGGGCGATGGCGGTCGTCGATCTTTATCTCGTCTCCACCGAGCAACTCAACGTGTTCCTGCATCACAACAGTATCCGTTCCAGTTGGCATCACGCCCCCGGTGGTAATGCGCACACACTGGTTTTTCCCTACTTCTTCTTTATAGGGTTTTCCGGCTAGCGCTTTACCGACAAGCTGTATAGTTTTACTACCGCTGTCTGGGAGATCTGCGCTTGCCAAGGCGTACCCATCCATCGCCGAATTGTCAAAGCCCGGCACATCACGTGGTGCCACAATGACCTCCGCCAGAACCCGGCCGCCAGCATCACCAAGCTCTACGATTTCCGATTCGTTAATAACCGGACAAGCCTCTAGGACCTTCTCAATCGCCTCCGCTAACTGCAGTACCGGTTGCTGTTGTGGATCGTCACAATCATTGCTCTTGTTTTTATCAGACATTTTCTGTCAGGTGTTTATAACGTTGGTTTGGATCCAGGTAGAACATGCGCATATAACCTTGTTCATCAAATCGAAGTAGCCATGGTAGCGGAAAAATAGACTTTATACTGTAGTGCAAATGCGGCGGTTTCCCGGCCGCGTTGCCGGTGGTGCCAACCTTGCCTAAAACCTGGCCGGTTCGAACTGGTTGACCCGCGAACACGGCTTGCTCACTGAGGTGGGCGTAGTAGTGCATTTTCCATTTCGGCCCGAGTACTAAAACCACTTTTCCGCCTAAGCTTAATTCACCAGCAAAGGTCACAATGCCGTAGCCATCGGAGAGAACGTCCCGTCCCTCTGGCGCGAAAATATCGATGCCTTTATGAGTGCCGGACTTTCCCCAAGGGTAAAACCAGAAACTATCTTTGTTCCAGTCGGCCCGGGTGGCATCTCGAACCGGTATCGCGGCTGGGTCCGGTAGTAAATAACCGACAATCAAAACGCCCAATAATAGTAGCCAAAATCTATGCTGTCGATATGGCGTAGAGAGTCGAAATAACCTCACAAAAGAATCCGATTCTAAGAATGTTTCCTATTATAGTTGAGGTTAACGAGATTGCTGCAGCAATCTGGTTTATTTCTGCTATGATGCGCGCCCATTGCAAAATCGGCCCGATGCCTAAGTGTAGCCTGAGAAAACATGTCATTCGATCAATTCGGATTATCCGAAAAAATAGTAAAAGCTACTGACAAGCTCGGCTATACCACGCCGACGCCAATTCAAGCCAAGGCCATTCCAGCCGTTTTGAAAGGCAAGGACTTGTTAGCGGGCGCTCAAACGGGCACCGGTAAGACTGCCGGTTTCGTCTTGCCGATGCTACACAGGTTGGAAGAAAGCAAGTCGGCTAATCATCGTCCAATCCGTGGTCTGATTATTACGCCTACCAGAGAATTGGCGGCACAGGTTGAGCAGAGTGTGCGTGACTATAGCCAGTTCATTCCGATCGCTTCGATGGTGGTATATGGCGGGGTTAAAATTGGCAAGCAAATAAAGCGACTGGATAAGCCCACCGATATTCTGGTGGCCACGCCTGGTCGCTTGTTGGACCATGTGTCTCAAGGCACGGTTGATTTGTCCGGTATAGAAATTTTGGTCTTGGATGAAGCTGATCGTATGTTGGACATGGGTTTCATTAGAGACATCAAAAAAATTCTCGCATTGCTGCCGCGCAAACGACAAAACCTGTTGTTCTCCGCAACCTTCTCGCCGAAGATCAAATCGCTGGCAAATAGTTTGTTGAAGTCGCCTGAGTTGATCGAAGTGGCCAGACAAAATGCAGCTGCCGACACCGTTACCCAAAAAGTTTATTTGGTCGACAAGAGCCAAAAAAGAGCCGTACTGGAATTTTTGATTAAAGACGAAAATTGGCATCAGGTTTTGGTATTTGCGCGAACCCGACACGGTGCAAACCGGCTCTCAAAACAATTGGATAAAGCTGGTATACCTTCGCTGGCGATTCATGGTGACCGTTCGCAGGCGCAGCGGACTAAAGCCTTAAAGGCTTTTAAAGAAGGTAAAACGCAGGTCTTGGTAGCGACTGATGTTGCGGCCCGTGGTATTGATATTGATCATCTGCCGCATGTCGTTAATTACGATTTGCCGAATGTGCCAGAAGACTATGTGCATCGCATTGGTAGAACCGGCCGTGCGGGCAAGGAAGGCGAAGCAGCATCTTTGGTATGCGCGGACGAATATCCTTTGTTAGCCGATATAGAAAAATTATTAAAGCGCGAACTACCAACAGAAATTTTGAATGGTTTTGCACCGCAAGACAAACCGGGGAAATCAAAACCGAAACAAAAGCAGCGTACTAATAAAAAGAGACACGCAAAAAAGGGAAGCGCAAAAAAAGGCGAGGCAAAAAAACAGCGAGGGTCGCGCCGACATAAACCCAAGGGAAAGGGTGCCGGCGCTAATAAAAAGAAACGCGCTTTTCCAAAAAAGAAAAAGAATCGCACGCAGGCAGCGGATGGCGAGGGTAATACGAAAAATACTCGCAATAAGAAAAAGCGATCCACCCAGGAAGTCGATGGCAATACCCGCGCCGCCAAAAAGAAGAATCAACGCACGCGGCGGGTAGCCGATGTGGATGGCAACACCAGGGGCGAAACGCGCGACGCTAATGGCAATAAGTCGCATAAGAAGCGTTCCGCCTCTGGCAATAAATCAAGAAGCGGTCCCTGGAAAAAATCCCGCAATACCACCGGCGCAGCCAAGAAACGCCGACGTCGCAATAAAAAACGGGCGTAGCGATCCCTTTATTGAGGGTAATTCTTGTAAGATAATGGCTCCAATGATTGCTGCAAACAAAAGTACCTGAAATGACTGATAAACCATTCGTCCCGCTAAATCTTGCGCTGCTCACTATTTCTGATTCACGTACTGCTGATAATGATACATCCGGGGATTTGCTCCAGCAGCGCGCCGAGGCTGCCGGGCATGTGGTAAGTGAGAGAACAATATTGCCGGATGACCGTTACGCGTTACGCGCACAAATTAGCCAATGGTTTGTTAGTGACTCAGTTGATGTAATTGTTACTACCGGCGGCACCGGTCTTACCGGTCGTGATGGTACACCGGAGGCGGTATTGCCATTGCTGGATAAGGTTATCGAAGGTTTCGGTGAAATGTTCCGCATGTTGTCGTGGGACGAAATAGGTACTTCAACTTTACAGTCGCGCGCGCTAGCGGGCGTTGCGAACGGCAAGTATATTTTTTGTGTGCCCGGCTCAAACAATGCCTGCGCAACTGCCTGGGACAAGATTATTCAGGCGCAGTTAGACAGTCGTACCAAGCCATGTAATTTGCCGATGTTGATTGCGCGTCTCAAGGAATCCTGATCTAAAAAATCTAAATATATTTAAGTCGCTGGTTCTTCTTGACCCGCGAAAGTTTTAGTAGTGCGCGCGATTTTGATATTCCTGTACGCAAAGAACAGCGTCATAAAAGGACTAATCAAACAAAAGAATGCGAACGGTGCATAACTGAGGGTTGCTACACCGAGCACGCCGGCGTGAAAAGCACCACAGGTATTCCATGGTACTAAAACCGAGGTTACTGTGCCGGAATCCTCCAATGTGCGGCTCAGATTCTCCCGTGCCAAACCTCTTTCATCATAAGCATCGTTAAACATTCCCGCCGGAATAGTGACTGCCAAATATTGATCGGAGGTTGTTACATTGGACAATACGCAAGTGCCGGCGGTAGCACCGACCAGATCACCGTCCGAGCGTACCATTGAAATTAGAGCCTGGGTAATGCGCTGCAAAAAACCGGCACTTTGCATAACCCCGGCAAAAATCATGGCGGTTATAACCAGCCAAATAGTATTGAGCATGCCGAACATACCACCAGCGGAAAGCAAATCATCCACATTGGCGTCGCCAGTAGTAATGGTGGTCTCACCATACATTGTGTGCATGATGGTTTTGTAATCCAGAAAATTCGTGTACCCGAGTTCTTTACCTACTTCTTGGAGTAGATGATATTGAAAAATGAACGCGAATACGCCACCTAATATTGCGCCGATAAATATGGCAGGTAGTGCGGGCACTTTTTTGACGATCATAAAGATCACCGCTGCCGGTACCAGCATCAGCAGCGGGTTGATATTAAAACGGGTGTCGAGTGCTTGTTGTAGTGCGCTAACGTCAGTTGATGCCGAGTTATCGACAACGAAAAACCCCATGACAATATAAATCGCCAAGGCAATGACGATAGATGGAATCGTGGTAATGGTCATGTAGCGAATATGCGTAAACAGATCGACCCCGGACGCGCCTGCGGCCAGATTGGTAGTATCTGACAGTGGCGACAATTTGTCGCCAAAGTAAGCGCCGGACAAGATAGCGCCAGCGACCATGCCGGGATGTACGCCCAAAGTGGTACCGATGCCCATCAAAGCGATACCTATGGTTGCCGAGGTTGACCATGAGCTACCGGTAGCGAGCGCGACGACTATGCTGATAACACACGCCGCGACTAAAAATATAGTTGGATTAAGGATCGACAGACCATAGTAAATCATGGCCGGTACGATACCGCTTAGTAGCCAGGTACCTGCTAGCGCGCCAACCATGAGTAACAATAAAATAGCCGGGGTGGCGATTTTTATACTATCGACTATTCCGGTGAGGACCTCCTCCCAACGGTACCCGAGTCTAAAGGCGAGGCCGGTGCCGATGGCAGCAGCAAAAATGAGTATTAATTGGTTAGAGCCACTGACCGCATCATCGCCGAAAATAAATACGTTGATCATTAACATGATCATCAGAGTTAGCAGTGGAACAAGAGAAACGAGTAGAGAGGGTTGCGGTTTGGTAGCGTTCATAGGGCTGGATTATTTTGTTTGTTCATATCCTACGCCGCACGAGCATGTATAGCTACTGCTGAAATTCGTAAATAGACCCCAAGTCGAGTAT
>CAZUMV010000107.1:0-9513 GCA_964621435.1 uncultured Thiotrichales bacterium | reverse complement strand
TTTGTGCAAGTTGCGTGCACGTGCGTAGTACCCCAATCCCGACCAATGCGCCAATACATCATCCTGTGATGCATCGGCAAGTGATTCAAGATCAGGAAAGGACTGCATAAAACGTTGATAGTATGGAATGACGGTAGTCACCTGGGTTTGTTGCAGCATAATTTCTGACACCCATACGCGATAAGGCGTCGGGTCTTTTTGCCACGGTAGATCATGACGACCATGCTGATCAAACCACGCGAGCAAACGCGTGGCCAGATCAGTACTCATCGATAGTTACCCACAGAGCAGTTTGCGCGACCTATTTTTTTCCGCCAAACAAATCACCCAATGCATCGCCTAACTCGTCGCCCAGTTTGTCTTTGATTTCGTTTTGCAGCTCTTCTTTTTTCTCGTCAATTTTTTCCTGCGCCTTGGCTCTTTCGGCATCTACTTTTTCTTGCAGTTTAGCCTTCTCCTCTTCTAACTTCTGACGCGCTTTTTCTTTTTCGGCATCAAGTTTCGCCTGCGCCTCGGCCTTTAATTTTTCTTTTTCAACATTCAGGGCCTGCTTGGCCAAGTCATCTAACTTCAAGCTATAGCTTAAATCATCAAAAGGTCCGTGAATCCGTAGTGGTAGATTGTAATTGTCCGCACCCTCTTTTTGCTTCATAGCCAACCGCACTTTGTAATCTAGTTCGCTGGCGGGGAATCTAACTTCTCCGGCGCCGGTCATATCAAAATGAGGACTGGTAACCTGAAGATTATCGTTACGTAAAATCCCGCTGTTAATAGGACCGCTAGCCGTCATTAATGAAAACTCGGTTTCGTCCGGCGTATCGTCGCTCGCCTCCCCTTGTCCCAACAATGTATTGATTGCGTTTTGCGCCGTTAATAACTTGGCGGCGAGCTTGGAACCATGAATAGTGCCGTCGGTAAAACGCGTTTCATAACTTCCTTGCAGGGATTGCTTGAGCGCGGAAATACTATTGCCTTGCATCCCCACCTTGGTTTTGAAAAAAGCCGAACCGGAAAGATGTTTGTCGCCAAATAGTATCTGCAAAATCTCTTCTGAACGCACGCCCACAACATCGACATCGAGATCGTAACTTGGCGCAGAACTATTAACATCCAGCTTGGCGCTAATGTTAGCCTGCCCCTGATAAGCATTGGCTCGCAGTGGCGCGATACTAACTACGCCTTTGTCAGCGATCAACTTTAGATTCGCATCAGTAAATGTGAGCTTGTTATAAATCAATTGATTGAGCTGGGCCGAACCATTGATATCCAGCCCTTTAATAACATCAACTGGCAATAGTATGACGTCACTGGCAGCCATCTGATCATTACCACTTCCTGCCGCAGCTTTCATATCATCGACCGATACTCCAGCATCTTTGGCGCCCGCCGTAGTGACCGGCGGTAAATAGTCATCAGCATTAAATTGATCCAGAACCAGATCAAAACGCACCGACTGCTTGGCAAAATTAGTAATCGATACCTCGCCATTCAGCGTTGAATCGTCCAAGGTTGCCTTTAACGGCTTTAAACTCACACGATCGGTGGTGCCATTGATGGTTAACTCGACATTGGATCGACTCAACGCATTTTCGTTTTTTGTCATCGGCAACGCCGTACCAAGCGTTTGCAATACTTTACGCGGGTTAAAGTCATCGCTTTTCAATGTGCCGCTATAGTTTGGTGCATCAATGAATTGCTTAACCTCAAATGCACCCCGCATTTTGAGGTCTGCAACCTGCATAACAACATTTTTTAAAGACATTTTCTGACTGTTGGTATTTGCGATCAGATCTGCATTCAGGTCAAGAGGCAAGCCTTTAGGAAAGGAAGGATTAACAAGTTTTCCGTCAAGCCTCAGACCAGCAACTGAATAAGCGCCTTTAAATACATCACCATTGAGATCCCCTTTGATATTGCTACTAAGGGTGACGCCTTCTTGCTCCTGGGTTACGTCCGCATCCAGCGAACTAACAATTTTAAGAATTTCATTTTCTGGATCGACAGTGATTTCACCCTTCATTTTGGATGCTAATTGCATCGCATTATTCAGGCTCATTTTGACATCCATCTCAACCGGGACGGCTTGACCAAATTCCAAAGCGCCCATAGACAAATTAACCGGACCAACGTTTAAATCGGTATTTGCCTGAGCGTCTTTGTAAGTGAAGCGAGCGTTTTCGAATTCGAGCCCCTCAACCTTTAAGGTAATTTTATCCAAAGCGCTGCCACCGGTCGATTCTGCCGCAGCCTCATCTGCCGCCAGTGCTTCTTGCAAGTCACTCCAATTACTGACACCACTGGCATTTTTTTGCAGGTTCACCTCTAAATCACGTAGTACAATCGTTTTAACGTTTACTTGCTTTTTCAACAGTGGAAAAAGCTCTACATGAATATCCACCTCCTTGATCGCCGCGAAGTCTGCGCCATCAAATCCAGGTGCGTTCGCCATTCGGGTATCGCCAAGATTCAAACCGAGCCAAGGAAACAAGGACCAAGCTATTTCCCCTGGAATATCAAGATCTCGTCCGGTTTTTTGCTTTACCGTTTGCTGGATTTGCGGTTTGTAATCATTCGGATCCAGGGTAGCCACAACAAAACTCGCAGTTGCGACAAGCGCTACCAGCAATACAACAATGACTATTATTATCCACTTTAGTAATTTCATAACACTCTCTTAAGACGGCGAACACAATTTGTGACTAGCACGCGTAGTCTATTGCTTTATAACACCCAAAGGAAAGAATTATTTAGGGTCGAAACGTCACAGAATTGTTAACGACGTTCTAGCTGGACCAGTACCATATTATTTTCTATCGCGATATCGTTCCACTGCGTAGCATAGGTAATATCCGTTATACGCGGATAAGGGAAAGGATTACGACTTTCAGGAATCGCCTCAATATCAACTTCGATACCGACCTCACCGTTGGCGAGTGGTGAGGTTTGTATAAAACGAGAAAAATCACGCGACTGTAAATCTTGTGGATTAGGCTCATCTAACACCACAGTAAACTCACAGCTACTTATCGGCGTACCATTAGCAGGCAGCACCTTGCGCCCTTCTGGCGAACCGCTGAGACAAAATCTACCAGTGAAAACTTGCAAATGAACGACACCTTTGAAGCCAGCAGAGTTCAAATAATTCAACAGCGTTTGCAGCTGATTCAAGCGATCACCCGCCAAGGGTAACTCACTATAACTGTAGGTCATTCCGGAACGCATCGCCCAACTCAAGGCATTCAACAATGCATCGACTTCAATACCGCTGGCGTCGACCGCACTACCAACTGACGTTCGCTGCACCGGTGCCATTACCGGTGGAGGCAAAGATGCTGGTTCAAATTCCGCTTCGGCCCGAGCTTGGGGGTCGGGTTGCGGAATGATCCGGGTTGCTGTTTCGTCGCTTATTGGTTCAGGGGCAAGCGCTATGCTTTCATCAGCCCCGAAATTAATAGGTGACACAAAGTAATGGAACAAACCCAATGCCAATAATACGCCACCTAAAAAAACTGCCAACGGCACAAGAAAAACTTGTGGCGGTGTTCGCTCGGGTGATGTATCTAATTTGGGCAGTCGACGATTAACCGCCGGAGCTCGCGCTTCCAGCATAGTCTCTTGGTCAAACTTGTTATCAAACTCGTCAGCATCATCGATTGGCTGACCCTTCCACCGTTCCTCATGCAATTGTTGCATCATGCGTGCGTTGTTTCGCTCCAAACGCTCACGTGGCGAGAAAAAGTCCCGGGCGTCAATCTCCTGGGTGTTATCAACTTTAACATCCAATGGGCGAGCTTTGGTTGGTGGCCGCGGGCGCAGATTCATTTCCATCAGACGCTTGGCGAGTTTTACAGGCTCGAGTTCCTCTTTAACCAACACATCAAAAGCACCTAGCGCGCGCGCTTTACCGAGATAGACTTCATCAGATTCAGAGGTGTACATCATCACCGGAATGATGGCGGTAGATGGATTGGCTTTAATAATTTTGAGTGCGGCGAGACCGCTCATACCTGGCATATTGTGATCCAGAAAAATCACATCAGGGCGTTCTTCTTGCAAGTAATGCAGCATATCTTCAGCAGACTCCGCCATCTCGCAGAGCATGTTTTCCGACTCCAGTAGTCTTGCCAAGTGCACGCGCGCAAGTTTGGAGTCATCAACGATTAAAACATTAATCTGTGCTTGTTCGGAAGTTGCCTCAAGCATAAGTTATTGCTATTCCTTTCTTTTCCAATGACCCGATTTCCCGCCAGATTTCTCCTCTAGCCGAATATCGGTTATTAACATGCCGCGATCAACGCCTTTGCACATATCGTAGATTGTAAGTAAGGCAATCTGCACCGCAGTTAGCGCCTCGATTTCTACCCCAGTTTGCCCCTGTGTTTCAACCGTGGCAACGCTCTTTATCTCATTTTGCGACGGGTCTATCTCAAAGCGCAACGCGACTTTACTAATCATTAACGGATGACAGAGCGGAATGAGATCTGGCGCACGTTTTGCAGCCATTATTCCAGCAACTCTGGCTATTCCAAGTACGTCACCCTTGTTGTGATCACCAGCTTCTATCAGCGCCAGAGTGTCAGCCTGCATTTCAATTTTACCGGTAGCAATTGCGACCCGATGCGTGCTGGGCTTGCTACCCACATCAACCATGTGTGCTTCACCACTCTGATTAAAATGTGTTAACTCGTCAGACATTCAAAATAATGTTTATAATTGTCTTTGGAGAATACCATAACCATGACAATTACGATCAAGTACTTTGCAAGTTTACGTGACACATACGGTGACATAGACGACTTCATCGACGCCGGCGATATCAACACGCTTGCGGACGTTGTTGCCGCGCTAAAAACACCTTTGCCTGAAAATACCCTAGCCGCGATCAACCATTCATATGCGTATCCCGACACGCCGGTGAAAGACGGTGACGAAGTCGCTTTTTTCCCACCGGTTACTGGTGGTTAAATGAAAACCATTATTGAAGTTTCGGTCACTACAGATACTATCGCCGCGTGGCGCGTGCTGGAGCAATTCGAACAAACACACTTCGAAAACCCCGGGCAACCATTCTCCAAACTACTCGGTGCATCAGTCATTTTTACCGGAAAAATGCGCAATCACAACGAAGGCCAGAGCGTTACCGGAATGACCCTCGACCACTACCCGGGCATGACCGAGAAAGTCATCCAGGAACAGATCCAAACCACGCTACAAACATATCCGGTAGCGGCCTGCTTAGTTCAACATCGTGTCGGTGAAGTGCTGCCAGGTGAAACTTTGGTGGTATGTGCTTGCTGGTCGGCTCATCGTCACCAGGCATTTCGAGCCTGTGAGGAAATATTTGAAGGCTTAAAGTCCACCGCACCTTTCTGGAAACAAGAAACTCTTGCATCCGGAGAGATGCGGTGGGTTGCAGCCAACACTAAAAACCCCCGCAGCGAAAGCCGCTAAGCAAACGCCATCTCGATCAAACTATTAACTATGGTGCTTGGTAGCCCTGCTTATGAGCTTTTTCATAGGCTCTTGCGTAAGCGCGAGCACGCTTTTCGCTAAGCTGTGGAATTACCGGTTCAGCGAAAATTTCTTTAGGCTGCTGCCAGCTACGACCAACAATCAGGTTCGCGCTCGCACCAACACCGTCACCATTGGCGATTCTTCGAATTGGACTTGTGAAAAAATACGCAATGTTCGACCAATCATCATGATCGGTAAGGACACTGACGCCATTGTTATTGACATCAAAATTTACCAACACGTCATTGCTATCGCCGTCACAATTGAAGTCGACACCTGCGCTACCCGGCCGTCCAAAACCCTGCGCTTCGGTGATTCCTGTTTGTTCATCTAAATCTACGGACGAACCGTCAGAAAAACCGATTTTAAAGTTTTGGTAATTGCTAAAGGGCGAGTTGGTCAAACCGATGTCGCAATTGACGTTATTGCGGTTAAAGGTAAGATCGTGACGATCACCTTCGTCAAGACCGATCACGGGCAAACCGTTGAGTTGGTAGGTGTAGTTCATCACGCTGAGATAATTCGGTTTGAAATTTTCGTTGTCGGACAATCCGCCACCATGGTTCAAACCAAGCGCGTGGCCAAACTCATGCATCAGCGTACCCGCCTGCATATTAATTAGCTCATTGGTTCTAACCGCATTAGTTCTGTTTAAACCCCAATGCCCAATACTAATCAGGACGTCGTTACCAAGTAACTCGCTTACCCCGGATGACCCATTAACTCCATTAGTGTAGTAAGCCTGTGAGTAGGCCAACAAAATGTAGTAAAACAAAGGACGACGATTAAGACCCATATACTGCGCTTTGTAGTCATAGACATCCGCGACAGTCGGGTCAGTGTCTGCACCATCACTGCGCGGGAAAACTTTGAAGATTGTATTTTCGGTAAATGGCACAACCCCGCCACCACCAAGATCGTAGCTCAACGGGTTCTCGCCAGGGTTTTGATCAAAAATATCGCCGGCATCAAAATGTATGTGTATCCCGTTGGCCAAAAATTCAGCTACAACTTTATCCAGAGCCTCACGCTGCGGAACCATACCCTGCACATGTTCACCGATGCGTCCGGCCGGACTCATGTAATCTATCTCTACAAAAAGATCCTTTTGGTTTACGCGCGCGCCCCACGCGTATAAATCCATACCCGCATAAGTTGACCCGGCCACCTCGGAGCAATCCGGGATGCCATCTTGATCATTATCTATGGCACAAGAAATGTCGTTAGCACCGCCCATAGACGAAGTATCGCGCAGCACCCAGTCGCTCGAACTATCAGAATCAGTGTTCAATGCATCTCGCGCAATTGATTGATTGTAGTCAATCACAGTGAAACCTGGCGCTGACCCGCTATCCCAGGCATTCAAAGTCGATGGCATTTGTGCATTGTTACCAAAACGAACAAAGTCTACTGTTTCGCTGCCCTCGAGTAGCTCTATATAGCCATTTGTGTTCCAGCTATAACCTGCATTTTCCAGGATAACAACGTTTGGATTATCTAAAAATGAAGCGCGTGGAGTGCTCGCAAACAAGTCTTCCGTCATAATCACGAGATACTCGCCAGCCGGCACCAGCTTGGGAGGCAAAGACAAATTCACATCCGCACCGGTCTGATGATTGCGTGACTTGAGCGTATATTCGCTCAATTCAACTGCGGATGTAGTCGGGTTGTATAGCTCGAACCAGAAGCCGTTACTGCTTGAACCCGAACTTATTTCCGAGATAAGCAATGCTGGGTCGGCGGATGAGATCGGCGGAGTGGTCGGAGTTGTTACTGTCGGTGTTACTGGCGGTGTTACCGGAGTGGTCGGGGTTGTTACCTGGGTCACAACGGGTGCAGTAACGATTACCGTGCTGACACCTGTTATAGAACCATCCATAGCACTCACGGTTACTGTACCACCGGCTACCCCGGTTACCAGGCCCGCATTGGATACCGCAGCAATCGCAGGATCATCAACTGACCAAACTACCGAGGCGCTAATGTCATCGCTAGTGCCATTTGAATAGTTGCCAGTCGCCAGCATTTGAATACTATCCGCAACTTCAATAGTGCTGGTTGCAGGAGTAACATTGATATTAGTGAGCTCAGGGCTAACGTTATTGCTATTAGTAGTAATGGTATTATTGGGTGCGCTGCTGCGGGCATTATCTCCGCCACCACCGCCGCCGCACGCGACCAAAAAAGAAACCAGGACACCGCAAAAAAACCACTTAGGATTTAACGCCATTAGGTAAGCCCACCCAAATTTAATGCTTGAATTTAATGATTCAAATGTTTACAAACTTCACCCTGATTAGAAAGTTCGCTCAGATAAGCGGTGCCTGAGTGAAGATCAATTTTGCCGGTTTCGGATGCAACGTGAGTCTCGTCACATTCGTTCCGAGGATCGATTTTTTGGTATTGAAAATGCCGTTTTGCGGTCAACAAACAGTCGCTTTAGAAGACGGTTCATTCGTCGGAAAAAAAAGGCCGCACAACCCTTTAGGGTTATGCGGCCTTTTTGGTCGGTACCTTTGAGAGCTAGTTAGTTTTTCGGTCGGAATGCTCGCGACCTAGCTTCCAGCACCTCGTTATAGGTAGGCTCTTTCACGAAGCCATTATGCTCTTGCCAATCTCGCCCAACCATAACATCCAGTCGTTGCGTAGTTCCGTCTCCGGTCGGCCCGTTGGCAACTCGATTAGCATTATTTACAGAGAAAAAATATTGAATATTGGACCAGTCATCATGATCTTGAACGACATCACGAATACCGTTATTGACATCCCAGTTCTGCACTATGTCATCGGTATCACCATCACAGTTCCAATCGATTGGTCCCGAATTAGGCCGACCAAAGCCAATTGCTTCATTCAATCCATTAACTTCATCCAGATCCATACTAGAACCATCAGAAAAATCCATAATGAAGTTGTTGTAGTCATCAAATGGCCCATTAATTAGGTCAGTGCGGCTAGCTATGAAACATGGGCCATTAGTAAAAAGTCCGAACTGATAATATCGATCGCCATCGTTACCCGCGCCAAGCGTAGGTAGTCCGTCCAAGGTATACAAGTAGTTCATTACACTTAGATAATTGGTCTTAAAATTTTCGCCATCTGAAATCCCACCACCGTGGTGCAATCCTAATGCGTGACCAAACTCATGCATCAATGTGCTGGCCTGCCCACTAATTAGCTCGTTGGTCTTAGCTGGAGTGCTACGGTCAAAACCCCAGGAACCCATGGATACCATACTGTCGTTGCCTAGCAGCTCGCTGATACCAGATGAACCTTGCGGCGCCGCCGGGTCAAAGGGGAATTGCGCATAAGCAAGCAACATGTAATAGAAAATCGAACGACGATTGAGATCAACATATTGCGCTTTATAATCCAATAGATCGACGACGCCGGGAGTCGAGACATTGCCATTAAACTCGGTCACTTCAATTTCTTCAGCAAACGGCACAACTCCACCGCCCCCCAGGTCATAATCCAATGGATCTATTCCCGGGTTTTGATCAAACAGATCACCAACATCGAAATGCACGTGAATATTCTGCAGCAGGAATGCGGCTACGACCTTATCTAATGATTCGCGTTGCGGCACCATACCAAGAGTCGACTCTCCGGGGCGGCCCGCAGGATCCATATGATCAATTTCCACAAACAGATCGATTTGATTGGTTCTTGCGCCCATTGCGTATAAATCCATACCCGCATAAGTAGACCCTGGCACTTCTGAACAATCAGGGATGCCATCATTGTCGGCGTCAATGGTACAAGTTATATCGTTTGGACCACCGAGTGAGGTATAGCTATTGCTGGTCCAATCCGCTGGCGAATCAGTATCGGTATTATTAGCGTCACGCGCTAGTGACTCACCATAATTCAAGGTAGAAAAACTTCCAGCAGCGCCGCCAGTCCATGCAGATGGCGTTACCGGTGCTTGCGTGTTACTGCCAAACCGAACAAAGTCGGCGGTAACACCAGCCTCTAGTAGTTCCAGATAGCCGCTCG
>CAZUMV010000106.1:0-9541 GCA_964621435.1 uncultured Thiotrichales bacterium | reverse complement strand
GGTCAGGTTTTCTCTGGCCCGGGTAATGCCAACATAAGCGAGTCGTCGTTCTTCGTCTATGGATTCGGATTCGATACTGGATTTATGAGGCAAAATCTCTTCTTCCATACCGGTCAAAAAAACTTGTTTGAATTCCAGACCTTTAGCGGCGTGTATGGTCATCAATTGAATGGCCGCGGGCTGCTCATCCTCATTTTTTTCAGCCATGTCCATAATGGCTAAAAATTGAATCACATCGGTTAATGATTCTTTATCGGATTTGCTGGCCATGCGCGCAATCCAGCTTTGCAAATCAAGCACATTCTCGATTCTTTTTTGCGCCATTTCTGGTGACTTGCTTTGGTCCCGTAGCCAGTTTTCATAATCGATGTCGGCAATGACACGTTTGAAAACAGATTCTGCCGGATTGGCCTCCGCCATTAGGCATAGTTCGTTTACCCAGTCGGTAAACCGTTGCAGGCGAAGTCTGGCTTGTGCGCTCAGGACGCTATCGAGACCAAATTCAAACGATGCGGCGAACAAACTACACCCTCTTGACGTCGCATATGTGCCAAGTTTTTCCAATGTACTAGCGCCAATTTGCCGACGCGGCACATTTACCACGCGTAAGAAGGCGGCATCGTCATCGGTATTCCCGATTAATCTCAAGTAGGCAAGTACGTCTTTGATTTCGGCGCGATCAAAAAAGGACTGGCCGCCGCTGACCTTGAAAGGCATGCCGTTTTCTCGCAGGATTTTTTCAAATGGTCGGGATTGGTGATTACCGCGATAGAGGATGGCAAAATCGTCATAGCTAAGATTATCTTTCATGCGTCGGGAAATAATCGAGTGGATCACGCGCTCGGTTTCGTTGTCCGCGTCATCACAGGACAATACTCGAATTCGATCACCTTCACCCAAGGCGCTCCAGAGCTTTTTCTCGAAAGTGTGCGGATTGTTGGCAATGAGATGATTTGCGCTATTAAGAATGCGTTCGGTGGAACGGTAGTTTTGTTCTAGCTTGATCAAAGTTAAGTTTGGATAATCCTGTTGTAGTAGATTAATATTTTCAGGTCGGGCGCCGCGCCAGGCATAGATGGACTGATCATCATCACCAACCGCAGTGAAGTTTCCGGCGGCCCCAGCGATAAGTCGCAGCAGCTGATACTGGCATTCGTTGGTGTCTTGGTACTCATCCACGAGCAAGTACTGTAATCGATGACTCCATTTTTCCTGAATCGCGTGGTTTGATTGAAGCAACTCCAGTGGCTTGCCAATCAAGTCATCAAAGTCGAAAGCGTTATAGGCTTTAAGTTGTCGTTGGTACGTAGCGTATGATTGAGCAATGTGGAACTCTGTGTCAGAGCTAGCTTGTTCAATCGCTTGCTGTGGCAATAGATTGTTGTTCTTGAGACTAGAGATGTCCCAGCGCAGCTGGGCAATATCGCCTTTGTCATTGCTTTTTGATATTTCCCCGATTACGGTTTCCGAATCCTGGGCGTCGAATATCGAAAAGCCCGGTTTATAGCCAAGGGCCGCCAGATCATCCTTTATGATTTTCAATCCCAGAGTATGAAATGTCGAGATGTTGAGATTTGTTCGGGACTCTTTCGGGAGTTTTTTAGTCACGCGCGCCTGCATCTCGCGAGCTGCTTTGTTGGTAAAGGTAATGGCTGCAATATGTTGGGGTTTGAGCTGCCTATGATTAATCAGGTGAACAATTTTTTCGGTAATTACATGGGTTTTCCCGCTGCCGGCGCCCGCCAGGACCAGAAGCGGTGTACCGAGATGATCAACAGCTTGTTGCTGCGGTGGGTTAAGTTTTAGTGCCATCTCGTAGACTGAGCTTGAAATAGGAGCAAAAGGGCGTGCATGATACCGCAAGCCAGTCGCCTAAAGTAGAGTAAATCGATGAGAAAATCAGTGCCCGAGAAAGCCCTGAAAATTGTCAAGCGATCCGGTCGTTTGCATGGCTCACGAGTGGCCTGGAAGCGCTCACCGAATTTTGATGATCGACCTGATAAAAACGATATATCGCTACTTGTCATTCACAACATTAGCTTACCGCCAGGAGAATTTGGCGGGTGTTTTGTGGATGACTTGTTTCAGAACCAGCTCGAGTGCCACGCACACCCCTATTTTAAGCGGCTCGAAGGCTTAAAAGTCTCGTCACACTTATTGATTGACCGAAGCGGTAAAGTTACCCAGTACGTGCCTTTTCATAAGCGTGCCTGGCACGCTGGTGAATCCAGTTACCAAGGACGGAAAACGTGCAACGACTATTCCATCGGGATTGAGTTGGAGGGTACCGACCATGAGCCATTCACGACTGCGCAATACCGACAATTGGTCGCGGTAATTGAGGCATTGCTTGCACTATATCCATCATTGTCCACCCAGCGGATTGTCGGACATAGTGATATCGCGCCAGGTCGCAAAACTGATCCTGGCGAGCATTTCGATTGGTCGCGGCTACAAAAGGCCTTGGATTGTCAGAAAAACGCGTAAAATATGCTGTTAAATGTCGTTAATAGGCACCAACAGTTGAAAATATTTCCCATTTTTTGCGACAGATGTTTTAAAATTTCGCCAGCTACTAGTATAGAGCTATTTTTTGAATTCAGGAGACTGTAAAGATGAAGCGTAATATTACACACAGCGCAATTGCAGCATTGTTGATTACTGGTGTTTCTACCAGTGCCAGCGCTGCAGACGCGTCAGCTACATTGCCTAACGCCCGTGCGGGTGAGTGCTATGCCAAGGTTGTTATTCCGGCACAGTATAAAAACGAAACCAGCGAGTTGGTAGTTAAGCAAGCGGCTGAAAAAATCGAAGTTATTCCAGCCAAATACGAGTGGGGCACCCAACGCGTATTGGTAAAGGAAGCAAGTAAGAAAATCACTCCGGTACCAGCAACATACGGCACTGAGACCCAGCGTGTTGAAGTAGCGCCAGCAGTACGCAAGTACACGGTCGCGGCAAAGTCTGGCTCTGCGCCAGCGAGCCCTTCAAACATAGCAGCAGCTCAAGCTGCGGGTATTAATTTGGCAGCAGCCAAGCCTGGTCAGTGTTTCCACGAGCATTTCAAACCAGCTCAGTACAAGAGCGAGCCAGTCGAGGTTATCGTGAGTCAGGCGTCAGCTACGGTTGAAATTGTTCCAGCTAAGTACGAGTGGGCTGAAGAACGTCTATTAGTGAAAGATGCTTCTAAGAAAGTCGTTGCAGTACCAGCTACTTATAAGACCGAAACTGAGAAAGTTATGGTTACTCCAGAAAAGACTGAGTGGAAGAGAGGCCGCGGTCTGGTTGAGAAGATTGATACCACCGGTGAGATCATGTGTTTAGTAACCGTACCAGCGGTATTCAAGACTATCACCAAGCGTGTTATTGACACGCCAGCTTCTACCAAAGTCGTCGAGATTCCTGCGGAATATGCGACTCAAAAAGTACGCAAGCTGGTGACTCCTGCTCAAGAGAGGCGTGTTGCTATTCCTGAGAAGAAGAGCACTGTCACAAAGACAGTCAAAGTTTCTGACGAGACTTTCGTATGGCACCCAATCGAAGACGACACCATGTCTGGTTCAAGCCGCACTGGTAACCAGGTTTGTGTTACCGAGGCGCCTGCCAAGTTCAAGACTGTTACACGTAAAGTTGTAGCGACTCCCGTGACTACGAAAGTTGTCGAGATTCCTGCTGAATACAAAGACGTTAAAGTACGTAAGCTGGTAACTCCTGCACAGGAAAAGCGTATTGCAATTCCAGAGCAAAAGCAGACTGTAACCAAGACGGTTAAAGTTTCTGACGAGCGTTTGGAATGGCGTCAAGTTCTTTGTGAGACCAACATGAGTGTTGATGTGGTTAAGAGCATTCAATCAGCTTTGAACAAAGCGGGTTTCGATGCTGGACCACCAGATGGCCGCATTGGTACAGGAACTCTACGTGCAGTTGATGCGTATCAGCGTAAGAATGGCCTGTCTACCGGTGGTCTGACGTTTGATACTCTGAAGTCTTTGGGTATTAACCTTTAGTCGGAAGATTGCATTAACGTATATCCGGCTACGCCGGATATAACGTCGCAAACAAAACCCGTTCACTGAAAAGTGAGCGGGTTTTTTTATGTAGGTGATGTTTTCCAGCTGCCATCTGTCAGAATCTCGCACGGCGTATAAGATACTTTGTAGGCCATCTTGCGGACGGATTGAATCCAGTAGCCTAGGTACAAAAAATCTAACGTGGCGTTTTGGGCAATTTCGATCTGCTTTAAAATCGCATAGTTGCCCAGTCCGCGCTGCCCGGCATCCGGGTCATACCAGGTGTATACGGCTGACAAGCTGTTCGCAAGCCGATCGGTACAGGCGACGCATAGCAGCTTTCCCCGGGCGTTTCGGAACTCAATAAATTCGGCGAAGTCCGGGCGTTGACACAAAAAATCGTTAAAGGAGCTGTCGGTTGGATTGTCCATTCCGGCGCCGGCGTGTTGATGATTTAAGTATTTCTCGTACAAAGCAAAAGCTTCTGCACTGAACTTAGCGGGAGTGATGGAAATTTCCAGATCGTTATTTTTCTTTATGCAGCGCCGTTGACTACGTCTCGGGTTAAATTGCTGTACCGGGATTCTAGCCGGGATACATGCGTTGCAGTGATCGCAATCGGGGCGATAGGTCATGTGACCGCTCCGTCGAAAACCTTTGGATAAGAGTATTTCGTATTGCGTCGCGTCTAATCGTACGTCCGGGTCTATGATTAAGTTAGTGCTTAGATTGTCGGTAATATAACTGCAGCTGGCAGGATAGGATCGATAGAGTTGGATTTGCTGCATCAGTTATACATGTGTTCCAAACAGTCTTGGAGTCGTTTGACTTTAATCACTTGAAGTTTTTCGGGTACATCGAACTTAGCGTTAGCGGCCGGCACAATAGCTTTGGTAAAACCATGCTTGGCCGCTTCTCTGAGTCTTTCCTGGCCATTGGGAATAGGGCGAATTTCACCGGCTAGGCCCAACTCGCCAAAAGCGATCAAGCCCTGTTCCATCGGTCGATCGCGTAAGCTTGATAGTATCGCCAGAATGACGGGCAGATCAGCAGCGGTCTCGGCTATTTTTACGCCACCTACAACATTCACAAAGACGTCTTGATCGTAGGTTGAAACGCCACCATGACGCTGCAAGATCGCCAGCAACATCGCTAGTCTGTTTTGTTCAAGGCCCTGGGTTAACCGACGCGAGTGGTTACCATGGCACTCGGTTACCAGCGCCTGCACTTCGATTAGCATAGGACGATTGCCTTCATGCGTAACCATCACCGTACTGCCAGCAACCGCTTGTTCGTGCCGGGATAGAAAAATCGCGGATGGATTTGATACACCCACCAGCCCTTTTTCTGCCATCGCAAATACACCAAGTTCATTGACTGCGCCGAACCGGTTTTTTACCGCACGTAACACGCGGTAGCGACTATTGGGGTCGCCCTCAAAGTACAGCACGGTATCAACCATATGCTCTAATACTCGTGGTCCTGCGAGCGTGCCCTCTTTAGTTACATGACCAACTATGAATAAAGAAATATTACGTTGTTTCGCCATACGCACCAGCTGTGCCGTGCTCTCGCGTACCTGGGTTACCGAGCCTGGCGCCGAGGTGGAGTTTTCTGTATATAGCGTTTGAATGGAATCAATAATCATAAATCGCGGTGGTTTTTGTAACGCAAGATTGATGATTTTTTCGGTGCAGGTTTCGGTCAACAAGCGTAAGTCGGGGCAATCGAGCTCCAGGCGTTGCGCGCGCAAACTGATCTGGGTGGCGGACTCCTCGCCACTGACATATAGACATTGCTGGTCTGGAAGTTCGGCAACGACTTGCAATAGTAGGGTCGATTTACCAATTCCGGGGTCACCGCCAATCAGTGTGACCGAGCCCGGCACAATACCTCCGCCTAACACCCGATCTAATTCGGATATGCCGCTGGGTATGCGTGGAGAATTTTCCGGCGTAATCGTCGCGAGGGTTTCAATACTGATTTCGCCTGCGTAGCCGGCAAAGCGGCTGCTATTTTTTTCCGTCGTCGTCGCCTGCAAAGTTTTTTCTTCTAAGGTATCCCAGGCATCACAGTCGGTACATTGCCCGAACCATTTTGGATGACTCGCGCCGCAAGCACTACAAATGTATTGTTTCTTTTCCTTGGCCATTAGTCTTTATCAAGAGTCACTTTGATTGGCGTGATGCGCGCAATCTTAACCGCGTTGTCCTGTTTTTTCATGATCTCGATCGGGTACTCATCAATGAGCATGCATGTACCTAGATCCGGGATGACTTCCATGTGTTCCAAAATTAAACCGTTGAGCGTTTTTGGACCATCGCTATGGAAATCACAATTAGTGGCCTGATTGAGCTCGCGTACGTGAATGGTAGCGTCGACAATAAAGTTGCCATCCGTTTGCTGGTGTACCTCTTGATGATAATCGCCTAGGTCACTGGTGAATTCTCCAACGATTTCCTCCAGTAAATCTTCGAGTGTGACCAACCCTTGAATATCACCATACTCATCAACGACGAGACCATGCCGGCGACGTTCGCGACGAAAGTTGACCAATTGATCCGTTAACGGCGTGCCTTCTGGAATAAAATAGGGCTCGCGTAGAGAACTTTTGAGTAAATCCAGATCGAAGTCATCATTGTCATAATGACGGGCGAGATTACGAATATGAAAAAAGCCAATGATTTTATCAATGCTCTCGTCGAACACCAGCAACCGCGTGTAACTCGTGTTGATCAATTGTTGCACGATTTCTTCCCATTCGTCGGTAATGTCAATGCCGACAATTTCGCGTCTCGGTATCATAATATCTTCGACTTTTCGCGTTTCCAAATCCAGCACGCTGAGCAGCATGCTTTTTTTGGTGCCGCCGAAATGTGCCTTATTGCCAGATACAACGGAACGAAGTTCGTCATGGCTAAGCGAATCTTCATCGATATTCTGGGTTGATACTCCGAATAGCGAAAGTAGACCATTAGCAAAGAAATTAATTAGCCATACCAGCGGGTAGGTAATGAATAGCAGTGGTCGGTAAATAATGGCGGCCGGAAAAGCGACCTTCTCCGAATGAATGGCGCCGAGAGTTTTCGGGGTGGTCTCCGCAAAAATCAGTAGTGGAATCACCAGCAGCGCCGGAGCAATAGCGAGTCCTATTTCACCATGAATGCGATAGCCAATGTATCCCGTAAGCTGGACTAGCATGATGTTGATAATGTTGTTGCCCAATAAAATTACGCCAATCAGCCGATCCGGGTGGGCGAGTAATTTTTGCGCTCGCTGTGCCCCTTTGTGTCCGCTTTCTGCCAGATGTTTTAAACGGAATCGGTTCAATGCCATTAAGGCTGTTTCAGATCCGGAGAAGAAAGCTGATAATAAGAACAGTAATGCTAGGCAAATAAATAAAATTGACAGGGGAATATTCGACACGATTTAAATCAGACGCTCGGTGTTAAGATGATTTCGCGAACCAGTTTGCTGCCAAAGTAGGCGAGCGCTAGTAGAGCGAAACCCCACAAGGTCCAGCGAATTGCAGTCGGCCCGCGCCAGCCAAGTGTAAGCCTACCCGCAAGTAGAGCAATGAATACCAGCCATGCCAGCACGGACAGAATTGTTTTGTGGAGTTGGCCGCGGCCAAAGATGTGTTCAACATGCAGATATCCAGTCACTAGCGATATGCTCAAAAGCAATATACCTAGTCCGATAAACTGAAATAATAGCGTTTCCGTATCTTGAATGGTTGGGAAATGTTTGAAAGCACCCAAAGGTCTTTGGCTATGCAAGCGCTGGTGCTGAAAGTTTAGAGTTAGCGCCAAAGCAGCCGCGACCATTAGAATTGAATAGGCGAGCAGCGAGCTAAAAATGTGCAGCCCCAGACCAGCATTAGCCGGCACTGGAACGCGGGTTAATTGCGGGAACATCCAGCTGATCGATATCGCTAATGCACATAACGGAAGAATCACTAAACCTAGATTTTTCAATGGCTTTTTTAGTGCGCCGATCAGCAGTATGGTGCTCACCAACCATAGCGCTACTGACAATGCCAACGGGATACTAAGATTCAAGCCCTCGGATTTGAAAATTTGGTACGTAAGCAGGAGTCCGTGGCAGATCAGGGCAATTGACCAGCACAGCCATAAGAGAGTGTCATTTACCTTGGCGTCCGTACGCAGTCGTCGCCATAGCACAACGGCGCCGAACAGGTTCGCAAAAATGCTGACGAGGCTTAGTAAGCTAGACATTGACCCAGCGTATTGTGATCAGTTCGCGATTTCATCAATGCTGCTAATGATAGCCTGTTTTTTTAGTAGAATGGATACAAATTTTCGTTTGCGGCAGACCCTCAAACCCGCAGCGAAAAGTGGATCGCTTAGGGAAATATATTGAAAATTCGAGTATTAGGCTGCTCCGGTGGTATCGGTGGAGCACGTCGGACAACGTCACTATTGGTCAATGAAGATATCTTGATTGACTGTGGTACCGGTGTCATGGATCTGGAACTCGAGGCGCTCGGAAACATCGGGCATGTGTTTCTAACCCATACCCACCTTGATCATTTGGCGAGTTTGCCGTTGATGTTGGATAGCGTCAGCGAGCAGTATGAAGATCAACCCTTGACTGTGCATTTAACCAAGGAATCAGATCAGGTTGTGCGTGAGGACCTCTTTAATTGGCGGTTATGGCCAAATTTTTTCGACTTTGGCGATGGCAGTGCCCCAGCTATTTGTTCAGAGATCATGCGCCTGGGCGAAACACGCCAGATTGGCGATATCGAGTTTACAATGCTGCCGGCAAAACATTCGGTGCCAGCCGTTGGCTATCTGGTGCGCAGCGAAAATAATGGTACCTTAGCTTTTAGTGGTGACTGTAGTAGCAACGACGAGCTTTGGGAGGCACTAAATAAACTTCCGGGCCTCGACAGATTGATTGTTGAGTGTTCTTATCCGGCGGCGGAGGAAAGTTTGAGCAAAAAAGCGCAGCACTATTGCTCGACCTCGTTAGCATCAGACCTGCAAAAATTGCAGCATGATCCTAAAATTTACATTTCTCACCTGAAGGCGGGCAATGAAGATCTAATTATGCAGGAGTTAACCGATTTGCTACCTGCGCGATCGATATCTCGATTGCACAATGGGCAGGCGTTCACGCTATAATTCAATCATCTAGAACATACTGAAAAAACCATGTTTGAAAACCTAAGTGAAAGACTAAATTCCACAGTAAAGAAAATTCGAGGCCAGGCGCGCCTCACCGAACAAAACATTGAAGAGTCGGTGCGGGAAGTTCGTATGGCTTTGTTAGAGGCGGACGTGGCTTTGCCGGTAGTGAAAGATTTTACCGCGAGCGTAAAAGAGCGAGCACTAGGCGCTGAAGTCACCAGTAGTGTTTCGCCCGGACAAGAATTTATTCGTATAGTTGATCAAGAGCTAACCAAGATAATGGGTAGCGCGAACGAAGGTTTGAATCTCGGTAAGGAGCGGCCAGCGGTTGTGTTAATGGCTGGTTTACAGGGTGCGGGTAAAACCACCACTACA
>CAZUMV010000105.1:0-9552 GCA_964621435.1 uncultured Thiotrichales bacterium | reverse complement strand
AGCTGAACGTTATCGACGTATTTCATTTTCGAGTTCCGCCATATTTTTTCTTGGAAACATTAAATAGTGCGATCAAGTTCATTGCCATGGTGGCAGCGGCTAAGGCAGTGATCTGACTTTGGTCATAAGCGGGTGCGACTTCGACGACATCAGCGCCTTGCAGGTTAATGCCTTTTAAGCCGCGTAAAAACTTTTGTGCTTGCATCGTGGTTAGGCCGGCGGCGACCGGGGTTCCTGTGCCGGGCGCCATGGATGGATCCAGACAATCAATATCAAAGGTCAGGTAGACTGGTTTATCACCGACGATTTTAAGAACCTGCTCAATAGTGCTTGCAAGCGGGGCGTCGGCAACATCCTCGGCTGAAAAAATATTGAAGCCATGGCTCTCTTCGTTATAGGTGCGGATGCCAATTTGCGCGGAGTGTTTGGGGTCGATCAAACCTTCTCGGGCGGCATGGTAAAACATCGTGCCATGGTTGATGCCGCTATCGTCTTTCCAGGTATCTGAATGCGCATCGAAATGAATCAGTGATAGTGGTTGGTCATGAAATGCAGCTAGGGACTTAATGACCGGATAGGTGGCAAAGTGGTCACCGCCGAGCATCAGTGTTTTTACACCCTGTTTATGGATAGCATGGAATTGGGCTTCAATTTCTTTCGGTATACGCTCGCTGAGCCCGGCACTAAAATTGGTGTCGCCATAGTCAATAACAGAGAAGTCTTCAAACGGGTCAAAGCCCCAGCCATGCACTCTGTCCCAGGCGATCATCGCCGAGGCTTCCCGTATGGCACGTGGTCCAAACCGTGCTCCGGGCCGGGCGGTAGTGGCAAGGTCGAATGGTAGACCGACCACCGCAACATCGACATGCTCCAACGACTTGGTATAGCGGCGTCGGGCAAAGCTCAGGGCGCCGGCAAAGGTTGCTTCTTCGACGGTGCCGGTGTCTACTGTGCGGGTAAAGGCGAGGTCAATTGGTGGTTTTTCTGAGGCCATGAGGTGTTATATTAAGATTCATCTTGGTTCGGTTTAGCCTACCACGATTCGCCGGCATAACGACTATAGGCGATGCATGAATTACAGTATAAAGGAATACTATGAGTATTAGATTTGATGACAGAGTAGCAATTGTAACTGGCGCGGGAAATGGCCTGGGGCGATCACACGCATTAGCGCTGGCAGCACGAGGCGCCAAGGTTGTGGTTAATGATCTTGGTGGCGCGCGCGATGGTGTGGGTACCTCTAGCGCCGCCGCCGCGGAAGTGGTCGAGTTAATTCAAGCACAGGGTGGTGAAGCCATCGCCAATGGTGCAAACGTCACTGAATACGATCAGATAGAAGCAATGGTCGCGGAGGCTATGGCGACGTGGGGTCGTGTGGATATTCTGGTTAATAATGCGGGCATCCTTAGAGACAAAACCTTTGCCAAAATGTCGCTTGATGACTTTAAGATCGTCATGGATGTGCATCTCATGGGTACGGTCAATTGTACTAAAGCGGTATGGAATATTATGCGCGAGCAAGAGTACGGAAGGGTCGTGGTAACAACTTCCAGTAGTGGTATGTACGGTAATTTTGGTCAATCAAATTATGGTGCTGCCAAGATGGCGGTGTTGGGCTTGATGAATACTCTGGTATTGGAGGGAGCCTCTAAAAATATTCATGTCAATGCCTTGGCGCCAACCGCGGCGACCCGCATGACCGATGACATTATGCCGGAAGAGTTTTTGGCTCAATTGGGGCCGGAATCGGTTTCTGCCGGCTTGTTGACCTTGTGTCATGAAGATGCGCCAACCAAACAGATTCTGTGTGCTGGTGGTGGTGGCTACGCCTCGACCAGATTGTTCGAAACTGACGGCGTATTCATTGCGCCCGGGCAACAAACACCGGAGGAAGTTTTGCGGCTGTGGGATCAAATTAATGACACCAGCGACCAAACCGCGCTCGAGGTGGGGCCACAGCAACCCGAGAAGTTCTTGAAAAAAGCTGCCGCAGCGCTGCGTGGCGACTAGCGATGATATTTTGACGATAGTCGGTATATACCGGTGGCACCTTAACAAGCGGGGTGTGAAATCGTGATCCCTTGCGGGTAATAAAGTGGTTAAAGATGATACTTTTACGGTATGGAACCTAAAGTTAAAGAAGTACAGGAAGCGCCCGCGAAATCGGCGCTTGAGGACCACACCGGCGATTGTATCAAGTGCCTGAAGGGGAAGTTGCAAGAGTACAAGATGCCAAAGTCAGGTATGACTATTGACCAATGCAATTCTTGTGGGGGTATGTGGTTTGATCCGGGTGAGCTCGAGAAAATTTTAGGGCCTAATGCAGTAAATCCTTTCTTTATTTCCAGTGGTTCTAACGTCAATGACGATTACCATTGCCCACGTTGCTCGGTGCCATTGGCGGCATTCAATTATTCCGGCACCTCCACTGAGATTGATGCTTGTCCTTCTTGTAAAGGCATTTGGCTGGATTACAAAGAGTGGAACGATATCAGCGCTGCCCGTAGCGGAAAATAAATCCTCAAAAAAATCTTGTGAGCTGATACTCGTGTATTGGTTCAATCTTTTTTTAGCGAAGTAATCTATAGAAGTTCTGGTCGTGATGGCCATTGCTGGGATAGAATCTACACCCTTGGGTTTCTTAAAGTGTAGTCAATGAATCGTAACGGTCTGCTGTTTGTGATGGTTTTTAGTATGGGCTTTATCATCATGAGCGTCGAATTACTCGGCGGAAAAATACTGGCGCCATATTTTGGCAGCAGCATTTATGTGTGGGGTAGCATTATTACAGCGTTCATGCTGGCACTATCCTTTGGTTATGCTCTCGGTGGTCTGTACTCCAAGCGCGCCCCTAATATGCAAAAATTCGGTATGGTATTTTTGCTGGCTGCACTTTTGCTTTGGATTGTAATCCTGTTTACGGACCCTCTGGGTGAATGGGTTTTTACCAAAATAGAAGATCCCAGATCAGGTTCATTGTTATTTTGTATGCTGATCTTTTTTGTGCCCACCTTGGTGATGGGCTTCGCGTCGCCATACGCGGTCAGCCTGACCACCGCCAGTAAGGAAACCAGTGGTCTATCAGCAGGCTTTCTGTATTTTATTTCTACGCTCGGCAGTGCGCTGGGAACACTGTTGACTTCGTTTTATTTTGCTCTACATTTGGAAACCAATACCATTATTAAACTTAGCAGTTTAGTACTGGCTACTCTTGGTATTTTCGCCATACTTCAGCACAGGTTTAGACGATGAAGAAACTATTATTGTGTACATTGTTGGTTTGTCTTGTTCCCGGTGAGGTGTTGGCAAAAACGCTTTATCGTGCCAAGTCATTGTACCGGGATATTTATGTTGAAAAGGAAGGTGACCTGGTCTGTTTAAAGTTTGCTATTCCGAGAAAGCACGACACTAACCAATCTTGTAAGAACGTCAAAAACCCTGATCAATTAGTATTCAACTATACCAAGATGGCGATGACTGGTGTGCTCCTTAATGTTGACCCTAAGGCAATTATGATAGTTGGGTTAGGCGGCGGTTCTTTGCCAACGGCGCTACATGATATGTATCCGGGAGCCCGGATTACGTCGGTAGATATCGACCCGGCGGTAGCCGATGTCGCAAAAAAGTACTTTGGATTTCAGGAAAACGACAACAACCGGATCATCATAAAAGATGCGCGTCTCTTCATTAAAAGAGAAGGCTTGAAAGACAAAAAATATGATCTGGTGATTTTGGATGCTTTCGGGTCTGATTATATCCCGGAACACCTAACAACCGTTGAGTTCCTGGAAGAAGTCAAAAGTATTTTGTCACCTGATGGCGCGATATTGGCCAATACGTTTTCATCTTCGCGTTTATTCAATCATGAGCTTGCTACCTATGCGCAAGTCTTTGGCGCGTTTTATGTCTCGCGCTTGCCTGGTAGTAGTAATCGAATTTTGCTGCATTCAATTAATCCCGAGAATATGCTTATTGATAACATCGGCAAAAATGCTGCATTACTTGAAGAGCGCTTAAAAAAATATGATGTTGATGCGCGCGCGCTATATAAGGCTATTGACACCGTGCCTGCCTGGGATCCGGATACCCGGCCCTTAACAGATCAGTTTTCACCGTCTAATGTCTTAAATGCCAAATAGCGTTCTATACGCTGGTACTGTGCTGATTTGGGGTACCACTTGGTTTGCTATTAGTTTTCAACTTGGTTACGTCGCAGTAGAGGTGTCGATTTTATATCGCTACGCGATCGCGACATTGGTTTTGTTGGCCATTTGTATGGCACGAAAAACACCGCTGAAATTCTCGGCTCACGCGCATAAATATATGTTGATTCAAGGGACTTGTCTTTTTTGTCTTAACTACATTTTTTTCTACTATGCTTCTGTACATCTGACCACCGGACTTGTAGCGGTAATTTTCTCAACGGTAGTTTTAATGAATGTGCTTAACGGGCGTCTGATTGTGGGTTTGCCGATCCGGCCGGTTGTGGTGTTAAGCGGCATTCTGGGCCTGATCGGATTGGTGTTCATATTTATTCCCGAGCTATCCAACATGGAGCGCTCAGAGCAGGTTAGAAATAGTATTTTATTTGGCCTGTTAGCGACCCTGTTTGCGTCCATCGGAAATGTAACGACCATAAAAAATAAAGAAAACGGTGTGCCTATCGTGGCGGCTACCACCTGGGGCATGTTCTATGGCTGTATCATGACGCTTGCTTATGTGCTGGTGAAAGGGATACCGTTTAATTTTGACGGTTCAACTGAATATGTCGTGTCTTTGATCTACTTGTCAGTATTTGGCAGCGTAGTTGCATTTCTTTGTTACTTAACCCTCATAGAGAAAATCGGTCCTGACAAAGCTTCGTACTCCGGCGTCATGTTTCCAGTGGTCGCACTGATTGTCTCGACAATTTTTGAGGACTATCGCTGGACTGCGACCGCCGTGTTCGGGCTTGCATTAGTGATTCTAGGCAACTTTCTGGTGCTTCGCGCAAAGTAGCTACTGGTCGTTATATCTCTGTTTGAAGCGCTGGTACAGTTCTTGTTGCATCGCGTCGAGTTGTACCGGACGACCATCAATCCAGATATGGCTGAGTTGTTGGCTACGCATATCAAGCGCGTCTCCCTGAGATACGAATAGCGTCGCATCCTTACCTACTTCCAGCGAACCAAGACGATCTTCAATACCAAGAATTTCAGCATTGCTTAACGTGATCATTCGTAAAGCTTCATTTTTAGGCATCCCGTACGCGGCGGCACTGCCAGCATGAAAGGCGAGGTTACGTGAATTCATTAACCAGTCGTTATTGCTAATGCCTACTTTGATTCCGCGCGCCATAAGCTCTTGCGGCAGACGATAAACGACATCGATATCATGATGAGCTTGTGCCGGTACGTTATGCAAGCTATTTAATAATACCGGTATATTGTGCTGGCTAAGGATATCCGTCGCTAATAATGTCGCGCTATTGGATTTCAGTACGATACGCTTTACGCCTACTTGTTTGAGGAAGCCTATGGCCTCAATAATTGCCTGTGGCGTATTAGCACTGACATATAAAGTCTGGCTGCCGTCGAACAAGCCGCGCATAGCTGCGAGTTTTAAATTGCTATTATTAGTGTTGGCAACGCTGTCGGAGAATAATTGTTCAAGCTCTTGTCGATCTTTCGCATAGCTTTTGTTTTCAGTGAGATTAACCGTGTCGGTGTCACTGTCATATTTATAGTAACTCGGGTTGGGCCAGTTAATGTGGACGCCGTCATCGGCTTTAACAGCGGCGTCTTCCCAATTCCAAGCGTCCAATTGTACGATTGATGATGTGCCGGCAACCAGTCCGCCGACCGGTGCTATCTGGGCAATCAAAACACCGTTAAAACGCATCGTCGGAATAAGTTCGGAATCGGTGTTATAGGAAGTCAATGTGCGCATACTTGGGTTTAAAGTGCCGCGTTCTTGAAAGTCTCTGGTGTGTCTTAGCGCGTCTACTTCAACCAGGCCAAGCACCGAGTCGGGCAAAATCAGTCCCGGGTAGACATGTTGTCCGGTAATATCAATGATCTGGTAAGCAGATAAATCAAGATTTCGGTCGCGGTGGATACCGGTAATTTTGCCATCGGCAAAGGTCAAGACGCCATTTTCAATATCGCCATTGCTAACGGTATGAATGGTGCCGCCGACTAAAGCGACTTTTTGACTATCCGAATTTGCCGGTTTCGGAGTTAATGCTGCCACAGGCACAGAGGCGAGTAAGCCGGCGATGCTTAACGTTACCAACAGATTTTTAAATGTGTTCAATGGTGTGCTCCGGTTAAGTGCTCGTATCCATGCAAGCTATCGCAATGAAATTCAGGATCAGCTTTAACAACAAAGTCAGTTTTTTCGCCACCCTGATTAGCGGCGTGTAATTTGCTGGTCAGGCGCAGGCGCTCCTTTTTTACCGTTTCGCGAGCGGCCAGATCATCGCTGCGGGAGTAATATACTTTGCCATCGATCATGGTGAGATCGGCAATCGTGTAGATAGATAAGGGATGGTCGGTCCAGACTACAAGGTCAGCATCTTTGCCGACTTTCACTGAGCCCATGCGGTCATCCAGATGCAGCAGCTTGGCAGGATTCAAAGTGACCATTTTCCAAGCTTCTGCTTCATCCATGCCGCCGTATTTCACTGACTTGGCGGCTTCCTGATTAAGTCTTCTGGACATTTCCTGACTATCAGAATTGATCGCGACCGTGACGCCAGCCTGATCCATTAAGGCAGCGTTGTAAGGTATGGCATAGCGGACTTCCCACTTGTATGCCCACCAATCGGAAAAGGTTGAGCCACCGGCACCGTGCGCCGCCATTTTATCAGCGACTTTGTAACCCTCAAGAATATGGGTAAAAGTGTTGACTCTGAAATCATAGTCGTCAGCGACTTTCATGAGCATATTGATTTCCGATTGCACGTAAGAATGGCAAGTGATAAATCGATCGCCATTGACGATCTCGCTCATGGCATCCATGGCCAAATCGCGGCGTTGGTTTTTGCCGCCATTTTGATAGGCTTGCGCGCGGCTAAAAGCATCACGGTAAACTTGCTCAACGCCCATTCTTGTTTGCGGGAATCGAACCGAGTTTTGGTTGCTCGATCTTTTAACGTTCTCACCGAGCGCAAATTTTATAAATTTATCTGCACCTTCGATTTTCATTTCTTCTGGTGTTGCCCCCCAGCGAAACTTCACCAAGGCAGATTGGCCACCAATAGGATTGGCAGAACCGTGCAATAATTGTGCCGCGGTCACGCCACCGGCGAGATTGCGATAAATATTGATATCTTCCGAGTCAATCACATCACCCATTCTTACCATGCCGGAGTTGGTGGCGATATCGTTGACTGATAGCAATGCGATATGGGAGTGCTCGTCAATAATGCCGCTGGTAAGGTGTCTATTACTGGCGTCATAAATTTGTGCGCCACCGGCGGGCAAGTTTTCGCCGATTGCAGCAATTTTACCATTCTTGACCAGTACGTCAGTTTGCTCTAACACGCCAGCTTGTTCATTCGTCCACACGGTTGCGTTGCGAAATAGAATGTTCTGGCTGGCAGCTTGAGTCGGGCGACCAAAAGCGGTGAACGGATAGGTGACGTTGCCGACATCGGTATTTTCCGGCGGTGTTTGTTGGCTGCCCGCTTGTGTTAGCGCGCCGATACGGTTGGAGCGCCAGCTCACCCAGGTGCCATCGGCTAATTGGCCACGGCCTCCCCAGTTCTGCCGGTTTTGGTTATTTACCTGACCAGTAAGTCGAATTGGAGGCTGACCGGGGTTAGCGACAAAACTCAGCAGTATGTTATTCGGGTTGTAGCTAAATTGTACGGCAGTGTTTTTGTTTTGCTCGGTTTCTTCCTCGTACCAGGCGATTTTGGCGCTGGCTTTCCCGTCCTTACTTTTGATTTCCAGTGGATAGCTTAGCTCATTGACGATCAGCTGATATCGCCCGTCAAGTTTGGGCTGGTGGTCGGCCAGCTTTAAGCGCTGTCCAGCAACCCAGTTTTCTTCGATAACCAACTGTTCGGAAAAGAGTGTGTCAGAGGTGATCAGAAAGTTTGCTTGCGCGCCTGCTTGCAAAGAGCCGAGTTGTTTCGATACGCCCAGTAATTTTGCTGGTGCCGTCGTTAACGCAGCAAGCGCTTGCGCTTCGCTAAGTCCAAATTTATGCGCTTTGCGCAAATTTTTCCAAAAGTCATCGGAGCCGTTGGCGGTGATCGCGAAGTTTATGTTGGCATTCGCCAGGCGCCCCGGGTTAGTTGGCGCGAGTTCCCAGTGCTTCATAGCCGTTAAGCTGATTTGGTCACTGAGGATGGGGTCACTGACATCCATGGCGACTGGAAAGTTTATTGGCACAATCAAACTGGCTTTGGTTTGTTTGATACTTTCGATTCTTTGATATTCATCACCGGCGCTGCGAATAATGTATTGGGTGCCAAATTCATCGCCTAATTTATCCGCCCGTAGCACTGCTAGCCAGTTCTGCCGAGCATCAATGATTTGCGGCAAATCACGGTTTTTGTGCCAGGCGATCAAGGAATGATCAATGAAATCAGGATTTTTTAGTTTCGCATACCAGTCGGCATCCAGATTCGTTTGTCTGAGCAAAGCGACAAAACCCATGGCCGATCTAGGGTAGGTTTGTGTCGAGCTGCCTTTCTCAAAAGCATAGTGGGTGGCTGCGGCGGTCTTGAGGATGTCTTCATGTGCCGAGCGATCTGCCAGTAAAACCAATGCGCCGGTGCCGCGCGCAAGGCCGTCACGGCGATGGGTTAACACCGCACCGAAGCCTATCTCGCGTAGCGATTTGGACTGATCGCGGTCGGCGTTGAAATTTTCTGCAGCCTGGTATTCGGCCTTGATCGCAGCGTTGGCATTATAAGCACCTGGTTCAGGGTTTTCGGTGACCTCGGCAGCTGACCAGCTATATGGGGCCCTTTCTTCAGGCTCGGGCATACCGTAATCACTGTCCAGATCAATAAAGGACGGGTATATATAGCGCCCGCTTAGATCAAATTCGGCATAGCTCGCTGGTACGGCTATGTTGGCACCAATTTTTTCTACTTTTCCAGCGCGGATCAATAAGGTTGCATTGCTTACAGTCTTATTCGGGTTGATAGTTATTGTGGCGTTGGTAAATGCGTAGTTACCCTCGCGCTGATCCTGGATATCATTAGGCGTCCAGGTGTCAGGCGCTGCGTAAACGCAGATCGGTAGTGCAAAAATGAGTATTTGTAGGAGCAAAATTCGGTGAATGTTTCGCAAGATCTTTCCCTTTTGAATTTTCTTATGGGTTTATTCTACCATCTGATCGAGCCGCATGTGGTGGTGTGGTAACAGCTAAGTTATAGTTTCTTTATTATGCATGTCAGGAAAATAAGTAACGTAGAGACTTGGCCCGTGCGCAATGAAATCCTGCGGCCGGGTTTACCGGTAAGTACCTGTCATTTTGCAGAAGATGAGCTGCAAGATGCCGTGCATTTCGGTGCATACGAGGCTGAGCGTCTGACCGGTGTGGTTTCTGCTT
>CAZUMV010000104.1:0-9684 GCA_964621435.1 uncultured Thiotrichales bacterium | reverse complement strand
GGCACGAATACCGGCGGCGAAAGGTACCGTTGCACCATCAACAGCCTGTACCGTGAAAGCTGGCATAGCATCCCCAACCTGCAATGGTTGAGTCTCTTCGGCGGATGGAAAGATGGTAAGCGTTCCGGCAGCGTCCGCAACAGTTGCCGGCACTTCCGCAGCCTCTTTGACGACTTCAACCCCCGAATTTACGGTCTCGGCAGCTGCTGTTTTTGCTGCATCTGCCACTGCGTCAACTGCATTGCCCGTAGACTCTGTTTGCCCGCAAGCAACCAGGAATATCATGCTAAGGGGAACCATAATCAGGGTTCTTTTCATATTTTTCATTGTTGTCCTCCCATAGCGATGAATCGAAATTTGCGTTGGCTTATCAAAGCGCGCCCGAACCAGTAGTCCCGTCCTGAAGCCAGCATTGCTGGTTTGATGATCTGAGAATATCGAGAGCAAGCCAAGAGATTCTACCCTGCCAGCTCGCTATTAATATACTCAAGCTCCAACTTAGTTGGTTCCCAGCACACGCTTCGCTGCGTCTAACAAATCACTCTCGTCGATTCGAACTTTATAGTTAGGGTCGGCATGCACGAATTCAACGTCGCCAGTTTCTCCGATAATAAATACTGACGGCACCGCCAGAACACCATGTTTATCGATTGAGCCGTCCGCCGCGTCTACGCTTGGACTATCAATCAATCTAGCGCGCTGTCTTTCAGGTAATTTAAACGCAATGCCAAGCGCACTTGCCGCTTCGGTATTTGCATCTGAATAAATCTTATATTGACTGTTGGAAGCGGCGGATTCGGCTTTATCATTTAAGCCGCTGTACAGCACATCGGATCGATCACCACTTAGAAAATATACATCCATACCGCTCTCAGTCAGCTCCGGTACAACGTCACGCAAGGAGTTGAGTTGCAAATTACAATACGGACACCAACCTCCTCTAAAGGTAACGATCATCAGTGGTTTGTCACGTTCACCGGAGGTAAAATCAACCAACTCTCCATCGATTGACTGGACTTTGAACGCCGGCATCGGATCACCGATTTGCAACGGCTGAATTTCTTTAGCGGAAGCGTGAATAGTAAGATCAGTCTCGCTGAGCGCAGATTTAGGCGTGCTGGCAGCAGCATTGGTAGCGCTAGCAGTGGTGTTTGTGGTGTTGCACGCGGCCAAAAACAGCATGGATAGCGAGATCAGGAACACGGTCAGGAAAACATTCTTCATTATTAGCGACTCCGGTAAATAGTAATTAGTATTATTGTAGACAGGTTAATTTACGTTAAGTAAAAATTTTTGGATGCCATACTGTCAGTCTACTTCATGCAACAACTAATGCATACTGCTGCAAATCGTTACCTGAGTCAGTATTACTGATAGAATCCCCTACCTATTAGCTGCTTGTAATGTAATGTCTCAAACTTCATCGCCACCAAAAGTCGGTTTCGTTAGTCTTGGCTGCCCTAAAGCATTGGTAGACTCTGAGCGCATCATTACGCAAATGCGTAGCGAGGGCTATCAGATATCCAATAGCTATGATGACGCTAATTTAGTCGTGGTGAACACTTGTGGTTTTATAGACAGTGCGATTGAAGAATCGATGGATGCCATTGGTGAGGCCATGGATGAGAACGGCCGGGTTATCGTAACTGGCTGCCTGGGTAAAGAATCGGAAGCTATCACACAGAAATATCCCGAAGTATTAGCAGTTACCGGCGCGCATGCCTACGAAGAAGTGATGACCGCGCTGCATGAACATTGCCCGGCGCCGCATGACCCGCATATGGATCTGGTACCTCCGCAAGGCATCAAACTCACCCCTAAACATTACGCCTATCTGAAAATTTCCGAAGGCTGCAACCATCGCTGCAGCTTTTGTATTATTCCGAGTTTGCGCGGCGACTTAGTCAGCCGCCCGATTGGTGACATTTTAAGCGAAGCTGAAAATCTCGTCCGTGCTGGCGTTAAAGAACTTTTAGTAGTGTCCCAGGACACCAGCGCCTATGGTGTGGATGTAAAATACCGAACGGGGTTTTGGGACGGACGTCCGATCAAATCAAACCTGCAAAATATGGCCGAAGCATTAGCGCAACTTGGCATCTGGGTTCGTATGCATTATGTCTATCCCTATCCGCATGTTGATAAACTCATTCCACTGATGGTCAATCAGGATCAAAGTGGAGGCCTGCTACCCTACCTCGATATACCGATGCAGCATGCCAGCCCACGCATTCTCAAAGCCATGAAGCGACCTGCCAAGTCAGCACGGATGTTGGAGCGAATTCAAAGCTGGCGCGAGATCTGCCCGGAGCTAACTGTGCGCAGCACTTTCATCGTCGGTTTTCCCGGCGAGACTGATCATGACTTCGAACAATTGCTGAATTTCCTTAAAGAAGCCCGAATTAATCGACTCGGGTGCTTTACTTACTCTGCAGTTGATGGCGCTACCGCCAACGATTTACCAGACACTGTCCCCGAAGATGTTAAACAACAACGCTTCGACACTTTAATGCAGCTTCAAGCTGAAATCAGCGCTGAACTACTGTTGGAGAAAGTAGGCACAGTACAAACCGTTCTGGTCGACGAACATAGCGACGGGCATTCTATTGCGCGAAGTACCGCAGACGCGCCGGAAATAGATGGCAACGTGATCATCCACGACACCTTGTTGCCAATAGGCGAGTTCGCAGAGGTCAACATTGTTTCTGCCACCGAATATGATTTAGTCGGAGTCAGCGCCAAGCCAGCATGATCTTTGATCAGCAAGAAATTCGTGCCCTATTAAAATTGGCCGCCCCGCTGGCGCTAAGCCAATTGGTGCTCATTGGCATGGGACTTACGGATGTGTTGATTGCCGGCAGAGCCGGTACCATAGAGCTTGCCGGCATGACTCTGGGTAACAATGTTAGCAATATCATTATATTCAGCTTGTTCGGTATCGGACTAACAGCGGCACCTTTAGTAAGCCGGCATTTTGGTGCCAATGACCTAAGCAGCATGCGCGATCAAATCCAACAAGTTATTTGGAGCTGCTTGTTTGCCGGCATCGCTTGTGTGATTTTAATGCTGATCGCATCGCGAGTCTTGACGCGCGCTAATTTCGACCCGGCTATTCAGGACATTGCGGCCAAATACGTAGCGATCATGTCAGTTTCAGGCTTTGGTTTTTGCATGATTTCCGGCCTACGTTCATCTCTGGAGTCAATGAACTGGACGGTGCCAGTGCTGGTAATTAACGTCTGCGCATTCCTGATCAACATTCCTTTAGACATTATTTTAGTGAACGGTCTGTTCGGGGCGCCCAAATTGGGGGGCGTTGGTTGTGCTATTGCCACCGCTTCTATCTGCATGTTCAGCATGCTTGGCTTTATTATCTTGCTGCTTAAGTGCACCCGTCAGGCTGGCATTAGCTTGTTACAACCATTCAATGCGCCAAACGTTTTCGAGATCAAAAAAATATATACGCTGGGCATACCCATATGCCTGTCATTAATGCTGGAGTTAGGATTCTTTTGTGGTGCGGCAATTATGATTGTTTATTTTGGCGCCATATCGGCGAGCGCACATGCGATCGCGGTTTCGATAGCCTCGGCTACGTACATGATTTACTACGGTATTAGCCAGGCGATTACCATACGGGCTTCGCGGTTTCTTGGCACCAACGATAGTGATAGCGCGGCTCATACCTGTTATACCGGACTTAAAATAACACTCCTGATCTCGGTCGGGTTTAGTTTGATGTTTATCCTTAGCCGATATCAAATCGTTGGTGCTTTTAGTAAAGACCCGGCCGTAATAAGCCTGGCAGCCACGCTATTAATATTATCGGCCGTATTTCAATTCACTGACGCGCTTCAGGTATCTGCCCTGTGCGGATTACGCGCATACCTGGATACCCGTTCACCATTGATCGCCCAGTTTTTTGCTTTTTGGGTGATTGCTTTTCCATTGGGGTATTTCCTTTCATACTCGACCGCCTGGCCAGCACTTAACGGAGCCTATGGTTACTGGATTGCAATGTGTATTGGCCTCAGCATCGCCGCAATTTTCCTGTTGCGCAAACTGATCGCAACAATCAGGCAATATCGAGATACCGAAGCCAACGCAGTCGGGATATAATCACAACATGACTATCGCGAGGCAGAAAACTCAAGCAGTCAATATTGGCGACGTAACCGTCGGCGGTTGCCAGGCTATTGTGGTGCAATCAATGACCAATACTGACACCGCCGATGCTGTTAGAACGGCGATACAAGTGACTGAGCTGGCGCAAGCGGGTTCTGAACTGGTACGCATCACCGTTAACAATCAGGAATCAGCACAGGCGGTACCTGAAATCGTCAGCCGTATGAATGACATGGGTTGTCATGTGCCTTTGGTGGGAGACTTTCACTATAACGGCCACAAGCTGCTGACCGAAAACCCCGATTGCGCACAAGCTCTGGCAAAGTATCGAATTAATCCCGGCAATGTCGGGCGCGGCAAAAAACGTGATGACCAGTTCTGCCAGATGATCGAGATTGCTCGGGATCTCGATAAACCGGTTCGCATTGGCGTTAACTGGGGCTCATTAGATCAGCAACTGCTGGCACGAATGCTGGACGAGAATGCCAAGCGAGCAACCCCCGACGAACTCACTACCGTCACAAAAAAAGCCGTTATTGCTTCTGCACTTGAAAGCGCCGAGATGGCTGAAAAGTTAGGTCTCGCAAAAAATAAAATCATCCTGTCATGCAAAATGAGCGGTGTGCAGGATTTAATCCAGGTCTATGAAAGCCTGGCACAACAATGTGACTACGCCCTGCACTTAGGATTAACCGAAGCCGGCATGGGCAGCAAAGGCATTGTTGCCTCAACCGCTGCGCTCGCGGTTCTGTTACAACAAGGAATTGGCGACACCATTCGCATCTCGCTCACGCCGGAGCCCGGCGGCAAACGAACCCAGGAAGTACTGGTGGCACAGGAAATCTTGCAGACTATGGGGCTACGGGCATTTACGCCATCAGTGGTTGCATGTCCGGGTTGCGGACGCACCACCAGTGAATATTTTCAGGAACTCGCTCAGGAAATTCAAGGCTATTTACGCGCCAGCATGCCAACCTGGAAGCAAGAACATCCGGGCGTAGAAAACCTGTCAGTAGCAGTGATGGGGTGCGTCGTGAATGGCCCCGGGGAAAGCAAACACGCCAATATCGGTATCAGTTTGCCCGGCACCGGCGAAAAACCGGTGGCACCGGTTTACATCGACGGCGAAAAGGACGTTACGCTAAAAGGTGACAATATCGCCAAACAGTTTCAAACCATTATCAGCCAGTATGTGAAACATACCTACATCAAGTAACCCTACTCGGCTGCAACGTTCTCTTCGTTATCCATATCGATAAACTGTGTTTCATCAGCACGCTCCACGAATAAATCCCCTTGTGGTGACAGCGTAACATTTTCTTGAGCATTTCGAACATGCAGGGTGCGCTGGGGAAATGGAATTTCCCAACCATTTTCAGTGCAAGCATCTACATTCCAACGTTGCATGGCTCGACGTATACGATTATAAAATGGCGCCTGACTTCCATCCACGTCAATCAATACAGTTACGTCTAGCGACGAATCATTAACTTTTTCAAACTCGACGGTTAGTTTCTTAACATGTGGCTCATAACCTTCGTCGGCAATTTTAGCGGTGATAAATTTCTTTAAACGACCCAACACACGATTAGTACTTTCAGTTTGATGATCGTAGCTTATTCCCACAGTTTCCCGCAGTCTAAATGAGTCGGAAATATTCAAGGGGCGTAAAGCCAAAAACTCCTGCATCGGGTAAGTTTTAGTAGACAAACCGCGGTCCTCAATATCTACGAATTCAATCGAAATAGCACTTACTCTACCGCGGTAACCATCAGATAAAATCACCCAATCACCACGTTTGCACGGAAACCAGGACTCCGACGTCTGAATGGGTTTTGAGGTTAAACCGAGTAAGTCCTCAACCGGTACCCGCAATCGTAATTTATTTTCGGGGTTTTCCAATTCCGTAAAAATGGCCAGGTTTTTAACGCGCCACGGCAGACCAAAGAACATAATCCGTTCTCCTTCACGAACCGCTCCAATGTTTAAAAGCAATCTACCCTGGCGCCACATATTGGGTACAACATTACGAAGTGACCAAAGCACGCCGAATGCTATCAACAGGCCAATACTAAACATTACCCAGTCTTCAAAGGTATAGAAAACGAACAACGGTGCAAGTGATGCGATGAGAACTGAAAAAGCCTTATAGACGAGCTCAAACAAGCGCACATTAAAACTGCGTTTAGCGGGACGCAGCGGTGACATATACCAAAGTCTATAGAGCAAGCGGCTGAGGAGTATGACGAGAAAAAATGACATTAGACCCAGCAGACAATACAGACCGCGAGTTTGGAAAAAGTTCTTTACGTTGTGCCCAAAGCGGTCACCCATAGATAAATCGGCGGCTTCCAAATCTGCGAGCTGCAGCTGCGCGGCGCTCAAGTTGGTGGTAATAACTTGCCGTTGGTTTTGCCAATCCTCCAACAACTCGGTAAGCCGCGCGCGACTGTCGTCCGAGATTTCGCGCTGCAACCAAATATCGAGATTCTTCAAGGCAATGTTGGATTCATTCAAGGTCATTTCGTATTGACCTATTTCTTCTCGAATTTCCGCTTTAACCCGAATGTTTTCTGTCGATTGCATCAAGGCTTTAAAAAGCGGATTGAGTAAGCGTTGTAAATTTTGCGAGAAGTTTAGATTCTCAGTCTCGTCTTCGCCGGTATCGGAAACCTTGACACCAGTTGCCAAGCCTTCGAAACTTTGCTCACTAGCAGTAAGCTCTTCTTCAATTGCAGTTATCTGAATTCGTAAGCGGTCTCGCTCCGGCTCCGACACGGATAGTCTTAACTCGGTCTCCAGGTTAGCGAGCTCTTCTTCGTTACGTAGATGTTGTTCAACGAAATCTTCGAGCGTTTGCACTCCTAAAACCTGTCGACTCTCTTCAATCAAGCTATCTACTTTTTTGGCCGGCGAAACAATCTCTTCCAGAATCTCCGCGACCCGAATGGAAACGGTCTGCTCGGTCTCTACTGCAGCCTCTTGCGCGCGTAGTCCTGATACGCCAAATGACATACCGGAGAACAATACGACTAGGTAGAAAAAACGTTTCATCAAACAATTCCTTAAGTGCGCGCTTATGATAAGACGATACGCTTAGTAACGCACGTATATTATTGATATACGTAAAAATTCGTGATCGAGATCAATGAGATTTTTGGAACACGCAGGGTTTGAAGTCGCTGTCAGGATAGGCGGCTCTCAAATGCTATGTATTGTAACTATCAATAGACGCAAACCACTGCGCTGATATAATGTGTCATCAACGCGATCTTGAGTAGCAACGACAAGATCGATCAAAATTTTAAACGCTCATACAGGCCCTGATTATGACCACTTTGGTAACCCCGGGAACACGCTTCAAAACCGCTCTTTCTAATGAATCACCGCTACAGGTGGTCGGCACCATCAACGCGTACCATGCACGTCTGGCCGATGCGGTTGGCTACGAAGCTTTGTACATTTCAGGTGGCGGTGTGGCAGCCGGATCCTGTGGAATTCCCGATCTTGGTATTACCACGCTTGAAGACGTGATTGTCGATCTGGAACGCATTACCAATGTTACCGAAAAACCGGTTATGGTCGATATAGATACCGGCTGGGGCGGCGCCTTTAGCATTGCCCGTACGATCAAGAGCATGATCCGCTCGGGTGCTGCTTGTGTGCACATGGAAGATCAAGTAGCGGAAAAACGGTGTGGACATCGACCGGGTAAAGCAATTGTAGCAACCGAAGAAATGTCTGATCGCATCAAAGCTGCGGTTGACGCTAGAACTGACGACAGTTTCAACTTGATGGCAAGAACCGACGCACTCGCAAACGAAGGACTGCAAGCAACTATAGATCGCTCATGCGCATACGTTGAAGCTGGTGCGGATATGATTTTTGCTGAAGCAATTACAGAACTCTCGATGTACCAGGAATTTAAAGATGCTGTCGGCGTTCCAATTCTTGCCAACATAACAGAATTCGGAAAAACGCCATTATTCACGGTAGAAGAACTAGGTAGTGTTGGTGTCGACATGGTGCTGTACCCATTGTCTGCCTTTCGCGCCATGAATGCGGCCGCGCTAAATACCTATCAAGTCTTACGAGCAGAAGGCACACAAAAAAATGTTTTAGACAGCATGCAGACCAGAAACGATTTGTATGACTATCTGGGTTACCACGAATACGAACAAAAGCTCGATCAACTATTTGCAAAGGAAAAATAATCATGGCCGTTAAGAAAAGAAAAGCAACAAAGAAAAAAGCTACCAAAAAGAAAGTGCCTTTCAAACCCAAAAAATCGGTTGCGCTAAGCGGCGTACCCGCTGGCAACACAGCCTTATGTACGGTGGGCCGCACCGGCAACGATCTCAGTTATTGTGGTTATGATATTGTTGATTTATCCAAAAAATGTGAATTCGAAGAAGTTGCGTACTTACTTGTGCATGGCAAACTGCCGAACAAATCTGAACTTTCTGCCTACAAAACAAGATTGCAAACGATGCGTGGATTGCCACCCGCAGTAACAACAACACTGGAACAACTGCCAGCTTCAACACACCCTATGGATGTACTTCGAACCGGTGCCTCGGTACTTGGTACCGTGCTGCCAGAGAATGAAGACCATAACGAGGCTGGCGCCAAAGACATCGCTGACCGGTTCCTGGCGAGCTTTGGCTCAATGCTGTGCTACTGGTATCACTATGCCACCAACGGCAAGCGTATAGAAGTCGAAACCGATGATGACTCTATCGGCGGACATTTTCTGCATTTGTTACATGGTAAAAAAGCACCGGCCTCCTGGGTTAAAGCCATGCACGCTTCCTTGATTTTGTATGCAGAGCATGAATTCAACGCCTCCACATTTACCGGCCGCGTCATAGCAGGTACAGGCTCAGATATGTATTCCGCGATTACGGGCGCAATCGGCGCCTTGCGCGGACCAAAGCACGGCGGCGCCAATGAAGTTGCCCTTGAGATTCAACAGCGTTACGACAATGCAGACGAAGCTGAAGCGGACATTCGGGAACGGGTGGCGCGTAAAGAAATCGTCATCGGTTTTGGTCATCCGGTATATACAGTGAGTGACCCTCGCAATGAGATCATTAAAAAAATAGCGAAAGCCCTGGCGACCGAACAAGACAACATGAAAATGTATTTAGTGGCCGAGCGGCTTGAAAAAATCATGTGGGAACTTAAGAAAATGTTCCCGAACGCAGACTGGTATTCTGCTGTGATGTATCACTTGATGGGCATACCAACTGCTATGTTTACACCCCTGTTTGTTATGTCTCGAACATCTGGTTGGTCAGCACACATCATGGAGCAGCGTGTAGATGGCAAGATTATTCGCCCGAGCGCCAACTACACCGGCCCGGATGATCAAAAATTCGTGCCGATTAGCAGGCGCAAATAAGCGCAAACCAGGCAATAGTACACAGCACTAAATACACAGGTATAACTATGAATACTGCACATCGCAAACCCCTGCCCGGCTTCGATCTCGATTACTACGATACTGCCGAAGCTGTCAATTCCATAAAAGCAGGTGCATACGAGCAGTTACCATATACT
>CAZUMV010000103.1:0-9725 GCA_964621435.1 uncultured Thiotrichales bacterium | reverse complement strand
TTACCTGGAGTTAATCCGAAACGGTATTTTTAACACTGTCACTTCTGAATTAGCGGGTGTAGCCGTTTGGTTCCTCTTTTTCGGTTTCGCACTTTTTATTATTGGAGTTTTATGCGTTAAAGTTGAAGAAAATGACTCGCTTCAATTCCCAAGATCAATTGGAATTACGCTTTTATTAATAACGTTACTTGGCGTAATTTTAATGCCTGCATCCGGTTTCTGGTTAATGTTTCCTCCGGCAATTGCAATGTTAATTGGGAAAGAAGAAATGAAATGAAAATACTAAATCTAAAAAGTCGCTCAACCACGATTGCAAAACGCTAGCGCGTCTTGCTACCCGCTAGCCAGGCGTTAGAAGCAAAAAATAAAAAGGAAAACAGTATGTCCATAGAAACTTATATCGTAATGTTTGTAATCGCCGTTGTTTACGCTGGATTTCGTTTGGTTGGAAGGAAAAAACAACATGACGAATTCGAAAAAGTGAAAAAGAACTCGAACAATTTAAAGATTACTGATAAAAAACAATTCAGCTCCCTACAAGTCATGCAAATGGTGGCTGTTACTCCCTAGAGGATTGAAAACCGCTGCGCTGCATTACGTATAAATCCCTTACACTTGGCGTTAGATATTTATGGAAACTTATTTGGATCAACCCGCTATATTCTTAATAAAGTGCTATCAAAAACACCTTTCTCCTCGTAAGAGATGTCACTGCGCGTACCGCTTAGCGTATCAAAAGCCCTCTTGCTCAAACTGGGCGCTTCGCGTTATCCATAAACATGGATTTGCCATGTTTATCTTATTATTAAAAAGACGAACGAAAGCATGCGCGATGGCCAATAAAAAACTTAAGAAAGAAAAAGACCATTCCGGATTAAGCCATTATGAGCGACATAAGATGGACCCGTGTTTAAGAAAAACTGGCAATTGTTTTGACTGGGGAGCAGGCTTTTCTATTTGCTCAATCTTTGGTGGTTAAATTAATATTAAAGTTTGCGCTATAAAAAAAAATCTAACAATTCTTTCAATCAGAACTACAAAACACTAACTTGCTCTAAAATCATTACCGAGCATTAAGAGACACAAAAACATGGAGTTAATTCGTCCGTCAGAACAATATCAAAAGAGCTATATTTCCTATATTGAAGAGCTCGAAAATGAAGAGCGCTACCCTTTTACGCTAGATCTGGAATTTAAAGATTTCGCGAGATTTTTAGATCAGCTACATGACTTTTCACTCGGCAAAAACCTGCCAAAAAATGCGGTTCAAAACACCACACTATGGCTCATCGACAATGCTCAGATCGTGGGTGTTACCAATTTAAGGCATCACCTCAACGAGGAAATTGAACACATTGGCGGTCATATCGGGCTAAGTATCCGACCATCATCCCGCGGAAAAGGACTGGGTAGCACTCTTATGCATCTTTCGATGGAGCAACTAATCCTCATGGGCGCCCGGAAAATTCATATTCATTGCTACAAAACCAACCTATCCTCCGCCAAAATTATCATGAATAATGGCGGTATACTGGACTCAGAAATACGGGAGAACGAAAATATCGTTCAACGGTACGTCAAGATTATTGCTTGACCAAGTGCAAAACTTTCCCCGTTTCTCCAGGACTGCTAAATAGCCGTTGTTTTTCAGCACCCCATTGCAGCGGCACTGTATGTGCATAAATTGGATAAAGAGTTTGAAAAAAATATTAATATTTGGAAATTCCGGATCCGGAAAGTCGACGCTCGCCAAACAATTACAAAGCTCTGATAATTTATCTCATCTGGATCTTGATACCCTCGCATGGAAGCCAACTAACCCACCCGAGCGAAAGGCAATTAATGATTCTGAATCAGAAATCCTGAAATTTATAAATTCAAATGATTCATGGGTAATTGAAGGTTGCTACTCTGATCTGATTGAAATATCGGTTCCCTATTCGAACGAAATGATTTTCATGAACTTGCCAGTAGAATTATGCATTAAGAACGCACGCAATCGTCCCTGGGAACCTCATAAATATGAATCTAAAGACGCTCAAGACAAAAACCTGGAGATGCTTATTGATTGGATATCGCAATATCCCGATAGAATTGATACATTCTCAGAGGCGTCGCATAAAAAACTCTACGAACAATACGCGGGCAAAAAGAGAGAAATAACCAACAATGAGTAGCACACATAGCAAGTCAGTTAGCCGCGATCTCAAAACCACCGTTTCTCTGCAATAAATTAAGAGGTGTAATTTATGCTAGAACTTAGACCAAATTGTGAGGCATGCGATAAGGATCTTCCGCCTGATTCCGAAGAGGCGCGCATTTGTACGTATGAATGTACCTTTTGCTCAGAGTGCGTGAAGTCATTACTCCATAATGTTTGCCCTAATTGCGGCGGAGGTTTTGTGCCGAGACCCATTCGTCCTAAAGTCGCGCGCAGAACTGGAGTAAGCTTGGTCAATCACCCGGCGTCTACAAAACGCGTCAATACGTCATACAGTCGAGAAGAAATATCGGAGTTTTCTTCAGCCGTCAAAAACATCGCGCCGAAAAATCGTTAGGTGAATGAAACACACAACGTCTGTTTTTCTTCTTCATAAATCAAAGGACAAAGTATGCAAATACATTATCTGGAAATCGTAACACCTGAAATAGATTCAGCTTGCCTAAACTATGAAGCCGTCCATGGCATACGTTTTGGTGCGGGTGCCCCTGGTTTAGGCGGCGCTCGTACCGCGCAGTTGAAGAACGGAGGCATGATCGGAATTCGTGCGCCAATGAGTGAAACGGAAGACTCAATTGTCCGCCCTTACCTGCTCGTAGATGATATTGAAGCCGCGATCACGAGGGCTGAAGAATCTGGCGGCGAAATTGCTCACCCGCCATTGGAAATAGCAGGTCACGGAAAATTTGCTATTTATATCATGGGTGGTAACAACCATGGTTTATGGCAAGTGTAGACCCGCGCCCTTAAGCACGCAGTCAGAACCTTATTTTCTTCGCACCGCAGACCGATGCCTGAATACACCTAGATCTCAATCAAGAAAGAAAGGCGACCTTGCGCTATTGGAGGCCCTTTGTTCTGCCGCCAACCACCACACTCGAGATCACCTTTCGAGGGGGTAAACAAAAAAACGTACCGCCCGAACCCCTTCATAAGTCGAGTGTTAAGGCGGTTGAACCACTGCCTGAAACGTTAGTGTGGCACTGGAGCCTGCCGCAGGTGCTGCCGGCAAAGAATTGATGGTCCACTCCAAACCGCTACCCGTGGGACTCGATTCGTCTGCCGTAATTCCGGCAGCCGGCGGCGAAATACCCGTCATGGTGCCCGCCACATACACAAAGCCAGCCGGGACAACATCATTCACCAGAACATTAGTCGCGGCACTCGGCCCCAAGTTTTCGACCATGACACTAAAAGTAACAGTGTCTCCAACCTCCGGGTTTGGATCATTCACTGACTTATCGATAACGAGGTCTACACCAATCGGAGGACATACCACCAATACATTGTCATTAAAAAATGCAATAGCGAAACGCAAGGTTCCGGGCACAGGTGTTACAGTTAATGTATGCGTTACAGTCGTTGGTACACCCGCAACGTAATTTGTGTTACCGACCGCAGAAAGCAACTGATTTCCTGAAGTCGTACTAACGAGAGCGTGAGCAAAATTACCGGTCTGGTCAAAGGTATGTACGATTGAAACGACGTCACCGACGACCAAATCATCGGTTGCCTTGCCGTTACAATCAAAGCTAATTGCTGTCACCACAGCGAATACGGGTAGTGGAATCGCACTACAGATAACTAAACTAAGTATACAAGCGGCTTTCTTTAAGGACATGGAAAATTGAGGGGCATTTAATAAAGGATAGCTAAATTGTACCGACTCTTATTATAAATAAATAAATAGGTATGCCGAGTAACTTACACGATTGGCGCATCTAAAACCTAGAGTCCTATAAGATTAGTAAGTGTTTACGACCTGAATGACTAATAAAAGTGTGACTTGGCACGCAACTTGGATATCGTACTAACGCACGTTGTCGTTGCAACGCTCATGACCAAGCTCTGTATCTGCGCTCGATTTCGGTGCAATCATGTCGATTTTCATTATTTACTAGCAGATTTCCGTATAATAATTTTTGCGAATAACTGATCGAATTTATCACCTATGTTGCCTCCCGGACAAAGAGCAAGAAAAACTTTTCCCAGGTTTGGGTTACCACCATACGCGAATAGATTCCCCAATGAGATCGTAAGCACGTCGATTGCAGTGTCGATCAATGATAAAGAGCCATTCGAGATCGATTTTACCTCCATTGATCTGCCACAGATCACAATGAAAACAGATTTTCACTGTGTCACTACGTGGAGCTATATTGGCGCAAAATGGAACGGCATAAAATTTATTGACTTCTACGAAAAATATATTCGACACCTGGAACCAGACGGCAAGCAGTTTTCCGGCGCAGTTTTATACGCACAGGATGGATATAAAACCGGGCTAGTACTGGAAGACCTGCTTGAGGAAAGCGTCATGTTGGCTGACCATCTAGACAATAAACCACTGCCCATTGAACATGGGGCGCCATTAAGATTAGTTGCGCCACATCATTATGGTTATAAAAATCTCAAGCACTTATCAAAAATTAAATTTTACTCAAAAATGCCAGTAGTCAAAAAAGGGCTACGTGCATTTCTTGATCATCCACGCGCACGCGTCGCTAAAGAAGAACGTGGTCTATGGGTCCCTGGCTGGATACTCCGTTTTGTGTATCGACCATTAATCTCCCGCACGGCAAAGAAGTTTCGTACGGGCATGAATAATTTTAACAGGCAGAACCCTTGATACCATTAGCACTTCTAAATGAATCAAAAGCACAAAAATTGTTCTGCAAGGATTAGAAAATGGATAAAAGCGATCACTATAGAGCGTTAGAAAACCTGTATCAGGCTGCACCGATAAACGAAATATACCATCCTGTCGCGATGATATCCGAGGGCGAGGCTGAAATAGTAATGGAACTAACCGAGAAACTTCATCATGCGGCCGGCAGTGCGCACGGCTCTGTATATTTTAAAATGCTAGATGATGCCGCTTTTTTTGCCGCAAATTCTCTGGAACAAGAAGTTATTTTATTCACCACCTCATTTACGACTTATCTAACCAGACCTGTCTCGGATGGCAAGTTGAAAGCAGTCGGCAAAGTGGTCAATAAAAACAAAACGCAGACTATTGCCGAGGCAGTCATTTACAATTCGGATAATATCGAAATTGGCAGAGGCAACGGAGTTTTTATGAAATCCAAAGTCCCTTTTGAAGAATCCTTGGGTTATAGCCCTGATTAACAAACAAGACATTAAATAACAAAACAGGTGGAGTAAATATGGACAATGCATTAGTACTTAAACGTTTCGAGTCACCTGACGAAGTTACACATTTTGAAAAGGGTAAGTTCGAAACGGTAACCCTTGGCGGCATGACCATTGGCAAAGCAACCTATGCGCCGGGTTGGAAGTGGTCTGAGGATGTTGGCCCTGATATTGGCGAACAGTACTGCACCGTTGAACACGTCGGCATGGTCATTTCCGGTATAGCAACCGCTGCGTTCCCGGATGGACGAGTGACGGAAATGAAAGCTGGTGATTTATTCTACGTGCCCAAAGAGCCACATGATAGCTGGGTGGTTGGCGATGAGCCCTACGTGTCTTTGCACTTTTTAGGCGCATCCAAATACGCCAAGTGATCAGGGCTCCTAAGACCAGATCTAACCAAACACCACGGCATGCATAATTCTGCCAGGCATAAACGCAAAAAATCCGGCAATGAGGATGCCGCCGATATAGATACCGGTAAACGGATCTTTATGGTTTTTAAGCTCAGGGCCTCCTGTTAGTAAATACTTAAGACCAACAACAATGCCTACAGTGGTGATGACAGTAAATATATGAATGGGCGAAAACTTTGTCCAAAAAGGATCCCCTGGCGACACCGGGCGCTGAATAAAAGCACTCGTAACGGTTGCTGTTATCATCAGCGCAACCCAAACTGACCCGACAATTTTATGTTGGGCACTACCCTTAAGAGCAATGAACTGGACAAGACCGAGAAAAAAGGCAGCAATGGCCGCTAGCGCATGAATCTGTATGATTAGTGGCGCTTGAAACAATGGAGCAAAATTCACTATTCATGCCCTATTTTACAAGTTACACGGTTCAACCAGCATTCTATTTTTAGCACCCACTATTTTTTCAAATGTTTAGACAAGAACTTAAACACCTTCCGCATATATTCTTTTTGATTATCCGGATCATAAAAACCGTGCCCTTCGCGGGAAACGATATGCCACTCGTAATCGACTTTACTTTTATCAAGCGCTGACTTGAACCGTTTGGCCTGTGCGTATGGTGCCCGCTCGTCTTTTTTACCATGCGCAATCAGTAAAGGAGTGGTTATTTTGTCGGTGTTATACACGGGTGACATGGCGGTTAATTTACCTTCATCCGAACCCAGGGTCTGATTAAGGTAAGCTGCACCGGTGTAGTATCTTGAAACATCACCTTCCCGGAAGAGACCGAGCAAGTCGTAAACCCCAGCATTGCCGATGGCACACTTCCACGTACCCGGATATTTAATTGAATTTTGTACCGCGGAGTATCCACCGAAACTCGCACCCATAATGCAGACATTATCTTTGTTGGCCTTGCCATTTTTTATGGCCCACTGCAATGCCTCGTAAATATCTCGCTGGATTGCTTCTCCCCATTCCCCGAACCCGGCCTGGAAAAACCGGTTACCATAACCGGTTGAACCACGGTAGTTCACCTGTAATACAGAATAACCCTGATTCGCAAGCGCCTGAACGGTTGGGTCAAAGCTCCAGTAATCACGCGCGTGAGGACCACCGTGTACTAAAACGACTAGTGGTTTAACGCCAGAACCAGCCTCAGTCAAATAACCATTTATTGTTAAACCATCCGAAGACTTGAATGAAATTGGTTGGGACTCGAATAAGGCCGCTGTGTCGATTTCCGGATACTCTTTAAACAATCGATCCACACTATTTTTAGCCTTGTCAAAAAGAAAAAACTCACCGGGGTTGGTGTCTGACCCAACATGGACAACGTACTTACTGCCGTCATCCGTTGAGCTTGTGATATCAACATGATTGCCGGGAAAAACACTCAAAAGCGATTTGAAGGTCTGCGCTTCCGGATTTGTTTTGTTTAATAAGATGTAACTCGGCCGCCCATCATCTATCCGCGCAGCATAAATGCTACGGCCGTTAGCGCTAAACTCCAGGCCGGTAATGTCAGCACGTTGATTGGTATAAAACTCTGAATACGCAGCACTGTTAATATCCAGCTTGTGGACACCAGTCATATCTTTGTTTGGGTTATCCAACGTGTATAGATAACGTCCGGTGTCATCGAGCGTCAGCGGTGTTAAAGAATTACCGAAATTTTGGCTTGGCAATTCAACCCACTCGTCAGGGTTTTTCCGGTAGATTCGCCGTTGTAAGCTCGAGTCCACCCCGACGCCCACGGCTATATTGCCACCGCTATCGGTCACATAGCGACTACCCGCTACGGGAACGGGGTCCTGTCTGTTTTTGGTGATTCCGTTATAAACATTCAGCTTATAAATAATTCGAAGCTTGTCCCGTTCTTTATCGACTGGCTCGGAACTAATGAGTATATGCTTGGGGTCTTCCGGTAATACATCAATAATCTCTGCCCACCCACGGATAGCGTCTTTGGTTTTGATGCGGCTACCAACTGACCTTCCTTGCGCGCGGTAACCAAAGATCAGTTCGCCGTCTTTGCCGCCTATGTCTACCGAATACAATTCCCCGTAGTATCCGAGCTCCGTTCTGCCGGTCTGGGTAGAATATAATTTTATGACTACCCTTTCATTGTTAACCCAATGAAATGAACCGACTTGATCACGTTTGGATATACTTGCGCCACCCGCCATTTTTCTATTCTCCAGATCATAGAAAATCAGCACTCGCCGGTCCTTTTGGGTTTTGACAATACCCAAGTGCTTGCCATCCGGAGAAATTTTTATTTGGTGATGGATGGGTTTGTCAAAATAATGCTCCCAGGATAGCGCCGTGGAAGGCGCTGCTATAAGCACTAAAATTAGCAGGTAAGCGTAAACGTATTTATTCTTGATCATGGTCTTTCCCTAAATTCTCGGTTCTTCAGCAATAACTTGATTAGTTTACTAATCATACGATTAAATTTTGCTTAAGCCAAGAAACCCTGCTAGAGAAATACCATGATTAAACAGATATTTAGAACGGTGCAGACTGTGGTGTTCTTGGGAAAGGTATGGCATCACGAATGTTTTCCATACCACTGATATAAGAAAGTAGTCGCTCGAAACCGAGACCAAAACCGGCATGCGGTACAGTGCCGTAGCGGCGCAAATCCCGGTACCACCAGAGTTCTTCTTGCATGGCTTGATCCATGCGCGCATCGAGCACGTCCAGGCGCTCTTCGCGCTGCGCGCCACCGATAATCTCGCCAATACCCGGCGCCAGTACATCCATCGCTGCGACGGTTTTTTCATCATCATTGAGGCGCATGTAAAACGCTTTGATATCTTTGGGGTAATTCTTGACTACTACCGGACCTTTAAAATGCTCTTCACATAAAAAACGTTCGTGCTCGGATTGCATATCAATTCCCCACTCGACAGGAAACTCAAACTTCTTATCTGACTTTAATAAAATATCTATGGCGTCAGTGTAGTCGAGCTGAACAAAGTCATTGTTAATGACATTCTCAAGACGCGTGATGGCCTCTTTATCTATGCGCTGGGCGAAAAAATTCATATCATCCTGACGTTGTTCCAGTACTACCTTAAAGCAGTGTTTCAGAAAATCTTCCGCTAACGCTGCGTTATCATTCAGGTCGGCAAACGCAATTTCTGGTTCTACCATCCAAAATTCTGATAAATGTCTCGACGTGTTGGAGTTTTCCGCTCTAAAGGTTGGGCCAAATGTATACACCTTGGACATAGCCAAACAATGTGACTCAACATTGAGCTGCCCTGACACTGTTAAGTAACTTTCAGCGCCAAAAAAATCTTGCGCGTAATCTACCGAACCTTCTTTCGTTCGTGGCAGATTTTGCAAGTCCAACGTAGAAACCCGGAATAACTCTCCGGCTCCCTCACAATCGCTTCCGGTTATAATTGGCGTATTTACCCAACAAAAACCATTATCATGAAAATAGCTATGAATGGCATGCGCCAAGCTGTTACGGAGTCTGGTCATAGCTCCGAAGGCGTTGGTTCTGGGGCGCAAGTGCGCGACTGAGCGTAAGTATTCAAAAGTGTGGCGCTTTTTTGCGATAGGATAGGTTTCCGGGTCATCGACCCAGCCAAGCACCTCTATCCCGGTTGCCTGTATCTCTACCGACTGCCCTTTACCCTGTGACTCAACCAAAACCCCGGTACCCTTTATGGCGCATCCGGCGCCAAGTCGTGTGACTTCTTCGTAATTGGATAAATCCTCCGGGACTACCAGTTGAATTGAATCAAAACATGAGCCGTCGTTAACCGCGACAAACGAAATACCCGCTTTTGAGGTACGGCGGGTACGCACCCAACCGCGAACTTCGACCGACTGGTCAATTGCCACTTTTCTTTTAAACAGATCATCTACTGTATGGTGCATGTTTTCATTTCCTAAATAATTTCTATCAAGAACGG
>CAZUMV010000102.1:2072-9918 GCA_964621435.1 uncultured Thiotrichales bacterium | reverse complement strand
TGCTGTAAAATAGAGGTGTTTGGGTCAATCGTAAATTCAAAGTCGGCTGGTTCTACGGTTACTTTATAAACCATGATTATTTTAATATTCGTCTGGCCTGAGTAAGTCGTGGTAGCCAATAAACGTTATCGAGCGACGAAATCGTCACGCCTTTGCTGCTGGACGCATGCACAAAACGTTGGTTGCCGAGATAAACGCCAACGTGATTGTTGTTTTTGTCGGGCCTGAAAAACAATAAATCACCAACAGCTAGCCGATTGGCCTCAACGGCATATCCGATACGCCTTTGTTCGCTGGTAGTGCGTGGTAGTTTTAGTCGATAAACATGTTCGTAGGCATCTTGCACTAAAGCCGAACAATCTACGCCGCTAACGGTTGAGCCACCATAGCGGTAAGGCGTGCCGCGCCAATGCTGGTACCACTGATTCCACAGTTGGTTCGCCGCTGTTTGTGTATTGTCGAGCGATCCACGGTGACGTGGAGTGCTGACACAATTGCTAAGCATGCTAAAAAGTAGGCCGGCAAACACAACCCATAATAATGTTCTACGCGTCATTCGGATTGACCATATTTTCAACACCCGCTTTGTTTCTTATCCAGTTGATGCTTTTCAAGACCGCTTTTTTTGAAACTAGTTTTCGTTCTAACGCATATTTGCCGGGAAAAGTCATAAATCCAAGACCGATAATTAGTGTTAGCATGCCCTGGCCCGGAATAAAAAACATGATTATCCCGGCAATTACTAACAGCGCTCCGAGCAAATTTTTTAGCACGCCAATCAGCCGGGTTTTTAGACTTTTGTCGGCGGCTCGGTTTTGCCGATAGTCTAAACAAAAGTAGCGCGCCGGCAGGCGACTAATCAACACCGGAATTATCAAAATAGAGACTAAGAAGGTCGCTACTGATACCCCTGCCATCCAGCTAATCAGGGTCGCATTGTCCGCAATAAAAAGTTGTAGCGTTTCAAGCATTAGGAATTGGTTTTTTCTTTGTAGTTACCAGAAAAAATAGCGCACCGATCAGACCGCCAATATATCCAAACATATGTGCATCGAAAGCTACTTTGCCGCCGATCAACTCTTCTGTGCCGACCGAGCTACCGGTAAATTGCTCCCAGCCAATCTTTATTGCGCAACCCGCCAACACCAACAGCGCAAATTTGGGTTGTACCTGGAAACTGTAAACCGCGCCGGCAGCAATTAATCCGTGTAGTATTCCTGATAGCCCGACGTACCAGATAAGTTCAGGGGACAACAGGTATAGGCAAACATTCAATAAGATTGCGCTGCTAAAAAATGCGTACAAAAACGATTTTACGTTCCACTCGGGCAAAAATAGTGCGGTAATTAGTACCAGTCCAGCAAGGTTGAATCCCAGGTGCACCCAACCAAGATGAAGTAGGTGAGCAGTGATGAAACGCCAAAACTGCAATGGTTGGTTGCGATCGTAGCGCAGTTCAATTTGAGCGGTTTCTGGTAAAGCTTGAAATATAATCGAGATGACGCAGATAGCGGCTACCATCGCTATTACTATATTACGTTTTCGTCTCGCCAAGTTATCCATAACTCATAAGCCTGAAAATAGGTATACAGGCGCTTTTAAAGGTTGTTGGTTTGAGTGCCTGGCGCTACCGGTAATGCGAGTTTACGCGACTTACGTTGCCCGTGGAAGCGGACAGCAACTCAGAGTATCTATTATGACCGTTTGCAGGTCTTCTACAACGTCAAGTTCGTTAAGTGCCTGACGCAAGCACAAATGCCATTGCGCTAATTGGCGTACCGAACCCGGGAGCGGTAAGTCATAGCTATGTTGTTCTAAATCGTGGGTCCCCGGAGCATTAAAAGTGGCCGCGAGTATTTGTTGAGTTATTTCCCGGGAGATTTTCAGATCGCTGTCAAAGCCTTGGCGAAGCTCCCAAACTTCGGGCAAGTTTTCGAGCAATTCAAATATGCGGTCAACCAGTAGTTGTAATGTGGCTTCGCCGCCAATTCGAATAAATGGAGATTCTTCAGATATCGCTATCAAAACGCTTCTTTAAATAGGTTTTTAATAGCAGCCATTGTATTCAGTCTTGGCTTGTTGATACACGGTACTACGTCACACTAACGACTATTTTTGTGCACATGATCACGAATTTTTGTAGGACCGCTTGCGACGCGAAGCGAGTAGTTTTCATGCGATGTGTTCTGAAATGGCTCGATTGTGAAGAAGTGTCATCCGGATATACGGAGTGGCTATGCAAACGAGGCATGACTTTGTCTGGCATCCCTGTATAATCGCGCGCGCACTCGAGGCCTTAACAGATGACCACAAGAAATATAGACAAACTCCGCAATATCGCGATTATTGCTCACGTTGACCACGGTAAAACCACGCTGGTTGACCAGCTGCTACAGCAGTCTGGTACGCTTGGAGAGCGCGCCAAAACCACTGAAAGAATGATGGACTCGAACGATCTTGAGAAAGAACGGGGAATTACTATTCTTTCCAAGAACACCGCAATTACCTGGGGTGATTACCGTATTAACATTGTTGATACCCCGGGGCACGCCGATTTTGGTGGCGAAGTTGAGCGTGTTTTGTCGATGGTTGACTCAGTGTTGTTGTTAGTGGATGCAGTCGATGGTCCGATGCCGCAAACCAGATTTGTTACCCAAAAAGCGTTTGCTCAAGGTATTAAGCCGTTAGTGGTGATCAACAAGATTGATCGTCCCGGTGCTCGGCCAGACTGGGTACTGGATCAGACTTTTGACTTGTTTGACCGGCTTGGCGCCAGCGATGAACAGCTCGATTTTCCAGTGATCTATACTTCAGCACTAAATGGCTATGCCAGTGTCGAATCGGATGCGCGAGACGGTGATATGCAACCATTGTTTCAGGCCATCGTTGACAATGTTGATTCTCCGGATGTCGATACAGATGGCCCGTTCCAAATGCAAATCAGCTCGCTGGACTACAACAGCTATGTTGGCTTGATCGGGATTGGCCGCGTCAAGCGGGGGCGTATCAATAATAATACCGCGGTTAAGGTGATTGATCGCGAGGGTGATGTCAGGAACGGTCGGGTGCTGCAAATCTTGGGTTTTCATGGCTTGGAGCGCGTTGAAAAAGATAGTGCGCAGGCGGGCGACATTATTGCTTTTACCGGGATGGACAAGCTGTTTATATCGGATACTTTGTGTGACTCGGATAATATCGAGGCAATGCCGCCACTAACCATTGATGAGCCTACCGTTAGCGTTAACTTCATGGTCAATAAATCGCCGTTCGCCGGTAAAGACGGAAAGTACGTTACTTCCCGACAAATTTCGGAGCGGCTCGACGAAGAGTTACTCCATAATGTCGCGTTGCGGGTTGAGACAACAGATGATCCCGATACCTTCAGGGTTTCCGGGCGCGGCGAACTTCATTTGGGTATATTGATTGAGAATATGCGTCGCGAAGGGTTTGAACTAGCGGTATCTCGCCCACAAGTCGTTGTTAAGGAAGTCGATGGTGAGCGCCAGGAACCTTATGAACAAGTGACGGTAGATGTGGAAGAGCAGCACCAAGGTAGTGTTATGGAACGGCTTGGAGAAAGACGTGGTGATCTAAAGAACATGGTGCCCGATAGTAAAGGCCGGGTGCGGCTGGATTATATTATTCCGTCGCGCGGTTTGATTGGTTTTCAAACCGAGTTCATGACCTTAACGTCTGGCAGTGGTCTGATTTACCATGTTTTTGATCACTATGGCCCTTACCGCACTGAAATGATCGCGCAGCGCAACAACGGGGTGTTGATTGCTAACGGTGCCGGCAAGGCGCTGGCTTATGCGTTATTTAACCTGCAAGAACGAGGGCGTTTATTTTTGTCCCATGGTGATGAGGTTTATGAGGGTATGCTGGTAGGTATTCACGTCCGCGATAATGATCTGGTGGTAAATCCACTCAAAGCGAAGCAGTTAACCAACATCCGTGCCGCGGGTACGGATGAAAATCTAACTCTGAGCCCGCCGGTCAAAATGACCTTGGAACAAGCGCTCGAATTTATCGACGATGATGAGCTGGTAGAAGTTACCCCGAATTTCATACGTTTGCGCAAAAAGCACTTGTTAGAGCACGAGCGAAAGAAAGCCAGCCGGGCGAAAGATAAAACTACAGCCAATAGTTAGGCGCTAGCGTGTTCTGTTTTTTAACCGAGATTCAATAATGTGTGGCCGGTTCGCAGCGCCGCGCAACGCCGAAGATATTCTTAGCGAGCTAGAGCTCGATTGGAATGAGTTTCATCCAGAACAAGAAATTTTCCCTACCAATCAGTCCTTGGTACTTTTTGCAACTGAAGGCGGGTATCAAGCTACTGGTATGACTTGGGGTTGGCAGCGAAAATTTACCAAACGACCTCTAATAAACGTGCGTGGTCTGGAAGCGTGGGATAAGCGCACTTGGTCCGATGCAATGTTTAGCGGACGTTGCTTGATTCCAGCCTCAAGTTTTTATGAATGGGATCAAAATCAAGCCAAGGGTAAACGAGATCGCTATAAAATTAATCTTACTCACGACAAAGATTTTGCTATGGGTGGCCTGTATGAGGTCGATAAAGAGAGCGGTGAATATTTTTATAGCATCTTGACCACGGCACCAAATAAGACCATGTCGGCGGTACATCATCGGATGCCAGTTATTTTGGACAATAAAGATTTATCACAGTGGTTGAATAGCCAAGACCGAGAAATCGTCGATCATTTGATGCAGCCGGTTTCCGACAGCGTCACACGATTGGTAAAACAGTAGCTACTAGCGTAGATGTTTGCTGTTACGCAGCATACTGACAATTTCTTTTTCGATTTTCGCCAGGTCTTCACTTTTCTCGTTCGCAGTCAAACTCAGCATGGTCGTGATTTCGATCCGCTTAGCCTTGAAGTACTCTAGTACGAACTCTTCGGTTTTCAGGGTGAAGGTAATAACTTTTTCGGGTGAGATTCTCAAGAAAGGATTGGCTGCAACCGTCTTGGCGGTGGTCTCTTGAATTTGGCAATAGCGCAACATCAGTTTTAGCAAATTGTTTTTGGCTTTGTTCAAGATCAAGTGGCCACGCAGCTCTGTGTTTTTATACAAACTGTAATCAACAATGGCATCCAGCCACAGTGTTAGTTCGGTATCTGAAATAGGCACTTCATAAGCTTTAATCTGGGCCGATAGATGCGAGATTTTTTTCTGGATCGCTTCTCGCTCGGTTGATGCAGCCGCTTTCAAAAAAGTTCGTTTTACTCTGGACTGAGAGCGCCGAAGTTGTTCATTAAGCTCGTCAATTCTTTTCGCTGCTGTTTCAAGATTAACGTCTTGTTCTTCAATCGCAGTAATTTTCTTGGCCATGATGTAATGACACGCCTGAAGACGTTCGAGGAAAAACAAACCAATAAGTTGATAGCTGATGGTGCCGTGTTTGCGAAGTTTTTCGATAGCCGGATAAATGCTCTCTGCGTGCTTGTTATTGTCAGCGGCTTTCGCTTTGAGAATTTGTAGCGCGTAGGAAACTTCGGCGTACTCCTGACGAACGTCAGCAACCAGCCCTTCGTTAATCATGGCAAACTCAAGTTGCTTTTCTGCGATCATCATATTGCTGAGCCGGTTTAGTTTTTTCTTTTTGATATCTTTCAAACCGATCAACTTATTTTTCAGTTGAATGATGCTACCGTTGACGCTCACGCGTCGTGCTATGTCCAGAGCGGATATGGTTTCCTTGCCAAGTTCATTTTTAATTTTTTGTCGTACTTGCAGTTGACGAATATTGCGTGAGAAGACCAGGTCTTCGATCGGTTTGCGGCTAGCCACCGGGAGGCTATTGATGAAACTGGCAGGTATGTTTTCCGGTATTTTACTGGGTTTTAACTTTGCGAGCTGGCTCGGGGTCATGCCGGCGATGAATCTCTTGAATTCAGCGACGCTGGTAATCGTTGGCATGGTGTCGTCTTTGCTCATCTGGGTACTAGTCTGTTTTTCTACCGCATTATTACGATTTTGTATTATAGATTGCGTGGTCTGGGCATGCGTTACATAGGTCGGGATTTGACGCCTTCTATCGGAGGTTTGTTGTGTAATTGTGAGGCAGTAACCATTTTTCCCAAGACCGCCTGATTATCCGGCTAATTGACGGTGTTTTTTATGTTTGCCGATGATTTCCTTCGATATTTTTTCCAGCGCTTCCCGCTTCATCTGCGCGGCCATACTGAGCTGAACGGTATCGTCTGAAGTCTTGGTGACGACATAATTTAAAACCTTGGCTTCCTCGGAAAGAATCCTCTGGATTTCGGGCGCAGCATTGTCGCTCAAAAACGGACTCTGGGCCAAAAAGTTGGCTCGTATCTCACGTTGTTCACAAAACTCATGCAACAATCGCATAAGGTCTTTGCGACCCATATGTATTTTCATTTGCACGCGTTGTTTGGCTTTCTCATAGAGGCTCGCTTCTACCACAGAGTCATGCCACATCAAAAGTTCAAAGTAATCAATTGGTATGGCCTTTCCCAGGTAGTCGTCATACATGGCCGCGACACGGTTCTTGAGTTCATCGATTTCGTCTTGGCTGACTTTTTTGCCGAATAATTTACCTTTGGCTTTAACCGCGGCGGCAACATTTTGATGCGCTTTCTCGACATCTCTATGCAATAACAACTGACTGGATTCGCGGGCGTCGATCGCGTCTAAACGGCGTTGCATGACTTGCTGCGATATGGTGACCCGTTCACCGTAATACTTGCTTAGCAAATTGCCAATTTGCCGTGATTGCCTTCTTAATTTATCCGCGGCAATATCGACTGTGTCTTGCAGATCCTCGGGCAAGTTGGTTTCTTTATGTAACGCACTCAGGCTCTTTTGCGTGTCTAGTTGTTCCTTGAGCAAGTCAGGCAACATTTTGTCGGTAGTACTGATAAATTTACTGAGCAATTGATCATTTTCTATGGAAGGTTTTTCCGCGATGCGATCGATCATTTCGTCAATTTCAGCGAGCTTGTACGATAGCACTCGTAAGTTAGCTTGGTTGCCAACTTCTTTGGACAGATCAATGGCGGTTAGAGCGGCGTCACCGAGCGCATCGGCAATAACCTTGCGGGTTTTGGTCGCGACCGTGTTACGTTCTTGCAGAATGGTTTCGAGAGCGGGACGGATCTCAGTTGATACTTCATCCAGCAGGCTGGCGGGAATATTGTCAGGCAGTCTATCTAATGGCAGGCGCATTAAATCGTCCTGCGTGATTTTACCCAGCAGCTTTTTAAATACGTCCAGAGTTAACTGTGGTTGTTTTTGCTCCTGCTCTTCCGGTGTTGACACGTATCCATCCTTAGGTATTTCCCTGGCCGATAACCGGGGTTTTCAAAGTTTCCGCAAAATCCAGCATGCGCTGCGTCGATTTTAACGCTTTTACGCGTATATCTTCATCGACATGGATCTCGTTTTTACCCGTTTTTAGCACGTCTAGCAGGTTATGTAGACCGTTCATAGCCATCCAGGGGCAATGCGCACAACTTCGACAAGTTGCTCCACGTCCTCCGGTGGGTGCTTCAACGATGTCTTTATTGGGCGCTTCTTTGCGCATCCGGTGAAAAATTCCTTTGTCGGTTGCAACAATGAGTTTTTGCTGGGGCAGGGTCTTGGCGGCTTGAATCAGCTGTGAGGTAGAACCGACCGCGTCTGCTAAATCAATCACTTCCGCCGGAGATTCGGGATGCACCAGAACCGCAGCATCCGGGTGTTCTTCCATGAGTCGGCCAAGGGCGCGGAACTTGAATTCGTCGTGCACAATACAAGTAGCGTTCCAAAGCAGCATGTCAGCTTCGGTGACCCGTTGGATGTAACGGCCAAGATGCCG
>CAZUMV010000102.1:0-2062 GCA_964621435.1 uncultured Thiotrichales bacterium | reverse complement strand
TTTTTTTACCTTCCTGATGTAAGTGATCACAAAGTTTTACCGCGATACTGGAGGTGACTACATAGTCGGCGCGTGCTTTAACCGCGGCACTGGTGTTGGCATATACCACAACGACCCGGTCCGGGTGTTGATCACAAAATTCGGAAAATTCTTTTTCCGGGCAGCCGAGATCCAGCGAACACATGGCTTCCAGTGTTGGCATTAGCACGCGTTTCTCAGGTGTCAGTATTTTCGCCGTTTCGCCCATAAATCTCACTCCGGCCACGACCAGCGTGGTAGCCGGGTGCTCGTTGCCGAAACGTGCCATGTCGAGTGAGTCTGAGACGTATCCGCCTGTCTCTTCAGCAAGGTCCTGCAATTCAGAGCCGACATAATAATGCGCTACCAGTACGGCATCTTGCTTCTTCAGTTCTTCGCGAATTTCGTCTTTAAGCGCTTCCTTCTCCGCTTCAGTGTGATCAGGGAAACCTTCCATTATGGATCGGGTTGACGGTATGCCTTCAAGCTCGATTACAGGCATTGATGAAATATCCATGGTGCGGTCCTCATTTATATTGCTCTACTTTAGCAAGCGGATAGGCTTGCGGTCATGTAAAATCAGATAACTTGTTTGCTACTTTACTAGGTCGAAATGGCGGGAGACACAGTAGTTAAGGATAAAACCCGCGGGGTCGGTACCCGGTGGCGTAAGCTAGTGATTAATATATTGATCATTTTGCTTATATATATAGGCGTTACAGCGTGGTTTCAACATCAATTAATCAACGGCGTCGGGTCAAACGGCTTGGCGCCGGACTTGCGGATAACGGATATGGCTGGTGAGTCAGTGGAATGGTCCGGGTATGGGGATCGTCCGGTATTGCTGCATTTTTGGGGGACCTGGTGTTCGGTGTGTGCGGCTGAACGGTCTGTGGTTAATGCGGTTGATGAAGATTGGGATGTGCTTAGTGTTGCTCTCCAATCAGGCGATACTGAAACTTTGAGATCTTTTTTGCAGCAACATCAAATTAGCTGGCGCACGGTGAACGATCCAAACGGCAGTTTATCGCAGCGCTATGCGGTAAAAGTTGTGCCGACCAGTTTTATCTTGAAAAATGGGCGTATTATATTTGCCCAGCGCGGCTATATTACCGGCGTTGGTTTGCGGCTGCGGTTGCTGGCAGCAAAGTACATGTATTAAATGTAACGAAACACGGGTGACAAAATGGATCAAAGAATCGATTATCAAGAATCTCTAACAATTCCTGCGATGTTTCGTGAGCGAGTGCAACGTTCTTCGGACCAGGTAGCGTACCGGCACTTTGATGTGGCCAGCAAGAAGTGGCAGGACACCACATGGCAAGAAATGCACGTAGAAGTTGCCCGTTGGCAAGAAGCCCTGCAACGGGAAGATCTAGCACCTGGCAGCAAAGTCGCGGTAATGTTGCGCAACTCCAGAGAGTGGGTGGTATTTGACCAGGCAGCGTTAGGCTTGGGTTTGGTGTTGGTACCCCTATATATCGAAGATCGAGCCGAAAACATTGCTTATATTATTGAGCATGCAGAAGTCAGGTTCTTGTTGTTGGAAGGATTGCGGCAATGGCGCGAGCTCCGCCCGATGGTTCCGGAGCTTGAGAACTTACAAAAAATTGTTAGCGTGCAGTCGATTGATAACGAAGATGATGCCAATGATGAGCGTTTGGTGAATGCGTCGGACTGGTTGTTCGGGAAAACCGGCGAAATCGTTGCTGCAGAATCAGCGCCTCAAGAGCTTGCCAGTATTGTTTACACCTCTGGTACTACCGGCCGACCTAAAGGCGTCATGTTGAATCACACCAACATGTTGTTCAATGCGCATGCCTCTATTGAATGCGCGACTTTTAGTGCTGACGATGTATTCCTGTCTTTCTTGCCGTTGTCACATATGTTGGAACGCACAGCAGGTTACTATGTGCCGATGATGATTGGCGCGCGCGTAGTTTACTCGCGCTCGGTAGCAAAACTTGGCCAGGATCTAGTCGAGCAGCGCCCGACCGTACTGGTGTCGGTGCCGCGTATTTACGAAAAGGTCTACGCAAAAATT
>CAZUMV010000101.1:0-10012 GCA_964621435.1 uncultured Thiotrichales bacterium | reverse complement strand
TAGATATACATGCTTACGTGCTAATGACCAACCACGTCCATCTTTTAGTGACCCCACAACAAGATCATAGTATTTCCAAAGCCATGCAGATGATTGGAAGATACTACGTTCAATATTTCAATCATGTCCACGATCGTACCGGAACCTTGTGGGAAGGCAGGTATAAAGCGACACTAATCGATAGCGAACGATATTTACTAACCTGTATGCGATACATAGAATTAAACCCCGTGCGTGCGGACATGGTGGATCATCCATCCGAATACCCGTGGAGTAGTTATCTTTCTAATGCTGCTGGTAAAGCCAATGATTTAGTGACTCCACATAGAGAATACAAGCGAATGGATCGAAGTGCGGAAAAAAGACAACAACGTTACCGCGCATTGTTTCGAGCACAAGTGCCGCGTAAGGACATAGAAGATATCCGTGAAGCTACCAACAAAGCATGGGTACTTGGTAGCGATCGATTCAAAAAGAAAATAGAGAAGCAGCTAAACCGCGCCGCACAACCCAAACAACGGGGTGGGGATCATAAGTCCGCATCCTTCAAACGAGAAAGTGAAATCAATGGAATCTGACCCCATTGATTTTGCAAAACGAGAAAGTGAATTCAATGGAGTCTGACCCCATTGATTTTGCAGATTTTGCATGACTCCATTGATTTTGCACGGGTTTCGTTTCGCTCTGTATCAATGGCTATACCCTGGAGGATCTCTCCGGACTTTAGTTCCATCCGAATCGGGTATTGGTACAAGCATGTTATTTCGATGTAATCGTGCTCGTGACATTTGATCATGTTTCTTTTCCTGTGTCCTACAAAATTAGGAGAACTGTGTAATATTGCCGATGTCGAACGGCGCAAAGATGCCGACCAAATAGCCATTTTTTCTGACTACGTCTTGAATGCTTTTGGCTGATGCCATAAGATTCTACTATTAAAGTCTCCAAAAATAACACCGACGTTAAATTACTAATTCCATGGAAGTTGGAGCTGGGTGATTAATCCGGCTTGATGTCCGGTTTTTTCAAGTTTAAATTTCTAAGATAAATAACGCGGGCTTCGAAATTTAAAATATCGCGTTGGGATTGGGCTAAATGAAATTTTTTTTCAAGACAGGTTTCACCGTCGTATCTATAGTGGCGGTCGTGTATTTTTCATCGTTTGGGATTGCGCTGGCTAAAGCGCCATCATCGAAGGTTCCGGGTTCAAATTTAGCACCAACTGGTGGGCCAACCGTGGGCCCCGTAGTTGGTCCGCCTATTGGTGGCCCAATAAGTGATAACCCAATCTTCTTTCCGCCGCATTATGATGTTGATGAGAATGGGGTGATAGATCCTGCGCCTTACTATGACCACACTGGTATAGAGGAGGACGTCGAAATCCGGTTAGATCGTGGTAAAGATCGGTTTTCACTTACCGGTGACGCACACTACAACTATATCGAGTTTCGGGGACCGGCGCGGGCGGGGAATACAATTTACATCGCCGCCAACGAAGTATTGGAAAATGATTTGGTCATACCGGTAGGGTACGAGGATCGTATATTAATCGACGGGTTTCGCGCAGATGAGCTAACTATTGAGCAAGTCGCTAAAAATCTGACCATGATTCAAGATCCAAATGGCAACACTTACTATTTAAGTAATGACTTCACGAGCCGACTAACCGAAGAAGCAAATCAGCGCTGGGTGTCAATGCGGGTAATCGTCAATGGGCACTGGTTAGTTCGTCCGCCCTGGATCCCGCCACAAGTAGAGCCAAAAGTTCCCGCGGCTCCTGGAATATGGTTAACCAACGTAACTGATAGGGATGGTGTTTATTCTCCTAGTGATTACGATGGAGAATTGTTTGATGCCGGGCAGACCTTGAGTATGGTTTTTGGCAACTTTGGTGAAGACAATCGGGATTTTATAGAAACATTTAACGCGCTACAGCTGGATTTCGACAATATCGAAGCGTTGAGTGAGGAACAAAGAATGGGTATCGGTGGTGGTGCGTTGTTTGCGCTTACCGAACAAAACGGTTCGCTGCCAATTCAATCTTTTCTCGATATTGAGTTTAGTTTGGATAATTTTGGTTTGGTAAATATTTCCTTGGAAGATACGCCATGGGATTCTCCAGCCGACTTTTTTGCCGCCAACATCAATGTCAATCGAAACGATGGTATGGAGAATATTATTAGTCTCGATGGTAAAGCGGTAGCCAAAGCGATAACCGATAGCGAAGGTAATTTCGCTAAAGCTGTATTGAACTTGTCGCTGAGTGCCGTGAATTGGGTGTGGTTGGCCGAACAGGTATTTGGTGACGTTGTTTTAGGATTTAAGGAAAGCTTTCTCGGTCACAACGACGGGTTTTATCCGGGTCATCATCAACTCAGATGGGACGGGACCGCTTATTTTATAATTGATAATCCAGAGCAGGGTGATCACTACGTGCTGAAGGGTGAACAGCAAGTTTTGAATCTCACAATAGAAACTGTATTTGGTGATTGGGATCTGCCGCCGACCACATATCTAAATACCATAGATTTAACTAACACGGTCGGTAGTATTGTTAATATTGATACTGATGCAAGGTCTCCGTATATATACGTTGAAGATATCAATAATGTGGAACTACTAAGGTTTGATGTTGAAACCCGTGCGGAGCAAAGAGGAACTTGGGTTTTAGATGAATACGTATTGTGGCCGCCGATTAATGTTGACTATATAGCCATGCAATTTTTTGACAGGAATTCCGGGACAACGATTAATGTTCGTGAACGGTTGAAGGAGATGCTTGATTACTGGAATGTTTCGCGCGAGGAATTAATTGCAGGCGATATTCCATTGCTCCTTGGAAATGGTGCGAGAAACCTCGACTATGTTATGCAGTTCCAACGCGGACTAATATTCGAGTCTCGATAATTTATCATTCTAATGTGTCAAGTAATCAATAAAGACTTGGAGTGTGAAGCTCTAAACTTGCGACTTTGCTTTGTATGGCCGATATTCTTGTGCTCAATTGTAACGACTGGAATTTGTATTGCTTTTGGAGCTTTTTCGCGGTACTGCCGAAATCCGGGATATGATGCTGATCTGAAGGTTTCTAATCTCTTGATCTTTGGTTAGCTAGTACTATTTTCAATTCTGCATATTGCAATTTTTGTATGCGGAAGAGTGGGCAATATGTTCACGGTAGGAAACAGAATGAAAGGGTGATGGAGCAAGAGGGTTCCGGCCATTAACGAATTTTTCGTCGTACAAGATGAGTGCAGGAATTAGTTCACTTGAATGAATTAGGCCGCACCCAAAACCAGCTTATGAATACTAGCGCGCCGAATACGGAGTAGGTGACGACAAATACCCACACCGGTAAGTCATAGTACAGCAGCTTTCCGAGCCAGTGCTCGATGAAGCTTTCTTCATACACGAGCTCGCCAGCTTTCAGGCGAAGGTGTTTTTCCAATGTCGTTAAAGGGCATCTCAACCCAAACCAGGCTTGCAGGACTACGATGCCGATTGCGGACAGGTGTGCAATCCGAAACCAGCGATTGCGGACCCAGTGCCATTGTCGAAATTTCCCGATAATGATGGCGAACAGACTGAATATGACGAAAATAACAAATAGAAAGTGCACTACCAGTACTATTTCAGCGCCAATTTTATATGGCATTCGCGTGACCTCCAATTAGTCTTTCAGCGTGTAAATACAATCTCTCAACTAAACGAGACTTCGTCAAAGTGTGGATTCTCGACGCGGACTTTTAGTCTCGAAATTTCGTCAAGTACTACAAGCTGTTCCTTTCCGTCAGCGCTTACTTTGATGCACTCTTCTCGGGTTTCGTTTCGCTCGGTATCAACTGCTATGCCTTCGAGGATCTCTCCGGACTTTAGTTCTATCCGAATGGGGTAATGGTACAAACAGGCTATTTCGATGTAATCGTGGTCGTGACATTTGATCATTTTTTGTAACCAGTTATTCCTCTTGGCTAAACGTATGTTCAAACGACGGATTTTGCAACTGGTTAAGGCGGGTATTTATCAATACAATTCAGCATAATTACTCCTGCACGGGTTATAAGCTCTGCGTCAAAAACTTCAGGTTGTGAAAAAATTCGAATCGGGCGCTTTTTTACGGCATTGGCACCGCAACTCTGTTGTCCTTTCGTTATAATTAGAAACAAATTTTACGAGTAAAAACATGCGAGAATCCTGGAGATGGTTTGGGCCTAATGACCCGGTAAGCATCGATGATATTCGGCAAACGGGCGCGACAGACATCGTAAGCGCGCTGCACGATATCCCGAGCGGTGATGTTTGGTCGCTTGAAGCGATTTGTGAGCATCAAGGGTTGATTGAAGACTGTGAGCCGGGCACTGCGCCGTTAAAGTGGAGTGTGGTCGAGAGTATTCCGGTGCATGAAGATATTAAGTTGGCGAAGTTCGGGCATCAGAAGTACGTTGATAACTGGATTACATCGATGGAGAATCTTGCCGAGTGCGGGATAAAAACGATTTGCTACAACTTTATGCCAGTCATTGACTGGACGCGCACCGACCTTAAATACAAATTACCTAACGGCGCGTATGCCTTGCGCTTTGACCAAAATAAATTCGCGGCGTTTGATCTTTTTATTCTAGAGAGACGTGATGCCGAGTCTGATTACAGCGCCGAAGAGATTGAGCAGGCAAAGCAGGTGTTTGATTCTATGTCCGTCGGTGAGCGAACAGAGCTAACGAACAATATTATCGCCGGCCTTCCCGGTAAGATGACCGATAGTTATGGTTTGGAAGATTTCAAAAACATGCTGGCGAACTATGCAGATGTCAGCAGCGATACCTTGCGCAAAAATCTTCTCGCATTTTTATCTCAGGTATTACCGCGGGCTGAGGTGCTTGGCGTCAAGCTCGCTATCCACCCGGATGACCCGCCACGAGATATGCTGGGTTTGCCGCGTATCATCTGTACCGCAGATGATCTTGAGATTTTGTTTGCGGCCGCACCAAGTCCGTCCAATGGGATAACCCTGTGTGTGGGTACCTACAGTAGTCGTCCGGACAATGATCTGCCTGCAATGGCCAAGCAATTTGGTTCTCGTATCCATTTCTCGCATTTGCGCGGGGTCACACTTGATCCAAATGAACCGCGTTCATTTTATGAAGCAAGCCATCTGGATAGTGATGTTGATATGGTGAGTGTTATTAAAGCGCTATTGAGTGAAGAGCAGCGGCGCAGCGAAGAAGCACCTTCGGAGCAGGGCATCTTTATCCGCCCGGATCATGGCCACCAAATGATGGATGATATTGATAAAACCGTAAATCCCGGATATTCCGGTATCGGGCGTTTAAAAGGTCTCGCTGAAGTGCGCGGTGTGATTCGTGCGCTATCCGCAAAAAGTTAAGTAAGAGGGCATTACCAGCCCTAAGTTTGTCCGATTCCATGCCGGTTTAATGTTAAAATAATCGCCAGCAAAAGCGCTTGCATCCGTAAGAGAAAATGGCGCGCACATCCCTGTTCTTGAGAGTCGTTAAAGTGAACTTTACCGGATTTTTGGCACTCTATAGATCATGTGGTTTGTGAATGATTTGCTGTTCAATTAAATACGGGAATTGTGATAAATGAAATCAACTAATATTGTCTTGTTGCTGTTAATCGTTTTAAGCTTAACGGCTTGTAATACGACGGCGTCTTCTCCATCTTCAACTACAACGAATGAGCGTAGCGGTGTGATTTTAACGAATAAAGGTATTGCTAAGATTCAGGCAAATCTGGGCAGCGTCCCATTGTTTGATGAGTCGTTAGCGAAACTACAAAAAGAAGTGGACGCTGAAATTGCCACTGGCATCGACACACCTATCCCGAAAGATTTTTCCGGTGGCTATACGCATCAAAAGCATAAGAGTAACTTCTTTATGCTGCAAAAGGCTGGCGTGCTTTATCAAATTCTGGAAGATGAAAAATACGCTAACTATGTACGCGATATGTTGTTTCAATACGAAGCCATGTATAAAGATTTGCCATTGCATCCGCAAACCCGTTCTTATGCGCGAGGTAAGTTATTTTGGCAATGTTTGAATGACTCCAACTGGTTGGTCTATGCCGCTCAAGGTTACGATGCAATCTATAGTTATTTATCAGAAGAGCAAAGAAATACCTTGGAAAACAATCTCTTCCGCCCATTTGCTGATCATATTTCTATAGATAGTCCGCAGTTCTTCAATCGCGTTCATAACCATAGCACCTGGGGTGCTGCTGCAGTTGGCATGATTGGTTTGGTTATGGATGATGACGAGTTGGTACAACGGGCGTTGTACGGTCTGGAGGACGATGGCCTGGAGCTTGGCACCAAAGATAACGATGGTGGCTTTATTAAAGTAGAGGGGCAGAAAGCTGGTTTCTTTGCCAACCTTGATGAGCCGTTCTCTCCAGACGGCTATTACACTGAAGGGCCGTACTACCAACGATATGCGATGTACCCGTTTTTGATATTTGCGCAAGCGCTTAACAATGCGCGACCCGAGCTCGGAGTGCTTGAGTATCAAGATGGTGTGTTGTTAAAAGGCGTTGATGCGCTCCTAAACCTGACTGATGCCAGCGGTGATTTTTTCCCACTCAATGATGCGCAAAAGGGTATGTCGTATCAGAATGATGCATTGGTGACAGCCCTTAACCTCGCCTATTATTACGGCGATAAAGATCCACGCTTGTTGAGCATTGCCGAAGAGCAGGGGCGGGTACTACTGGATGACACGGGCTACGCAGTTGCAGCAGGTATTCGCGACGGACTCGCTAAGGATTTTGCAAAAAAGTCAGTTCATTATTCAGATGGCGCTAATGGTGATGAGGGCGGTTTAAGCTTGCTTAGATATGGCGATGAAGAACTGACGCTATTATTCAAATATTCGGCACAAGGATTAAGCCACGGTCACTATGACAAGCTTTCTTTTTCACTGTATGGCCAAAGCGATAGTGGGCAGAGCGAAGAGATTCTGCAGGACTACGGCATGTCGCGGTTCGTTAACATTGGGCAAAAAGGTGGCGGTAACTATTTGCCGGAAAATAAAACCTGGGCTAAGCAGAGCATTGCACACAATACTCTAGTGCAGGATGAGACGTCTCACTTTGGCGGGCTCTATGAGGTAGGCAGTAAACATCATTCCGACCTGCGATTCTTTGACGTCTCAAATAAAAATGTGCAAGTGGTTAGCGCCACCGAAACGAATGCTTATCCCGGAACGGCTATGCAGCGAACCATGGCAGTCATTAAAGATGAGGGATTTGATAAGGCATTTGTGTTGGATCTGTTTAAGGCCACTGCTGATACGCAACATCAATACGATTTGCCGTACCATTATTTGGGGCAGATTATAAACGCCAACTTTGACTTTTCCGCACCGTCGTCATTGCGGCCACTCGGGCAAGAGAATGGTTATCAACATCTTTATTTTGAGGCGTCCGGTAAGCCGGATGGCGACAACGCAAAGTTTTCGTGGATAGACAATAAGAAATTTTACACGCTAACGACGGTGACTGAGCCTGCGGATGAGATGGTTTTGGCAAGAATTGGTGCCAATGATCCGGAATATAACTTGCGCCGAGATCCCGCGGTTATTTTGAGAAGGCCGGAAGCCAAAGATACGCTGTTTGTTTCGGTGGTAGAGCCGCACGGCAGCTACAATCCGGTAACGGAATCGGCGCGCGACTCTAACAGTAGTATTGCCGCTTTGTCGATACTGCAAGATGACGCCAATTACACCGCTGTCTCAATAGAAACAGTACAAGGTAAGACGAATATTTTTATCGTTTCTAATAAGGATGTCGAGTCATCGACCGCGCACAGAACAACTATCGATGGTCGAGACTATAGTTGGTCTGGTCCATTTTTATATGCTTCCAAGTAAGAAATAACTCATAGCGCACTCTAGATTGGAACTAGGGTGCGCTTTGTACTATTGGCGTCTTGGGCGCTTCTGTGGTGGTCCAATTCGCATCCCAGTTACCAAGCTCGTATCGCTCGGTCATTGGAAAGCCAGGTGGGCGCAAATTTTCAAGGCGCTCATCGAATTTAATCAAAGTGCGAAAGCGTGGTTCTGTCGGTGACATCGAGCCCACCGTTAAGCTGCCAAAAATATATAGTAAGGATTCCTTTCGATGGGTGTAGCGTTTAATGGAAAAACGTTTACCCGCATAAATAGCAGCATGTATTGATAAATCTCCGCTACCGGTTACTGATGGCGCGGCGATATCAATGTATTTGTCGGAAACCAGGCCCAGATAATCGCTTTGGTTGGACGGGTCCGTATTGCCTGCGTAGGTAAGGTCGCCTGAAATGATAATGCGTTCCGGGGTATAGACCAAAGCTTTGCCATGTACTTCGCCGCTTATAGTCAGCTTGGTTTTTTTCTCGCCAATTATGTAGAGAGATTTTTCACCCATCTTTTTACGCTCGGTTTCACCACCGGCCGTTCGCCATGAATAACTACCATCTTGATGAAACACAATTGCAGTGTCATCGGAAAATCGGTGTATCTGTTCTTCTTCAACTGGTGATTCTTCGGGGAAAGGTATAAAAGTTTTCGGTAGCGGTATTTTCTTTATATTGTCTTCAAAGCCGCCTTGAAAAATCTCTTTACGCACTTTTTTGCTACGGGATAATGTATTGTTATTATTGTAAAGCAAGACACCTTTGGCAGACGTAGTTACTTTTCCTAGAAATTTTGGTTTTACTTTTCTGCTGTATGACAAAGTCATGCGCGTGTTTGAATGAAATCGGCCATCAAACTCATCGTTATGAATATACGTGTTGCGGTCTGATTTATTGATGAACTGACCAAAGTTTGAAAATGCGAGTCGGTTTAGTTGCATGCTTGTTGTTCGTTGTTCGCCATCTACTGTGGTGTTGATTTCTACCGTTGCGATTTCGAGGCTCATGTCGTTTTCTGGCGGCGTTACCGTAAATGTTGCGTCAAATGTTTGGTCGTTAATCTGCCAGCTTGTTTGTTGTATTTCCTGACCTGCTTGAACTGAATTGCTGATCCAGTTTAGGGTTTTATCTTCCAGCATGATTTTTTCTGGAGTAGAAATGCTTACCGCTTCTTTTTGATGCTTTGGCAGTTTTGTGCTCGATGCAGATACAACTTCAAAGGTGCTCTCGAGTGAGGTGAGTGATGACACTTCGGTCGCGCCCTCAATCGAGTCGAAAGCGGGCGATTCATGTATAAGGGGTTGAGGCTCGCTAATATTGCGCGCCGGAATCTCACTGAGTACGACTTCTTCTAACGGGGGTTGAGGTAACGGGTTTTCCGCTATCGGTGGTTCCGGTTCGGGCAGCACATCAAGTACCTCTGGCGCGGGGGGCTTTAGTGTCTGTTGTGGTTCGGTCTCGGGAACTTCTTTCGGCAGAGTGGGCTCAATGACTGGCTCGCTGTCCGTATATGAGTTTGGTTGGTCTGCGGGATTAACAGTCTCGGCGTATCGAGCTTCGCTCGAGTCAACGGTAATGACTAACATCTTATCAACGAAAGCCGGTTTCATATTAGTGCTTAACAACCACGTCATCGCTACCAGCGCCAACAGATGTATTGCTATTGAGGCAGACATTGAGATCGAGACTTGTTTGTTTTCAACAAAGTATCGAGCAAATTTGTTATTGGAAATTGCCAGAGCCAACAGTAATGACCTCTTGTCTATTGTCTCTGATATTACCTAACTTATATCCTGGAGGGTAGGGTATTTACAACGCATCGATCGCTTGTGGTGTGGGAAGGCTTAATTGGAGCTCTGCTAACCAAATATCAATCGACGAACGCCGCCAATCGCGATGAACGAAGTAAAGAGTGAAAACACCAGGATTGCTGCAAGGATGCAGTTGGCCGCCAAAGTGTTCTTATGTTCACCCATCAAGTCCTTTCGATTAGTTAGGTAAAAAATGCAAGCAACGGTGATAGGTAAAATTACCGCGTTAAAGGCTTGCGAGACAATCATTACCAATACAGGTCTTGCTGAAAAAATAGGTACTACAAGGCCAAGT
>CAZUMV010000100.1:6886-10109 GCA_964621435.1 uncultured Thiotrichales bacterium | reverse complement strand
TATTGTAAAAGTTATATAGAAGTGTCCTCTTTTAGTTTTTTAGAAATGTCCCTCTTAGCGTACTGTGAAGATCCACGTTTTAGCAAGGAGATATTTCAAGGTGACGATACTTACTATGAGCAACAATGAGTGTGATCGATTTGAGATAATTAGCCAGGTAGATGATAAGAAAATAACACGAGCACATGCTGCGCAAATGCTTGGACTGAGTGTCAGGCAAATACATCGTTTAGTAACGAGATACAGAGCTGATGGTATTTCTGGATTAATATCCAAACAACGTGGCAAACCCAGTAACCGACGATATCCTGATTCCTTTCGAGATTACCTATTGCATATTGTGCGCTCAGAGTACTCTGATTTCGGACCTACATTCGCTTGTGAGAAGCTACGCGAGCAACATAACCTTCATGTCTCTGTCACAACGTTACGTCACTGGATGGTAGCAGATGGCATTTGGACAACCCGACGAGAACTTAAAAAAAGAGTGTATCAACCACGCTACCGTCGTGAATGTTATGGCGAACTCATCCAGATTGATGGCTCAGATCATCACTGGTTTGAAGATCGAGCGCCCAGGTGTACGTTGTTGGTCTATATTGACGATGCCACGGGTAAACTGATGGAGCTACGTTTTGCAGCCTCTGAATCGACCTTTGATTACTTCCATTCAACCACACGTTATCTAGAGACACACGGCAAGCCAGTGGCGTTTTATAGCGATAAACACTCGGTTTTTCGGGTGAATAAGGCTGGAGCGACCACTGGTAGCGGCATGACGCAGTTCGGCCGTGCACTACATGAACTGAACATCGATATCATCTGTGCCAACACCTCACAGGCTAAAGGACGTGTTGAACGCGTCAATCGAACACTGCAGGATCGCCTGGTCAAAGAGATGCGTCTTAAAGGGATTTCTAACATCGAATCGGGTAATGCGTACCTACCGATTTTCATGGAAGATTTTAACCAACGATTTGGCAAAGAACCCTTCAACTCAAAAGATGTGCACCGGCCTCTTGGCCAACATGACACACTCGACAGCATCATGACCTGGCAAGTAGAACGAACCGTAACCAACAGCTTAACGGTACAGTACGATCGTGTGGTGTATTTACTCGAACCCAATGACGTTACGCTAGAACTGCGCCGTAAGAAAGTACGCGTGTTTGATTATCCTGATGGCGTTATCGAGATCTGTTATGACGGCTTACCCCTGCCCTACACTGTTTTTGATAAAGTACGTCAAGTTAAGCAAGCTGAGATTGTTTCAAACAAACGATTGGGTGCTGCTTTACAATTTGCACAGGAAGAACAAGCCAAACCTTCTTCGATTCAACGCAGTAAAAAAGCACCTAAAAGAAAAGGACAAAAACAACTGGCTAAAGAGAAATACCTTAACCCTGCTGTTATTCAATAGTGACATTTCTAAAAAACGCAACTAAGGACATTTCTAACTTGCTTTAACAATTATAGGTCGGTATATTACCGTTAACGCCCTTTACTCGACGACACCGGAGCCAGGCATTGAATTCAGGTAGCAATAAAATGTTATTGAGAAACGTGTTTTTCGAGTACGTCAATAAGAGCTTGCGTTAGCACCTCTAAATCAGGTGTTGAGACTTTGTCTTTTTTAATAGATCTGTCGATCGATCTTGCCAGATCAGAAATTTCAGGAAAACCATAGCTGCCAGCTGATCCAGCAATTTTGTGTGCTGCGAATCTGAGTTCATCAAGGTCAGGGTTATCTGGCTGCTGGAGTAACATTTCAAGCTGTGCCTTAAAGTTTGAAATCTTCTTAGGAAATGAAGAAATGTAGAGATCTTGCAGTTCCTGGCGCGCCTTAGAGAATTTATTATCACTCATTATAATTGTTTCCTGACACGTCTTAGCAGTGTATCCCGATCAACCGGCTTGCTAATAAAGTCAACACATCCTGCTGCCATTGCCTGTCTAACGATGGCCTCGCCAGAAGTTGCGGTAACCATAACCACCTTTCCCGGATAGCCACTCTCAAGTATCTTTCCAGTAAGTTCGACGCCATTTTCATCCGCCAGATTATGATCCATTAGAATCAAATCAGGTTGATTTGTTTCTAGTAACTCGAGCACTTTCTTCGGAGAAGTCGCGACAATGGTTTCAATTCCATCGCCCTCTAAATATAATTTTATCAACGGAAAAATATCCTCGTCATCCTCCGCTATCATAACGAGCGCATTCGCAATTGATTTTGGTGCGTTTTCATCTGCTAAACGCGATTCTTCAGCCGGTATAGAGACGGTAACCATCGTACCCTCGCCTAATTCTGACTGCATGTTCAGATGCCCGCCCATGAGTTTAACCAGCTTACTAGAAAGCGACAAGCCAATTCCAGCGCCTTCAATATGCTGCGTGTGTTTCGCGCGTCCGAACGGCTGCATAATGTTCAGCAGCTCATCTTCAGGAATACCAATACCGGTATCCGTGACTATAAATTGAAGTAGTTCATCTGCGTAGCTCACCTCTAATGTTACGAAGCCAGTCTCGGAAAACTTAATGGAATTAGATAGCAGGTTTACCAGCACCTGAGAAAGATGCTGTTGATCTAGTAAGAGAATCAGGTTTTTTGGGCATGTAACATGCACTGAGTACCCTAGTTGCTTTTTCATCGCCAGCGGTTCAACCATATAATTGATGCTGTCAATCATGTCCTGGATTTCAGTGGGTTTCGTAACGATGATCGTTTGGCTGATTTCAGAGCGCCCCTGCTCTAGCACGTTGTTAATTAAATTCAGCAGATAGATTCCATTGCGGTGAATTGCATCTGCATGGTGTTTTGAAGCACCTGTACTGGAATCCAAAAGTAGTTCTGAGTATCCTAAAATACTGGTTAGCGGCGTTTTTAGCTCGTGCGAAAAAGTCGATATGAATTTACTTTTCGATTTGTTTGCTTCCGAGAGTTCTTCGTTCTCATCTTCCAGATCATCTCGTTCCAGGGAAACATTATTCGCGACTTGTTGAATGATTTGATGTCTTTCCCGCTGGACGGAAGAATTCAGCATCACAAGCTCGTAGCCACTCGCTTTAGGGCAAATGTAGATATTGACGACTATACCGTTTGGAAACTCGACGTAAAAAAGTTCTTTCGGAACACTAAGATCTAAACCCACTAAAAGCGGGAAAAGCTCAAAAGCATTGGTTCCGGGGTTCAGTGGTGTTCCCTGCTCTACATAATCACGACTAG
>CAZUMV010000100.1:764-6876 GCA_964621435.1 uncultured Thiotrichales bacterium | reverse complement strand
GACTAGCACCCTCTGTAGATTCCAGCAAGTCGTTTGCATCGAAACTATAGACCGCGACTTGCAAGCGCCCTTGTAAAAGTTCGTGCAGGCCTTTGGAATTTAAATTTATTGCTTCAGCTGTCATCAGCAACAGATTGAGCTAATGCCTGAAAAGCTTCTTCTACGCCAGCACCCGTTAGAGCACTGGTGCGCAGAAAGTAATTCGCTTTTTCCAGCAAGTCTTGCGCGGGGCTCGCGGCAACATCATCCAGATCATCTTTATTAGCGGCCAACACAAACGGAATGGGCCCTAGCATGTCTTCTATTGTGGTTTGAATATCTGTTAATGCAGATAAAGTTTTGGGCCGGGTAAGATCATAAACTGCAATATACCCGCTAGCACCGTCTATATAGGACTTTTTAGCGGGTGTAATAGTATCTGAGCCCGCGATATCCCAGATAATGAGCTTAATCTCTTTATTGTCTTTGGTTGTAAGTACCTTGGTGTCGAGTTTAACGCCAACCGTGGTCAGATACTCTTCTCCGAATTCGTTATTTACGAAGCGGTTAATTAAACTGGTTTTGCCAACACCAAAGTCGCCGACCAAACAAATCTTTTTGGTGAGCATGTTTTTATTCAGTCACCGAGTCAGCAGGTGTCGATGGCAACATTATAATCGGTGTTAAGCTCAATTTAATTTTTTCCTCATTGGCAAATATAGTCTTTGGTAAGCGCGGTAACTCAGCGCTAATAGTGGGATCGATTATGCCATTTAAATGCCAATGACCGGCCTCTTTTCCGGATGTAAAAATTTGCACATTATCAAGCGCGTTAAGCTCATGAACATAGGCGTCTATGCGCTTATTTTGCATGTGATTATAAAACAAAAAAGCCCCCAAAAACACTAACCCGAACATGAGTAGCTGGCCTGCTAATTTCATTTTCTTATTAAAGTCGTCTGTATTGTCCGAGGTTTCTTTTTCGATCTCAAGCTCAAGACATTCAGCCATCAACGGTGCAACACTACTCAAGGTGGTTTTATCACCGGCGAAGGTGCTCAACTTCGTAGATGCGGCGGCGTGGATTCTCTCGAGGATACTCTCAATGTCAGACCGGAAGTCCGACGGCGGCGTGCCTCGCACTACGCAAGCTAGCAGTGCTTTCGGCCCATGTGCAATGTATACCACGCGCTCGCCTACGGTAACTCTTCGCAGGGTTTCGTCCGAATCATTAAATGAGTCGTTAACGAAACGCTCAATCGCCAAAAACATAGCTGAAACAGCGTCCTCGTCTTTTTTCGAGTCTTCCTCCAGACTAACGTGCTGCATCAGCATTCCAGAAGAACTATCAATAAGGAAAGCCTGCTCTACACCATAGTTAATGGTATGGCGAAGGAAAACTTCTCCGTAACTAATGCCTTTTCTCTTGGCCTCAATGCGCCACTTGATTGATTGCGGGGATAATTTGTTCTTAAACATTTCATCTATTCGCTCTAATGCTGAACGAATAGAATCAGAAACTGCCGAGCGTATGGCTGGCAACATGACCGGATATATTATCGCCGAAACTTCATCTGGTTCTTCTGACACATATTGCTGAAGACGGCTTTTTGTTACACCCGAAAAATGCGCCAGTATTGCTTCTTGTTCGGAAATGTCTAGTTGCTCAATCGCGTCAATAAGAACTTCGTGAATATCGTTGCCACGCAGCTGCGCGTCAGATACACGGTCGATAACATGATTGGCCTGATCCCGGTCTATACCGACAATCAGCTTTCGCAGTCGATCCAGATCCGAAATCGATTGCTGTTTCGATTGCTTGTTATCAATAACCTTACTTTTTAGATCGGGGTTTTTCATTACCAATCATATCGGCGACATTGGCCAACATTTGTGAGAGATCATTTCGCTCTACTTTAGAAGTGTCGAGTCTTTGCGCGTTATCAAGAATTTGTTGCTGCACGCTTTCTTGATAACTGGCGACAACATCTTCCAGATCATCGAGAGACTCGTTTAATTGTACATCGAGCTTCTCTAAATCATCAGCCTGCCCTGCTGCTAGCTTGCCAAGGTCATTTTCAAACTTGGTGGCGGAACGCTTATTGGCACTCACTTCGGTTTTGAAGGTTTTGACGTGTTCTTTAAAATCTTCTTTAAGGCGAGTGATTTTTCGGTCCAGCGAATCGATTGATTTCTTATGCTCAGCCAAGTCTTGCTTAAGCTCTTTATTTCTTGCCGATTGCTTTTTTTCATGCTCGGCAATACTGGAATCAATACGTGATATTAGTGCTCCTACCAGGATATCACGCACCTGATCCAAATCATTTGGCGTGCTATCAGCTTGGTGTGTTTTTATATCAACTAGGTTTTCGGCCATTGTCATAATCTCTGTAAATCCATTTAAAAGCGTTATGAGCGTCTAATCATAAGCCAAAGTGCGGTGCATTAAATGTGGTCTGAGTCTAGGTTTTCGAGTCGATACCCATGCTGGTAAATAGAATTCAATACCCAGCCTTTCTCGCTGGTGATTTGAAGCTTCTTTCTAATTCGACTTATATGCGTATCAACAGTACGAGTATTCAGGCCTGGATCTGTGCCCCAAACACTTTCCAGAATATGACCACGAGACAACGCTCGATTGACATTGTTAAACAGAAACGAGGCTAATTCGAATTCTTTTTGCGTCATATTAATGCGTTCATCATCTAACAAAAAACAGCTATTAGAGTAATCAATGGTGTACGGCGGCATTGTCAGGGTCGGTGTCTTTATGAAATTTTTACTGAAACGACGGGTAGCAGCATGAATTCTTGCAATGAGTTCATTTTTTTGTGCTGGTTTGCGAATATAGTCATCCGCACCCAGTTTTAGCGCTCGCACAACTTCAGGCGCACCTTCTAGCTGGCTCAGAAATATAATAGGCACGTGCAGCTTTCGTTGTTCGCGAATCCAGCGCAAAACTTCTATGCCGTCCATATCTGGAACCATCCAATCTAGGATAATGACGTCGAAGCTTTCATTGTTTAAGTGACGAATTAAAGACCTGCCGTTATCAAAAACCGCGCAAGAATGATTCTCCTCAGACAGCCAGAGCTTAATCAACGATGATTGGAACTCATCGTCTTCTAGTAACGCTACTCTTAAACTCAATTTATATCCTTTATTTATTATGTGCGTGTATCGGTAACACCAAAACGCAGGGTAATTGCGCAAACTACTACACGTAAAACAAGCCCGATTCACATACTTTAACGTATGTTGCTCGAAAATTCACCATTTAACGACTAAATATTCCGAATTATATCAATATAAAACGCTTAACAATCAGTATGTTATCTAAAAAATGCTTAAAAATCGCGAACTCGAAATCAAATTGCCCTAGATGCACTCAGGATTTATTGATTTGGGGTGGGAACTATCTATACATCAAAACGTGTAAAAGTTGATTTAACCAACAGAAAGTAATGAAGTCACCCGCCTTTGTCATTATCATCTGGGTACCTTAACTTCCCTTCTGAATACACTATGGCTAAAGCAAATCCCAACCCCAATAGCCGGGACGTATATTTTGTAGATGGTACTCGCAGTCCCTTTCTAAAGGCACGTGGTAGACCGGGGCCGTTTAAAGCTGCGGAAATCGGTGTTTTGTCCGCCAAAACCTTAATACAGAAGTTTCCCGCCGACCCGGGTGTCATCGATCAAGTGATTGTAGGGAATGCCGGCGCCGGACCTACTGAAGCGAATATCGCGCGCATCATAGCGGTCAGGCTCGGATTAGGTGACCATGTGCCGGCGTGGACAGTACATCGAAATTGCGCATCAGGCTTGCAATCAATTGATTGTGCGGTCCGCGCTATTAGTACTGGCGAGTCAGACATCGTTTTGGCTGGCGGCGTTGAAACCATGAGTCATGCGCCCCTCCTATGGCGGCTGCCACTCGTGCATTGGTTTGCGGATTTTAGCAAAGCGAAAAGCCTTGTCGGTAAAATAAAAACGCTGAGTAAGTTAAAGCTAAAAAATTTAGCACCCGAATTTGCAATTCTCGGGGGATTGAGCGATCAAACCTGCGGCATGTCGATGGGGCAAACCGCGGAAAAAATTGCTAAACGTTTTGGCATCACCAGACAAGAAATGGATGAGTACGCAGTAGAAAGTCATTTGCGTTTGCATGCTGCACAAGAAGAAAATCGTCTTGATGAAGTCGCGCCATTGTTCGGTCCGTCTGGTAAATGTTACGACAAAGATGACGGTGTACGTCCCGAATCTTCGGTAGAAAAGCTGGCAAAACTAAAACCGGTTTTTGATACCAAGTACGGCAATGTCACTGCGGGCAATAGCGCTCAGATAACCGATGGTGCCGCGTGGATCATGTTGGCAAGTGCGGATGCGGTCAAAAAACATAATTTGCCAGTTATCGGCAAAGCAATCGCATGTCAATGGGCGGCGCTTGATCCGACTGAAATGGGCCTGGGGCCGGCGCACGCAATTCCGCCTTTGTTGGAGCGGCAAGGCCTGAGCATTGATGATATTGATTATTGGGAATTAAATGAAGCTTTCGCTGGCCAGGTTTTAGCCTGTTTACGAGCTCTGGAAGATGATGATTATTGCCAGCAAGAGCTAGGCCTGAAAAAAGCATTTGGCAGTATTCCACACGAAACTTTAAACGTCGATGGTGGTGGTGTTAGTATCGGTCACCCGGTCGGCGCGACCGGTACCCGCATAACTTTGCACTTGCTGGACGTGCTTAAACGTAATAACAAAAAACGTGGCGTCGCCACTTTATGCATTGGTGGCGGGCAAGGCGGTGCACTACTTGTAGAACAAACCGAGAAAGTATCATGAAGACTAAACATTGGCGATTGAATCGTGACGACAGTGGCGTCGCTACCCTCAGCATAGATGTCGCGGGTAAAAGCACCAACGCACTTTCCGGTGAGGTTTTGCTCGAGCTTAAGGCACTAATCGATGAGCTCGAAAGCGATCTTCCCAAGGCTCTAGTTATTCGCTCTGGTAAAACTAACGGATTTATTGCCGGTGCCGATATTAATGAGTTCGAAACTGTTGCAACTATTTCTGACGGCGAGAAAATGATTGGACAGGCACATGCTGTCATCAATCAACTGGATCAGCTTGCCTGCACCACCATAGCGGTAATCGACGGGTTTTGTCTGGGTGGCGGTCTGGAACTAGCCTTGGCATGTGACTACCGAATCGCTATTAATCAGCCCGCTACGAGGCTCGGCCTGCCCGAGGTCAAATTAGGCTTACACCCCGGCTTTGGGGGCACCGCTCGCACAGTTGATGCTGTTGGTGTTATGGCGGGTATGCAGATGATGCTGACAGGTCGTTCCTATAGCGCAAGACAGGCTAAAAAGATGGGGTTGGTTGACGAATGTATCGTTGATCGATCAGTAGCCAATGCCGTTTCCTCTTATATAAAAAACCCACCGGCGAGAAAAAAGACCGGGGTTAAAGAAAAATTCCTCCGCAGTGCACCGGGGCGCGCTATATTGGCATCAATATTTACGCGTGAAACGGCGAAGAAAGTATCAAAAAAACACTACCCTGCACCGTTTGCACTGATAGAGCTCTTCAAAGAACATGGCGGCAGTAAGGAGTCGTTTTTGGCTGGGGAAATCAAGTCCGAAGCGAAATTAGTGGTATCAAGGGAATCAAGAAACCTCGTTCGGGTTTTCAAGTTAAGTGAAATGCTTAAAGCGAAAGGCAAAACTTCTGACTACAAGGCCAAAAGAGTCCATGTTATCGGTGCTGGCACCATGGGTGGTGATATCGCGCTATGGTGTGCGCTTCGCGGACTGAACGTAACTATCGAAGACTTCAACAACGACGCCCTCGCTGCAACAGTAAAGAGAGCAATGAAGCTATATAAGAAAAGATTTAGGGGCTTCGATGATCTGATTAAGGCCGCGCGTGATCGCTTGATCGCCGACCCTAAAGGCACTGGTAGAGCGAGCGCTGATGTTATTATCGAGGCTATTGTCGAAAATCTGGAAATCAAACAAAAGGTCTTTAAGGAACTTGAGGCGGTCGCCAAGGCGGACGCGATTCTCGCGACTAACACCTCAAGCATTCCGTTAGAAGATATCATGACAGACCTTAAATACAGCAGTCG
>CAZUMV010000100.1:0-754 GCA_964621435.1 uncultured Thiotrichales bacterium | reverse complement strand
AGTCGTTTGGTCGGGATTCATTTCTTTAACCCTGCAACGCAAATGCCTTTGGTTGAGGTCGTTTCATCGGTTGATACGAGCACAGAAATCAGGGATCGAGCGAGCGCTTTTTGCGTGCAAATTGACAAGTTGCCGTTGCAAGTCAAAAGCTCTCCCGGCTTCCTGGTAAACCGCGTGCTCATGCCTTATATGCTTGAAGCTTCATCGATGGCAGAAGAAGGTACGGCGCTCGAAACCATTGATAAAGCAGCGACCGACTTTGGCATGCCTATGGGGCCGATCGAATTAGCCGATACGGTCGGTCTTGATATATGCGCGCACGTTTCTGACGTTTTAGCGGAACCGATGAATCTCGTCGTTCCGAAAACCATTCACCAAAAAGTTGCTGAGGGAAAGTTAGGGGTAAAGTCTGGTGAGGGTTATTATACCTACGAAAAACGCAAGCCTAAAAAGAACAAGAACACGGCCGACCCAACGGCAGAAATGCAAAAGCGCCTGATTGATAAAATAACCATTGAAGCCCAGCGCTGTCTTAATGAAGGGATTGTGGCCAGCAAAGACGAAGTGGATGCTGGTATTATTTTCGGCACCGGCTTTGCTCCGTTTACTGGCGGGCCGATGCACCATAATGACACCCACAACTAGGCCTTAATTTATTTGCTCAGCGCCGTTCATATAAGGGCGCAGTGCCTCCGGAATAGAAATACTGCCATTGGCTTGTTGGTGATTTTCGACTACGGCTACGAGCGCCCTG
>CAZUMV010000099.1:0-10236 GCA_964621435.1 uncultured Thiotrichales bacterium | reverse complement strand
TTCGACACCCTTGGGCATGGCTGGATGCATATAGTTTTCGTTCATCGCGGTGATATAGTAAAAAACGTTTTCCTGCTCAACCGTCATCCGCCGCAAACCATCGTGCACAATCACTGCCATTTCATAACTAAAAGTCGGGTCGTAACTAACGCAGTTAGGAATTAACCCAGCCTGCACCATACCGTGACCATCCTGATGCTGTAAGCCTTCGCCGGCCAGTGTAGTTCGGCCGGCGGTTGCGCCAATTAAAAATCCGCGTGCTTGCATGTCTCCAGCGGCCCAGGCCAAGTCACCAATGCGCTGAAATCCGAACATCGAATAATATATATAAAAGGGCACCATATTTACGGCGTGAGAACTATAGGCAGTCGCCGCCGCTATCCACGAAGAAAACGCACCAGCCTCATTAATACCTTCTTCCAAAATCTGACCGGTTTTATCTTCTTTGTAGAACATTACCTGATCTTTGTCTTGTGGCTCATAGAGCTGCCCAACAGACGAATAAATACCGAGCGATCTAAACATGCCCTCCATACCAAAAGTCCGGGCCTCGTCCGGAACAATCGGCACGACAAATTTGCCCATCTTTTTGTCTCGACAAAGCAAGGTTAACATTTGGACATACGCCATAGTGGTGGAGATTTCGCGCTCACCACTGCCTTGCAAAATTTTATCGAAGATACTTAATTCAGGAATCTCCAACGGCGCAGCAGTGGCTTTCCGGCTTGGCAAATATCCGCCCAGCTCTTTTCGACGCGCGTGCAGGTACTGCATTTCCGGCGCATCATCATCAGGCTTGTAGTAGGCACCCGCGGCAGCATCTTCGTCGGACAAGGGAATGTTGAATCGATCCCGGAAATACAACATTTCGTCTTTTTTAAGTTTCTTTTGTGAGTGCGTTCTATTTTGCCCTTCACCTGCAGCACCCATACCGTAACCTTTAACGGTATGCGCCAAAATTACGGTTGGGCGGTCACTTGTTTCAGCCGCAACTTTATAAGCAGCATAGACTTTATGGGGGTCATGCCCACCACGATTCAAACGCCAAATGTCATCGTCTGACATGTTTGCAACCATTTCTTTCAGCTCGGGGTATTTACCGAAAAAATGCTCACGGACATAGGCGCCATCTTTAGCCTTATAATTTTGAAACTCACCGTCAACGGTTTCCAGCATACGTTTTTTGAGCAGTCCGTGATCATCGCGCGCTAGTAACTTATCCCAGTAAGAACCCCAAACCACTTTAATAACATTCCAACCCGCGCCCCTGAAGACGCCCTCGAGTTCTTGAATGATTTTACCGTTACCACGCACTGGACCGTCAAGCCGTTGCAAATTACAATTAACAACCCAAACCAGATTGCCTAGCTTCTCACGCGAAGCCAATGAAATGGCACCCAAGGTTTCTGGCTCATCCACTTCGCCATCACCGACGAAAGCCCATACATTTCTATCGGTAGTATTCGCAATACCACGGTCCTGCAAATATTTCATGAAGCGCGCTTGATAAATCGACATCAGCGGACCTAAGCCCATTGATACGGTAGGAAACTGCCAAAACTCTGGCATTAGCCAAGGATGCGGATAAGACGATATACCATCACCATCCACTTCCTGACGAAATTTGTCCAGCTGCTCGGCGCTTAACCGGCCTTCTAAAAATGCGCGGGCGTACATGCCAGGTGCCGAATGACCCTGGTAATAAATCAAATCGCCGCCGTGTTTATGATCAGGTGCGCGCCAAAAATGGTTAAAACCGACATCGTAAAGTGTGGCTGCAGAAGCGAACGTGGCGATATGACCACCGAGTTCGGCACTATAAGTGTTTGCCTTTACCACCATAACCATCGCGTTCCAACGTATCCATGACCGAATTCGCCATTCAAATTCATGATCGCCGGGGCTCTTGGCTTCCTTGGCACGTGGAATAGTATTGATGTATGCAGTGTTCGGCGAGTGCGGCAGATCGATACCGGCTTCCCTGATATGCGCGACCATGCGCTCAACGATATAGTGTGCCCGTTCTTCACCAGCAACTTCGATCAAAGCGTCCAGAGATTCCAACCATTCTTTGGTTTCCTGGCTATCGGTGTCGGATTTCATCCTAATTGTAGACATTGCTGAACCCTATCATTAGTTTATTTTATGATTATCATAATATATGAATATATTAACATATCTATGTGAATGATGCATCCCGCGCGCTCTGAACTGCGCCCTAAAACCACTGACAATTCAGCACGCTAGTCCGCTATGCTTAGCAGATGAGCAGCTTCGAAGATTTCACCCCGATGGGTCAGCGTTTTAGAGGGTTTTTACCCGTAGTGGTGGACCTCGAAACAGGTGGTTTCAACCATCTCACTGACGCCCTACTACAAATCGCGGCAGTACCACTAGAAATCGACGAGAAAGGCACTCTAACTCAGGGTGATATGGTCACACATCACGTGGAACCCTTTGAAGGCGCTAATATGGAACCGGAATCTTTAGCCATTTGCGGGATAGATCCTACACATCCGTTACGGCTGGCAATCTCCGAAAAAGATGCTTTGAACAACGTCTTCAAAAAAATCCGTGTCGCAATGAAAAAAAATGAATGTAATCGCGCCATACTGGTTGGGCACAATGCAAATTTTGATCTAAATTTTCTGAATGCAGCGGTCAATCGTACCGGTATTAAACGCAATCCTTTTCATCCATTCAGCGTTTTCGACACGGTAACTCTCGCTGGCATGGCGTATGGACAAACTGTATTGGCGCGCGCCATTGAAGCAGCACATATTAACTGGGAAGATGATGAAGCTCATTCGGCTATCTATGACACAGAAAAAACCGCAGAACTATTTTGCAATATATTGAATAAGTGGAACGATTTAGCTAAAACATAATAGCAGCTGTTTACTTCGCTTTTTGAGAATCCTCGCTATCATGCACATGCAAAAACGCCGTATAAATATCTACCCTCGATAACGGCAAAAAGTTATTTCCAGGCAGTATGAGTTGGTGTATCTGGCTCCAACGCCACCTCGATTGATAAAATATTGTGCGCTAACAACTCACAAATGAACTAAATACCCTAAAAAGCATGATTAACAGACGATCCCTGCGCTAATATTTTTGCGCGCGACCCAAATAACTATTAGAATTAGGCGGTTCATTGAGCGAACATTATTCCTTCAGGAAACCATCTACAAATGGACATAATTAATAAGTTTTCTTCCGAAGCACGCAAAGTTTCTGAAGATGAACTGTCTATAATTATTGTTGATGATATGCATTTCAGTCGTGCCGTTATCAGGCAGACTCTTAGCGAATTTGGTTACAGTGACATTAGAGTGGCATCTAGTGGCGCAGAAGTTTTGCGCATGCTGGATATGCGGGCCGCCGATGTACTCCTCGCTGACTGGGTGATGCCCGAAATGAACGGCCTGGAACTGACCGAGAAAGTTCGCGCGCTCGGTGATGAATTCAACTGGTATACATCAATCATACTATTCACCACCAAAGACGGCGCTACCGCTATCGGTGAGGCATTTAGTCATGGCGTTGACGACTATATAAACAAACCAGTCAACTCGTTCGAACTGTTGGCGCGGGTTTACTCTGCCGGACGTATTGCAAAAATACAAAACAAGCTATTGTTACAATCACAAGCGCTTGAGAACTTGCAAGTTCATCAAGAAACTTTAATCACGCTTGACTTGCTGACCGGGCTACCCAATCGGCACGAATTTAGAAGAAGGCTCGACAGCTCCATTAAACAAGCAGCCAGCCGTGGCGGCAGCTTTTGTGTTGCGATTTTACAGGTGAGCAACCTGGAAGATATCAATGACCAATATGGCCATGAAGTTGGGGATCAAATTTTGATGTCCGTTTCGCGCAAATTAAAAAGGCAATTGCGCCCGCTGGACTTTGTTGGTCGCTATAAAGGAGATCGTTTTGTAGTCATTTTGCAAAATGACATGGTAGTGTTACATGGCGCAAAAATACTGCGTCGCATTGTTAACACCATCACCGCAAAACCGATCGCCAGCAGTTCCGGACTTCTTGATGTCGCAGTTAATGTCGGCGCGTTAACCGGTAGCGATAAAAAATCACCAGGCACGCCCAAGAAGGTAGAAAGTCACCTGGAAAATGCTTTGAAGAAAGCTTCGAGTAAAGGCCCTAATTCAATAACGTTATTGCAAACCAGTCCGGCGGAGTAGCGGTAAACACCTCACACCCGAAGCTACGCGCCTCGATCCCTCAGCACCTTTAAAACAAAATTTTTCGCTGGTAGCGCAAACTAGGCAGCGGTCGCACTTTCAATCATCGGGCCAAGCTCGCCGCGCTCATGCATTTCTAACGTAATATCACATCCACCTACTAACTCGCCGGCAATAAACACTTGCGGAAATGTCGGCCAGTCAGAAAACTGCGGTAGTGCACGATGTACCTCAGGATCCGCAATGATGTTGATATAGGCAAATTCCTTGCCATAAGATTTCAGAACTTCCACGGTACGACTAGAAAATCCGCACATCGGCATTTGTGGTGTACCCTTCATATAAATAATGACCGCATTATCAGCCACTTGTTGTTTTATTCTATCGATCGCTTCCATATTTTTAACCTGAAAATGTTTGTTATTTACTAATGGGTATGATGTTAACGCAATACAAGCTATTGAGATACCGAATTTTAACCGTTAGATCTTGTTTTCGCGGGTATCCCGACCGCCAGTTCATTTGCTGGAACGTCGTTCAGAACCACCGCATTTGCCCCTATAACGGCGTGATCACCGATACTGACACCACCGAGAATTTTTGCTCCTGCGCCAACATTGACACCCACCCCCAATTTTGGCGCAGCAAACGGATCGTCTAAATTTCGATTCCCCAATGTGACACCCTGACGGATAATACAGCCGTCACCAATTTCAACATGACCATGGATTACAATCCCGCCTTGGTGTTCAAAAACGACCTCTTTCCCGAGTTTGACCGAGTACGGTAGTTCAATACCATAAACATTGCGCGCCCTTCTAAAAAGACATTGGTAGAAAATGCTAAACGGTGCTCGTAAATAGCGATTACCAATCTGCATACGCCAATTACCAAAACGATGGGCTGCAACTGCCCTAAAACCGGGCTTGGTCCAGTCTTTACCATGGGCGCGCCAGTCTGATTTTATTTGTGACCACAATTGCATAATATGCTCTAGTCTAGGATATAGAGAACCCGCGTCTAAATACTGAGTTCTTTAGTAGATCTCTAAAAAAATATGGCGGATCAATATCCGGTTTCCGTTGGAGTTTTTTGCGGATATTCCATAACCCGTATGCCGTTAGCGCTAGGGTATCATTAAGCACTGCGACAGGCTTACTATAATTCTTTATAAAGTAACGATGTCGCGAATCGAACCAATACTGTGGTCGTCTTGGTGCTTTCTTACGACCATCCGAAATCCCGGTGGCGGCACCAACCGCATGATACACCCGACTTTCGGGAACATACCAAATTTCGTGCCCGGCGCTGATAATAGAATTACAATAATCTACTTCTTCAAAGTACAGAAAATAAGCCTCGTCCATCAGACCTATATTTCGCACCATGCTAACGCGTAGCATCAGGGATGCACCGGCTAACCAATCTGCGGCATGCGGTTCATCGCGCACATCCATACGCACCAATTGGTTTGCAAACAATCGGTCTACCAGACCTAGTGATAAATAACCTGAAAACTCGTTAATTGGCGACGGAAACCGAAATGCAGAAACTTGCGGGGTACCATCTTTATCATGCAACCGACTACCCACTGCAGCGACCTGTTCGTTTTTGTCTAAAAATTCGATCAATGGACCAGCGGCATTTTCATTGACTTCAGTGTCCGGATTTAAAAGCCATACATATTGGGGTTGTATCTCGTCCGACAATATTTTTCTGAGCACCAGGTTATTGCCGTAGGCGTAGCCGCCATTAATATCAGACGCAATGAGCTCGACGTGAGCTTCCAGTTTATTATCATGGATATGCGCGGCGATTTTTTCAACCGAGCCATCGTCAGAAAAATTGTCGACCACATACATTCTAAATGCCGGCATATTTTTCTTGCCGTCAATAACACAATCAATACACTTTGTAACTAGGTCAGCCGTCTTGTAATTTATCGTCACTATGACCAGCTCTGGCGCCACAACTGCTTCCGGTGTCATCAACGCGTATTAGTAAGCGAGTATTTCTACGCGACGATTCAGGCTACGCCCGCGTTCGCTACTATTATCAGCCCGTGGCCGGTCGCCACCAAAGCCAATGTACTTGACACGGTTTCTAGCGATTCCTTGTTCGACCAGATACAGGGCCACACTACGCGCGCGTAGTAATGATAGTCTTCTATTCGCGGCAGCATTACCCACTGTATCTGTATGTCCATCAAGCTTGACGCGCAACTCAGGCTGTTGTTGTAGCGATCTCACAACGCCATTTAAAATGCTGCGCGATTCCGCAGTCAAGCGCGGCGAACCAAACTCAAATTGTACGCCGTCCAGTACGCGACTGATACCAGGCTCTATGATCGGCGCCGGACCAACATAAGGCTGTGGCTCCGATGTATAAACTTCAGCGGCAGGCTCTGGAATAGGATCAACAACTTCTGGCACATGTACAGTTTCGACTGCTTCAAAATCCGGTCCAAAATCATCATCGACTTCTGGCTCATCTTTTTTACTCAACTGACGATAGTTACCACCGAAACGAAATCGCAAACCAACTCCGGCATACAACGCATCTTCTCCAAAATAGTCTGCCTCGAGACGAAAACTAATCCAGTCATTGAGATGATATTCAAGACCAGCACCACCATATGCTTGTACGTCATCGACGCGCTCAACCGGTAATGTAGAGACATTATAAATACCGTTAACGCCACCTCTGACAAAAACTGAAAAACCTTCGCGATTGTCTGGCCATGAGTACATACCTGCCAATCCGTAAGTTTGATATTCAAGCGTGTTGGCGGGCACAAATGTTGCTTCGCCAAGGTAACCATAGAAACCTTCGATAGACCAGTTATCAGTGAAGTCGTAGCCGGCGAAAACTTTTACCGCGGCATCGGTATCCTCATCAAGCACAATGGTGCTATTTGTGCTTATTTCCGGATCAAGAAGACTCGACCCACCCGTAACGCCAACATACCATTGCCCGTCACTTGCGCTAGCCGCAACCGGACTCAATAATATAATCAATAAGATGATCCAAACCGAACGAGGTGACGTCATTTTTGACTTCCTGATTGTTAACTGCCTATCCAGGCGGCATTCCATTGCTGACAAATACTACTATGATGTGCTTTTAATGATCCAACACAGTTCTAATAATTCTTAAATTCAGGGTGCAAATCGCGCCCAGACGCCATTCTACCCGTAATAGCGGACAATAAAAAAGGCGAACATGCATCCATGCAAGTTCGCCTGTTGTTATTCAGCATTCCATGCTGTAACACATTCCATGTAATAGGATGATCCATACCCTATGGAGCTACATTTCCTGCTGCAACAGCAACCATTGTAAGGAAACACCCCGTAAAAAAGTTGAACACCAGCACAAAAGACTATTGGAAAAATAAATTTTTACCGATTATCGGCGTAAAGTTACCGCTTATCTAACCACTCGCCTACTTTTACAGACCGTTTAGAAAAATTTTAGGTGTCAAAGGTAATAACAATCGCTTGAACGGTGTATTTGACCGCACCTGTGGATCCAGGAAATAGACAATAAAAAAGGCGAAAATGCATCCCTGCAAATTCGCCCGGTGTTCTCACTCAGCGTTCCGTGCTGAATCAACATTCCCTGTTTTTAGGATGATCCTTTATCCTATTTATCTACAGTTCCTGCTGTAACAGTAACTATTGTACGCCAACACTGCGATAAAAAGTTGAACAGCGACACAAGAATTTTTCGTGTAACACTTATTTTCACCACCTGTCGGCCGGATAATATCGCTGGTCGAAAACAAATACTCAGGGTGTAAGAACAACAGCTTGAAAAGTTAAGCCGATGGGGGCAGAGCCGGAAGGAAGGTTATTAATTGTCCACTTCAATCCTGTTCCATTAGGCGAAGACTCATCTCGAGCATTGCCACCCGTCATACTACCGGCAACATAAGTAAAGCCTGCCGGGACGATATCAAGGACCTCGACATTAGTACCATTGTCGGGACCATTGTTAGCCACCATCAAGGTAAATGTCACAGTGTCTCCTACCAGTGGCTCATTATCACTAACAGACTTTACGATAACCAGATCTACCTCCGGGGGCGGATCATAGGTATTGGTTATCGTACATACACCATTATCCCCTTCCAGAACACGAATGCGGGCGCCGCTCTGAGCGGTGACCCCAACACAACTCCAGGCGCCGGCAGTGTAGTCTGATACAGTTGTTTCGGAAAGCACATAGGTACCAGCTTGCACCGGGTGCGCGGTAACAGCCGGCGCGCCATTAACACCTGAAATAGTCTCCGGTCCGGTTGCAGTAAGCACAAAGTCTGCCAACGTAGCAGTGCCGCCCGCGGTGTTATCAATGATTTTTTCCAGCGTCAGTAATGACCCGGTTATTGGCGTATCATGCGTACCAGTATTATTGGTGGGATCTTGATCAGGGCGATCGGGATCTCCACTAACTGTTACGGAATTGGTAAGCGTCGATTGAAACACCGACGCCGGCAATGGATCGGTAACAAAATTAAAAGTAGACGACGAAGCGTCAGGTAATCCCGGTGCTCCGCCAACGAAGCTACAATTGATAACCTGTGGGGATGCAAAGTTCGAAGCACATGACCAGTCTGAGGAATCTGCACCAGCGAGGCTTAATACACCAGCTGCACCGTTATTCACAGTGACGCCAGCAGGCAAGGTATCTGCAATCGTTACACCAGTGTCTGATTCATTTGGCCCATTGTTGGTCACGGTTATAGCATAGGTCAAACTATCACCGACCTGCGCGTCGGTAACGTTGTCATTCTTGCTAATGGTCAAGTCGGAGTTTTTACACACTTTAAATGAATTGCCCATTGTGGTTCCCCGCAAACCGCCGACCGCACCAGGCCCTTCGTTGGCGTCAGCATAAACCACAACCAACTGATCTATCGGCTGACTGAAATTAACAATAACGGTTCCATTCGGAGCAGTACCCGAAGCGGTATCAACGTTGGTGGTTCCATTGGCGGTGGCCACATTGCCGACAATGGTATACACAGACGCAGCAGCTGTGGTGGTATAGCTTAGTACCGGGGCCACAGGAACAGCTCCATTGAAACCGGTGACCGTCATTTGGTCTTGTCTGGTACCGGAGCCATCTATGTCCGACATAGTAAATTCCACTTCATCAATTGGCTCACTAAGCGTCAATGTCATGGTGATGTCCATGTCAATCAAATTACCATTAACATCCATTGGATTGACGGTCACGGATAGTCCTTCCTCACCCCCACCTGGACCAATAATATCTGCCACCTCATTGATAGATGCGACAGCAGGCACAATATCTGCTGCCGACTCCATTGATCTCAAAAAATTCGCATTGTTGGTGTCAGAGGTAAATGTGAAAGTAAAATCTACGCCACCAATATCGGTGATAGTATGCGACAAAGTTGGATCGTAATTGTTATTGCCCGGCGGATTAACCGGATCAGGCCAGTCTTCCACGCTCCAGTCGAGCACAACAGTTTCGGTTACCGGGCAATCCAGATCCGCCAGGGTTTTTGTTGGCAAGGCAGCCAGAAATAAGATCGCTACAATCGGCGATACAGTTTTTAACGTTTTGACAAACGACCATCTATTCCCGAGTTTGTTATTCGGGAATAGATGGTTATTACACAAGCTAGTACTTTCCGGTCAAATCAAGGAATATGCCGTTTGCCTCGTAGCCGGTTTGGGTGAGGTCATCGGTAAAGTCGGTAAAGTTATAGCCAATACCTACTTTAAAGTTTTTGCCAACGTGTCTATATAGTGCAACCAATGCGCCTTGACGCTGATCATCACCGGCTTCACTCATGAGCACATGGTATTGCACCAGGGCATCCCAGTTATGCACCATGTGGTACTTGGCGCGAACAGCCGCTAAAGATGCGCCGCTATCAAACCAGGCACCGCTGCCGCGTAACGCGCGAGTCTGACTCATACGAGTCGCGACCTTGGCACCAAGCTCCCACCGTTTGTTAAGCGAATAAAGTCCTTCCAGACTAAGCACGTGCATTTGG
>CAZUMV010000098.1:5044-10252 GCA_964621435.1 uncultured Thiotrichales bacterium | reverse complement strand
CCGATCCGGGCATGCCAGGTACTCAAGCGCCAACTACCTTTAATGCGCACAAGACAAATGCCGAGGGCAATCATCGCTAATAACACCAACCCGATCAAAACAGCCAACATCTGACCTACCGATGCTGAAACCAACTCAACGTGTAAGCGGCGCAATCGCTCGCTTACTTCATGTGTCTGTGGTCGCTGACCAAGCAGTTTCCCGGTATGCGGATTCAGATAAACCAGAGTTGCCCCTTCACTACTGCTATTTTCCTTATTAATGCTGAGAGTAATCGGGTCATACGGGCTGGCTGGATACTTTACTTGCTTGAGGATCCAGCGCGGGTGAAGCCGCAATTGATCGGCAATAATGGAATGTACAACCGGTAACTCTAGTTCACCGCTCGCACCGACACTAAGCAGGCTTGGGTGCAATAACCGGTCTATTTCCTTAGCGAACGAAAGCCCTGCCCCGCTTAGCAAGATCACTAAACCAGGCAAAATAACGCAAATGGCGAGCCAACGATGCAGAGTTCGAGGTGCTATCACGGTAAATATTTTATATCTGCCAGCAATGAATAAGGGTGGGCCTGAATAGGCTTGCAAATGATCAAAATTTACACGCGCTTACCAACATAAAAATCATGTGTTTTTAACATCTTGTACATTGCATTTTACAATAATCAACAGACGTGAGAATATCACTACGTTAGGCTTATGCAAGAAGCAAATAAAAATAATAGACTTCTTTCCGAAGGTTAATTTGTGTTACCAATTAGGTCCTTTGTGGACAAAAAAACTTTAAATCATTGTTCGGGTTCGTAACCGAGGCACTTTACTCAGTAAAACAATGATTTTTAACAGGAGATTCGTAAATGTTTACCAATTTATTATCTAGTATTTTTCTTTGCCTGCTACTCGCGGCCGCTATTGGCTGGTTTATCGGCTATATATGGCGCAGTGGTCTAATCGGCCGTCTCACCGGTGAGCGAGACGACTGGCAAAAGAAGCATTCTCGCGTCTCTCAAGAACGTGACGACCTGTCCATAGAGACTAAAAATCTAAACGGCCGAATCAATGATGCCGAAACCAAGTACAAAGGGCTATTCAGCGAAAAAGAGACTCTGGATACGAATTTCGGCAAATTGCGCGGCGATTACGACGCTTTAAATCTTAATTTCGATAAAAGTAAGAAAACTTTCGCAGAACAAGAAACTTCTTATAAAACTGATATTACCAACTGGAAAGGTAAGTACGACTCAACCGTCAAGGATCGCGACACGCTTAAAGGTCAGGTTTCTGACTGGGAGAGCAAATATAAAGGCGCGGTATCGGACTGGGAAGGCAAATACAACGGCGCCACCAAAGAACGCGACACCTTAACGACCCAAGTTTCTGATTGGGAGAGTAAATATAAAGGCGCAGTATCTGACTGGGAAGGCAAATACAACGGCGTAACCAAAGAACGTGACACCTTAACGGGTCAGGTGTCCGATTGGGAAAGCAAATACAACGGCGCAACCAAAGAACGTGACACCTTCAAGACTCAACTTTCTGATTGGGAAGGTAAATACAATGGCGTCGCCAAAGAACGTGACACCTTCAAGACTCAAATTGGTGACTGGGAAGGTAAGTACAACACCCTACAGAACGACCACAAAGCATTAGATAAGAAATACGGCGATATTAATGTCAAATGGCAAAAAGCCGAGAGCGTCAGCAATGACATGAAGCCAAAAATAGATCTTATGGAAAGCCGCAATAAGGCTTTAGCCGAGGAAAAAACAAAACTTGAAGCTCTGGTTAAACAAAATGACGCCCGCTCTAGTTCCGAAATAAAACACTGGAATAACAAGTATGAAAAACTGGAGCGCGAGCAAAAGACCGCAGCCAATGATACCGAGCAACTGAACAACAAGCTCAAAGACTACACGTCACGTTATTCCAGCATGGAAATGAAATATAAGTCGTTAAGCGGCGAGCGTGATCAGTTGGCACGAAAAGTCAAAGATAATGACGCCAGATATACCAGACTTGAAAAGGAATTAGCTGCTCTGAAGGTTAAGTCCCAGCAAGCCGAAAAAGTTGCCAAAGAAAAAGGCGAGAAAGAAGCGAACTCCTGGAAGCTTAAATGGCAACAAGTTGCTGATTCCGCCAAGAAAGACGCAGATGCCTGGAAACTAAAGCTCAAGGAAACCGAAACGGCCGCCAAACGAAGCGGCGACAAGGAAGCCAGTTCCTGGAAATTGAAGTGGCAACAAGCAAATGATGCCGCCAAAAGAGAAGCTGATAGTTGGAAATTAAAGCTTAAGAAAACCGAGCAAGATGCAAAGGCAAGTGGCGACAAACAAATTAGTTCGTGGAAACTCAAATTGGATCAAGCCCAAGATGAAGCCAAAAAATTACAAGCCAGCTCAAAGGCCTGGGTATCCGAGAAGTCTCGTTTAACACGTGATATCAGTGATGCGAATCGTCGCTATGAGTCTTTGAAAAAGAAACTCTCGGGCGTTGAAAAAGACAGCACCGGATACGCGAGCAAGCTCAAGACTGCCATGACCAAAGAACGCGAGCTAAGCGCAACCCTCCGAAAGTATCAATCAAGCCTGAACGATACTAAACGCAAGGTTACCACTGCGACCTACGGCAGAAGCGAATGGCAGAAAAAATATAATGATCTAAAAACGCAAATGACCAAGATGCGTAAAATGCCAACCGTCTCGGCGAAACCCAAAAAGACTAAAGTTGCAGCGAAGCCTAAACCTCGCAAAGTAGCTCGCAAGAAGGTGGTTAGAAAGGCGGTTGTGACCAAGACAGTGCGCTCTGCACAACCAGCCAAGATGAGTAAGCCGGCCAAACCGGATAACTTGCAGCTTATTAGCGGCGTTGGTCCGAAGATTCACAAAACCTTGAACAAGCTTGGTATTTATAAGTTCAGCCAGATCGCGAAATTCACCAAAACGAATACTGACTGGGTTAATGAGTCTCTAAGTTTCAAAGGACGTATTGAACGCGAAAAGTGGATCCAACAAGCCAAGAAACTTGCTAAAGGAGGCAAACCTACTGCGAGCAAGAAACGCCGAGTGGTGAAAAAGAAAGCGAGCAAGAAAAAAGTTGTACGCAAAAAGGCGACTAAGAGAAAAGCCGTGAAAAAGAAAGCGGCGAAGAAAAAAGTAGCACGTAAAAAAGTTGCCAGGAAGAAGGTCGCCAAGAAAAAGGTGGCGCGTAAAAAGGTCGCTCGCAAAAAGGTAGCCAAAAGGAAAGTTGCTAAAAAACGAGTCACCAGAAAGAAAGCTACTCGTCGCAGGCCTGCAACTAAAAAACGGGTTGTAAAGAAAAAGCCTTCCGCTGCCAAGAAGACTGCAACTCGCAAGCCGTCAACTGCCGGTAAGCCCAAAGCCATGAAACTAGCCAAGGGTCGCAAGAAAGATAACTTGCAAATGATTAGTGGCGTCGGGCCGAAGCTTGAAAAAACCCTAAATAAACTGGGTATCTACTACTTCAAGCAAATCGCCGGATTCAATAAGACCAATGTTGACTGGGTAGATGATTACCTAAGTTTTAAGGGACGTATTGGTCGTGAGAAATGGATTAGTCAGGCCAAGAAACTCGCCAAGGCCAAAAAGTAGTAAGGCAAAACGGTCCAGACAAAGGCGGTGAGCAATCACCGCCTTTTTTATTGCCCTACGAATTCTTTCTTGTAAGTCCGACCGGCAAGGAAGTAGTGCAAAGCGGACCATGTCATGAACACAATTACAATAAGCAGCAATGCATATCGCAGAGATTCATCCCCATATTCGCCTGAAAAATAGTCACTCAGCTCACCAATCAAGTATGGCCCGGCGCCTCCGCCAACCAAATTAACGATTAACAAAAAAGTAGCCGCTGCCATGGCGCGCATTCTAGGTTGCGTTAAACCTTGAATGCCGGCAAAGGATGCCGGTCCCTGCATAACGCTGATCATAAACGCAAAAAATAATAATATCATTGCTATCATTACGTTGTTGGTGAGCAATGAAAAAGCCATCAGTGGCATTCCAATAAAAACGCCAACCGCTGGAATCCAGGGGTACCAACGTACATCCCTTACCACTAACTTATCAGTGATAACCCCACTAAATAACATACCTAGAATTTGTGGAAACCCAAGAAATAATGCCAACCATAATCCAGCACTTCCAATGGACATTTCGAAAGAACGCGTAAAATAGCTCGGCAACCACATGATTAGTCCTATCCACACTATTGTGTAAAGACCCGTGGCAAACGCCATATGTACGAATGCTGGTGATTTAATTAATTTGGCCAACACCGTACCAAATGGCAATATTTCGTCAGCCGCAGCGGCATCATCGAATTGTCCTCGGGGCGGCTCCTTAAGTGTGGTGAGAATCAAGAACGCAAAAATGATACCGGGTATACCCAATATGAATAGTGCATAGCGCCAACTGTGATGCTCGGCCATCCAGCCACCAAAAATAAAACCGACCATTAAACCAATTGGCGCCCCAAGAGAAAAAATGGCGATGGCACGGCCGCGTTGGCTAATCGGGTAGTAATCAGAAAGCAGGGAATGACTCGGCGGTGTTGCGCCAGCCTCCCCTACGCCCACCAATACCCGGGCAACAAAGAACTGTGCGAACGACTGCACCATGCCACACGCAGCAGTCATAACACTCCAGAGCGCCATCGCAATACTAATTATTTTTCGACGACTAAAACGATCAGCCATTCGTGCGATAGGCAATCCTAGGGTTGCGTAAAATAAAGTAAAGGCTGTGCCACTAATCAGACCAAGTTGGGCATCGCTAAGCGCTAATTCAGTTTTGATCGAAGGCAGCAAAACCCCCAAAATATATCGATCAGCGTAATTAAAGAATGACACAAAAACCAGTAGCAACAGAGGATAGGAAAAAAACCTGCTTGATAGTTCTTGTGCATTTCCAGCTATTTGCCTATCTTGATCCATTATTATTCCTTACGGCGTAAAGACCGAGCTATGGTCTACAATAAATTGCTCTAATGTTGTTGCCACATTACCGCTAATTTCCGAAACCTTGGGAAATTCATGATTCAAGGCACCGGCTTTAATTTCTTCGAATAATGTACAGATCGCATCAACGTGCCAGGTACTTGCCAAGACTTTATTAAGCTGTTCGCGATACGCCGCATCAGGCAGGTCAACATATTTGATTTCCCGATCCAGCGCTGTGCTCATGGTTTTCGCGAC
>CAZUMV010000098.1:0-4944 GCA_964621435.1 uncultured Thiotrichales bacterium | reverse complement strand
TTGCGCTAATGTGTTGCTCGGTTTCGTAATGCAGCTTGGCGACTGGAGCCACAGCATCTGGGCCGGCCTCGATCGAAGAAACTTTAACAATTTGCTTAACCCCAGCTGCGACCGCTAGATCAACCACAGATTTTTCCAACGTCGCTTGCTGGTCATTGTTAGGCGTTACCAACAACATGCGATCAATCCCTTCTAAGGCCGCGCTAACATCCGCCTGGTTTCCCAGGTCGCCTTCAACCACCTCATTTACAGCTGCTATTGTTGGCTTAACTTTTTCTGGTGATCGAACGATTGCTCTGAATTTAACGCCTTCTGCTGTTAGATTCGCAGCGGTTGCACCACCAACATTGCCCGTAATACCAGTTAATAAAATCATGCCTCACCTTGCAGATTTGAAGTTTTTGTCTGGCTCCGGGCCCACCAATACAGCAAGCCGACGGTTACAATTGAAAATATCAACATCATTAACATTAACTGTAAGGCTGAATCATAGCTACCTGAACCATCTCTTAATGTAGCGATTACACCAATACCTGCGGCGCCACCCAAGGAATCAAGCATGATTAACAGACCCAAAATTTTCCCGTAATCTCTGCCAGCGTAATAGTTAGCGAACAATAGCTGGATATTAGTAAACACGCCACTGAAACCGATACCAATCAACACGGCACACACATATAACGAATTCCGCTGCCCAAGTTCGATTTGTTTAAAAAAATATACCCCTAATGCAAATATGACCGCGGCGATAATTAATGACCAGTGTTTATCTATGTAATCACTAAGCATGCCAAAACCAAGTTTGCCAAACATCGAGCAGAAAAACAGAATACTTACGAAACTGGCTGTTTGCGTGCTACTAAAACCTAAGTCACTTTCAATGTATATGGGCTGGTGTTGCAATAACGCAACGATGACAAACCACAATGAAGCAGTCACCATGGCCAAGAGATAAAATTTTGGTTGTTTCAACGCTTCAAAAACGGTTAAACCGGGTAACTCACCACGAGCTTTTTGTATGTCTGTCTGAACAACGTCGTCTTTCGAAACTCCATCGATCAACAAACCAAGATCCGAAGGTCTATTTCTAACCAGAGTAATAACGGGGACGATCATCATTACCGCTGCGATAATCGACGCGACGACTAATGCCTGACGCCAATCGTATTGCTCTTTGACGTAATCAAGAATTTTAGGTAACACTGCGCCGCCGAAGCTTGAGCACATCAGCAATAGTCCGGCGGCCATACCGAGTTTGGCTTTATGCCAACGAGTGAGGACCAACATGTTGGAGCCCAGTCCACCGAGTGACAAACCGAAAGCAAACACAACATAAATTACCATCATTTGTGTATGGTTTTGTAGACCCGACATGGCGAAAAGCCCGATAACGATGGCAACCAGACCAATCAGCATCACATGTCGGGTTGAATAGCGGTCCAGTAAAATTCCCGCAAGTGGTGATGAGAATGCTCCTACTATAAACATTGTCTTTGCTGGTGCGGTTACAGTTGACGTGTCCCAACCAAATTCCTCAATTAATACCGGATAAAATATTTGTAATGAATTGGTTAAAAAACCATTGGATGCCGTATATATCAGCATTAAACCTACTAGAACGAACCATCCACGATAGACCTTCACTGAACACCCCTAATTATTTGTGAGCTCATTTGGTCGTACAATTCTATCTAGATCTATAGCTAAGGGCTATGAATAACACCAACTCATGTATAGTGTTTCATGTGGGGAACCTTATAAAAATTAAATGTGATATCGCAATTATTGGTGCGGGCATCGCAGGCTCTGCGCTAGCCTGCGCCCTACGCGATAGTGGTTTAAATGTCGTTATAATTGAAAAGAGTTCAGAGCCTCTTGATACCGCTCGCGGAGATCATCTAAAACCAAGTACCTGTGAACTACTCGACCGGTGGGGTATTTTGCCTGATTTTTTTAAACGTGGCGGGCAAAAACGTTATGTTAGCAAATGGCGTCTACCTGCCGAGGAGCCCTTTTACATTGCTGATTATAGCCAGCTTGAAATTCCACACCCCTACTTTGCCTACCTCCGGCATGAACATATTGGCGAGCTTTTGCTATCCAACGCCACTACTGATAACAACATCACGCTCATTAAACCATGTCAAAGTTGGCGTTTAGATGATGATTGTTCAGTTACTCCGCGACTCACTGTAGAAACCACCAATCAATCATTCTCAATAAAACCCAAAGTGCTGGTCGGTGCGGATGGCCGGGCCTCCAAGGTTCGACAGTTATTTGATTTCAAACCTGAAATCAAAAGGTACCAAAAACCACTAGTAGTTTTGGTAGGCCGGCCGAAAGACCCTGAATTAAGTTCTGAACTGCAGATTAATGTTTGCAAAGATCGGCTCATCACATTAATTCCTCGAGGTGAGCACAACTGCAAAGTAGCGATCCCCGAAGCTCGCGGTCAAACTAAATGCTGGTCAGAAGCCAGTGAAGACGAACTCAAACAACGACTTTCAAAGTACCTACCGGATATTTCTTTTGAGTCCTTACGCTTTATTGATATTTATTCTCCGATCGATCTACAAACAGAAAAATGGGTGCTGGACAACATAATATTGATGGGCGACAGTTGTCACGCGCTACATCCTGCGCGCAGCGAAGGCATGAATTTGTGTATTACGAATGCGGATCAGTTAGCAACCGAGTTAAAGCAGGATCCTGATAATTTGACTGCAGCATTAGTTAGCTATGAAAGAAAAAATCTCGAAAAAACCAAAACTTTGCTGAAAGAAAACCAGCGTTATGCAGAGATGATGGACTCTGATGATGAGCATACTTACATCAAACTTGTGGAGCACTTATCCAGTTTGGCTGATAATTCTGACGCCGCCCGGGCGCGTCTGGTTTCAACCGCCGGGTACTAAAAAGTATCGGTACGCTTGTTGCCGGCATAAACCCTTAAATAAGAAATACCGTATGACCAGGTAATCACGTACACCATCAAGATTAAAACCCCGCGCCAGTGCCGCCCCGCCAAAGCCGATGCCACTTAGAATGAACCCACCCCAAGCGAAACCTACGCCAATAATATGAACAACAAGGTATTCAGTTCATTCACTTATCTGACCCTTCGCGCGAGCCTTTAGTCACCTCGTCGGGCTCGTTCTTCCCAATCTATTCGAACGCTGATTTGACCATGATCAGAACGCGTATGTAAATATTTACCGACGCGGTCGGTACGCATATCATCCAGATCAGGATTAACCAAATGATCATTGAGAACACGCATGGTACCGACCTTACCGATATTATCGCGCCCATGCTCGTCTCTTAGAGCACGCAGTACAAAATGACTGGAAACCATAATGTGATCGAGGGTGTCATGAATACCTTTATGGATATGGGTATAAAATACATTACGTTGCGAGCGCCGGTTTTGGAGATCATAGGCGTTGTACAGCGTTAAATCGGCTGCTAGCTGATCCTCCTGGTGTCGGTCAACTTCCCGGAGTGGCATATTGGTCAAGGATAGGCCGCCCGCGATTTCAGTTGAGGCGCCATGTGGCCCATCGTTCAAGTCCCCCATCAAAATTACGGGGGTATCGGTATTGGTCAAATCATCCAACATGTAGCAGCGTAAGGCGGCGGCTTCTATTGCACGCAACATAAGTGAGCGCGCCTGCCCGACCGCATTCTCCTCTAAATACAGCTGCGCTCTTTGACGCGGGTTGTCGCCCGCCGTTCGTGCTTGTATCGGGCGTTTGGATTTGAGATGTGCCGAATAAATCAATATTTCCGGAGTCTTACCTTTGTGACTGCCCACAGCATCCTTAAATCTTTTCGGCATCTGTATTCGTACCCGCATGACCGGTCGATTAAACTTTTGGACATTACCACCATCTTGAGTGAGCTGTATTTGCCAGGAACGCCCGCTATGCTCCTCAACCTTCCTTGAAAAGTCGAATTGCTTGGGGAATTTTTCCAGAACATTAAAGTCGCGCAAGATAAACTCGTTACGCACCATAATAGCTATTCGGGGTAAATAATATATCTTCGCCGGAGCACCTTGATAGCGCTCTTCCCGAAAACCCGGCTCGCCACACAATTTAAGCTTTACTTTGTCCTTGTACTTGGAAGCATTGATGACATCTTGCAATGGCTCGAGCGCGAAAACCTCTTCAAAGCACACGATGTCGCACTGCATCCGATCAAGCTGCTCGGCGAGCCAATTGATCTTCTTTTGGTATGGCGTTTCGTTGGCGCTGCCATGGTCGCGATAACAATTATGTTTTTCAGGGGAATAAAAGAAATGATGTTCTTTATCAGTTGAGGCGGGCACAAGATTGCGGACGTTGAAATTACCCACTACGAAACGTTGCGTCATAAGGTTAGCACTATATGTATTGAACCTTAATCATAACGTTTTTCAGGAGGACAGATCCTAGACCTGGATCTTAGTCTGAGAATCGCTGCATAACCAATGATGCATTGGTGCCACCGAAACCAAAGCTGTTGGACATTACCCGCTCCAGCCTCACATTGTCCTTCCGCTCCCGGGCAATTGGCATGCCATCTGCTTCGGGGTCCAAGGTATCAACATTAGCTGAGGCGCATATGAAATCATTCTGTTGCATCAAAAGCGCATAAATAGCCTCTTGCACGCCCGCAGCCCCGAGTGAATGCCCGGATAAAGATTTAGTCGAACTGACAACCGGCATGTCACTGCCAAAGGTTTCTTTAATAGCGCCGAGCTCTGCCATATCGCCAACCGGGGTACTGGTGCCATGGGCGTTGATGTAATCAACCGAACCGTCAACCGTTGACAATGCTTGTTGCATACAACGAACCGCACCCTCACCGGATGGCGCGACCATGTCATAACCATCTGAAGTTGCGCCATAACCGACCAACTCCGCATAAATTTTTGCACCGCGTGCTTTGGCACGCTCCAGC
>CAZUMV010000097.1:0-10340 GCA_964621435.1 uncultured Thiotrichales bacterium | reverse complement strand
AACAAATGCTGGACATTTTACAAAACAAACTGACCCGACGCGGTGTAGATATCGGCTTACTTGATATTGCCGAGGTACAACTGAGTGGTAAAACTGCATCACAGGTCGTAACGCTAAAATCAGGCCTGGAATCAGTCGACGCAAAGAAAATAGTCAAACTGATTAAAGAGAAAAAAATGAAAGTGCAAGCGGCTATTCAGGGCGAAAAAGTACGAGTAAGTGGCAAGAAGCGCGACGACTTGCAAAAAGTGATGGCGATACTCAAAGAAGCCAGCCTTGGCGTACCGCTGCAATATGAGAACTTTCGTGACTGAGGCCTGAGTAGTCACAGGACCTTTAACGGTACCGGGTTGATATTCTTAACCTTTGGACTCTTTATCTCTGGTTTTTTTCTCTTCTCTATGCTGCGCTAATAAAAACAAAAAAACTCCGATAAACACCGCAATATCTGCAACATTGAAAGACCATGGATTCCGGATACCGCAACAACTCACATTTAAAAAATCAGCAACCGCACCGTAATGAACCCGATCAACAACGTTGCCAAAAGCGCCACCCGCAATCACTCCGGTACTGATAGCATAGAGTCGGTTAGCGCTGGTTACGGACATCAACAGAAAGCCGGCGCCAATAACCGAAGCTAAAACGACCAATATCCAACGCCCGGTGTCAGCATTGCCCGAAAACAAACCAAAATTGATTCCGGTATTCCACGCCATGTGGAAATTAATAAATGCATTAACCCGCATTTGTCCGATGTTTCGCAAATCAAGATGCTCTACGACCCAATATTTAGATACCTGGTCCAAGGCAAAAATCAACGCCATTACTAAAACCGCAAGCCCCAGACTTTTGAAGTTAAGATTCGGTTTCATGGCACTTTAAACCAAGGCCGCCATTGCTCGCGTCAACGCATCGACAAAAATCTCATTCTCTTTCGGAGTGCCGACCGTTACCCGTAAATAGTCGGTTAACAACCCGCCCTGCGGCGACATATTTTTGATCAACACTCCGGCTGCTTTCAACGCCTCGAAAATAGCATTGGCCTGACCAGCAGGAGTTTTAAATATAATGAAATTAGCCTGACTGTCATGGACCTGCAAATCGCTTAGTGCACGCATTTTTTCGGTAAGCCAGCGCCGGCTGTCTTTGATCTCTTCAGCTTGACGGACAAACACCTCATTATGCTGCAACGCAAATTGAACCGTGGTCTGCGTAAGGACATTAATATTGTAGGGCATTCTTACTTTATTGAGCTGCTCAATCCAGCCAGCGCTGCCCGACAAATATCCGAACCTGCATCCTGCCAACCCGTATTTCGACAACGTTCTCATCAATAACATATTGTCATGCTGCATAAGCTCCGGCATCAAAGTATCGCCAGCGAATGGCCCATACGCTTCATCAATAACTACAAGCCCTGGCGCTGCCGCAAGAATTTGCAGCACCTCCGATTTTTCCCAAAGATGCCCGGTAGGATTATTCGGATAGGCTAAAAAAATAACCGCCGGCTGATGAGCCTCAATCGCGACCAGCATTGCATTTAAATTCAAGGTAAAATCTTCGTTTAAGGGCACGGCTTGATAATTCATACCAGTAAGTTGCGCCGCCTGCTCAAAGATCACAAAAGTCGGCGCCACGGATAGCACCACGCGGTTCGTGGCTGCCACGCTCATACAAATTATCTGGATCAACTCGTCAGAGCCATTACCCAACATAACTTGAGCCTGATCAGGAATTTGCTGAGTAGACCTGAGCAAATCAAGCAGATGATTTGGCGAAGGATCCGGGTAACGATTAACAGCTGTATTTGCAAGCATCTCAAGCCACGCCTGGCGCAACTCTGCCGGAATAGCGTACGGGTTTTCCATAGCATCGAGCTTTATCATCTCGCCGGCTGACTGGACATGATAGGCCTGCATCGCCAGTACTTCCGGGCGAATCAAACGTTCGATTGTTTTGTTCACGAATCAGTACTCTTGATACGAAATTCTGCCGAGCGCGCATGTGCTTGCAAACCTTCACCGTAAGCAAGTTCTGCAGCGATTTTTCCGAGCGTGCTGGCACCCTCCTGTGAACAATTAATGATACTGCTACGCTTTTGGAAATCATACACGCCTAAAGGCGAGGAGAAACGCGCCGATCTGGACGTTGGCAGCACATGATTCGGTCCAGCACAATAGTCACCCAACGCCTCACTGCTATAACTACCCATAAATATTGCACCGGCATGACGAATCTCGCCAACGATATCCTCTGGTGTTTCGACCGCCAGCTCTAAATGCTCCGGTGCGACATAGTTGATGATCTCGATTGCCTCAGCTTGATCTTGCGCCTTGATCAACATGCCGCGATCCTGCATCGACGTACGAATAATATTTTCGCGCGGTAAAGTTGGTGCAAGTGTTTGCATAGATGATCCGACCGCATCGATAAATGCGTCATCCGTCGAGACCAGAATTGCCTGCGCTAACTCATCGTGCTCCGCCTGCGAGAATAAATCCATAGCAATCCAGTCTGGATTGCTTGTCGCATCTGCGTAAATCAGAATTTCGGAAGGACCGGCAATGCTATCAATACCCACTTTACCAAACACCAGGCGTTTAGCGGTTGTGACAAAAATATTTCCGGGTCCAACAATTTTATCAACGGACGGGATAGTCTCCGTACCGTAAGCGAGTGCAGCGATTGCCTGCGCACCGCCAATCGTATAAATCTCATCCACGCCAGCCACCGCAGCAGCAGCCAACACCATGTTATTTAGCTCACCATTCGGAGTCGGCACCACCATGACGAGCTTTTTCACCCCGGCTACTTTCGCGGGAATCGAATTCATTAGCACCGAAGAGGGGTACGCCGCTTTGCCTCCAGGCACATATAAGCCAACACTATCCAATGGTGTTATTTGTTGTCCCAGAACTGTGCCATCCGCCTCGGTGTATTGCCACGACTCTAATTTTTGTTTTTCTGCATACGCGCGAATTCGCTGCGCGGCATTTTGTAAAGCCTGTAATTGACTTGCCTGAATTGCTGCGGCGCTCACCTCTATTTTCTCGGCGCTCACGCGCAATGCGCCTGCATCGGGCAAAGAAAGTTGGTCAAATTTCTCGGTTAGCTCAAGTAAGGCACGATCACCATTTACCCGGATATTACCTATAATCCCCGCGACCGTGCTATGCACATCAGTCTGGCCAGACTCTTCAAATGCCAAGCGCTCTTGCAGCTGCTGCCAAAAGTTTGAATCGCTAGAGTCGAGGCGCTTGGTAAAGCTCATAGGTCTATAGCTACCGTTACGCCTTTCTGCGCTGCGCAACGGCGTCCGCGAGCTTCCGCAATAGTGGTACGGTATCGTCCCACGCTAAACAAGCATCAGTAACGCTAACGCCATACTTCAGGTTGGTGATGTCTTTCATATCCTGACGACCAGCTTCGAGATGACTCTCAATCATAATCCCGACAATCGCATTTTCGCCTGCTGCAATTTGTGCTGCGAGGTCCTCACCCACCAACACCTGCTTGTTGTGATCTTTACTACTGTTGGCGTGACTACAATCAACCATCAGTCGCGCCGCCAATCCTTTTTCTTCCAGACGATCAGCCGCCGCTCTAACGTGCTCGGAAGAGTAATTAGGCTCGTTACTTCCACCACGCAAAATGACATGACAATCTTCATTACCCGAAGTAAGCACTATCGCAGAATGACCGCCTTTGGTAACTGAAAGAAAGTTATGCGGGCGTGATGATGCGCCGATCGCATCTATCGCAATCTGTAAATTACCATTAGTACCGTTTTTAAAACCAATCGGACACGAAAGGCCGGAGGCCAACTCGCGATGTACCTGACTTTCAGTGGTTCGCGCACCAATCGCACCCCAACTAATTAGATCTGCAACGTATTGAGGGCTAATAGGATCAAGGTACTCGGTTGCTGCGGGGATCCCCATGGCGTTTAGCTGTATTAACAATTCGCGGGCGAGCTTTAAGCCCTTGTCAATTTTAAAGCTATTATCCATATCGGGATCATTGATCAGACCTTTCCAGCCGACCGTGGTGCGCGGCTTTTCGAAATACACCCGCATCACAACCTCCAAACGATCACCGAGCTCTTCCCGCAGCGGCAATAAACGCCCGGCATACTCAACGGCAGCCTCGGGATCATGGATTGAACAAGGCCCGACCACTACAAACACGCGATCATCAGTGCCATGCAAAATATTGTGCATACTCGTGCGCGAATCACTTACAGTTTTTGAAACTACCGGAGTTATCGGCAGTTCACGACGAATTTGCGATGGTGAACTGACCTCGGTAATACCCGCGATACGCAGATCATCTGTGTCTATCAAGATATCAGTTTCACTCACGCTGCGTTTACTCCTGTTCTAATTTCGTTAATAAGTTTTTTGACCATTTGCTGCTTCATTTTCATCGATGCTTTGTTAACAATGAGTCTGGAACTAATATCGGCAATATGCGCTAATGGCTCCAAACCGTTGGCCTTCAAAGTACCGCCACTTTGCACTACATCGACAATACAATCCGCCAAGCCTACCAAAGGTGCTAACTCCATAGAGCCATATAACTTGATGATTTCTACTTGCTTACCTTGAGCAGCAAACCATTCTCGCGTCGTCTTAACAAACTTCGTTGCAACGCGCAGACGCTTCTGTTGTTGGAGATCAATATCCGCAGGGCCCGCTAACATGAGTCGACATTTAGCAATTTCCAAATCCAGTGGCTCATACAATCCTTCGCCGCCATGTTCGTCGATAACATCTTTGCCCGATACTCCAAGATCAGCCGCCCCGTATTGCACATAAGTGGGCACGTCGGAAGCACGCACAATCAACAAGCTAATATGCTCTTGATTGGTATCGAAAATCAGTTTGCGACTTTTACTCAAGTCATCGGTAACATGAATATTGGCATGCGCCAGAAGCGGCAGAGTCTCTTCAAGTATCCGCCCTTTGGACAGAGCGATGGTCAGTTTGCTAGTCATGACGTCTATAGTAACAAAGATTCAATTTGATTCATGCGATTGCGCGGAATTAGAAGACTTTTGCCCGGTTCGCTCAAGCCATGCGCTTGATGGTCGCCCCAATTTGCGTGAGCTTTTCCTCGATCCGCTCATAACCCCGGTCAAGATGGTAAATACGATCAACTACGGTTTCGCCCTGCGCCACCAATGCGGCAATGATTAAACTTGCCGAAGCCCGCAAATCGGTCGCCATAACCGGCGCCGCCATAAGTCGGTCAACACCTTTTATAATCGCGGTATTACCTTGAATGCGGATGTCCGCTCCCAGGCGTTGGAGTTCTTGAACGTGCATAAAACGATTTTCGAAAATTGTCTCAACCACAGTGCTGGCGCCATCAGCAATTGCATTCAACGCCATAAACTGGGCTTGCATGTCGGTAGGAAAAGCCGGGTACGGCGCGGTACGCACATCGACTGCCAAAGGCCGCTTGCCGTGCATATCTAATTCTATCGAACTTTCGAGACAAGTCACCTCGGCTCCGGTTTCTCGTAATTTAGCCAACACTGAATCAAGCGTGGATGGATCAACGCTGTTTATCTTGACCTTACCGCCGGTAATCGCCGCAGCACATAAAAATGTGCCAGCCTCTATTCGGTCAGGCAAGACGCTATATTCGCAGCCTTGTAAACTCTCGACACCTTCGATAGTAATTGTGGAAGTACCCGCGCCGCTAATCCTAGCCCCCATCTTGACCAAAAATTTTGCCAAGTCTACGACCTCGGGCTCGCGCGCGGCATTTTCCAGAATCGTGGTGCCGTCAGCCAGGCAAGCTGCCATCAATAAGTTTTCCGTGCCGGTAACACTGACAATATCCAACACAATGTGCGCACCTTTCAAACGACCCGACCGCGCATTGATATAACCCTCTTCAACATCGATTTCAGCACCCATGGCACGCAAACCGCTCAGATGAATATCTACCGGCCGCGCACCGATGGCACATCCACCCGGTAATGAGACCACAGCCTTACCGTATTTTGCCAAAAGCGGCCCGAGTACCAGAATGGAGGCGCGCATGGTCTTTACCAGCTCATAAGGTGCGGTTTGGCTATTAACCGAAGAGGGATCCACTAAAATCTTCATGCGCTCGTCAAGCGTCAGCGAAGCGCCTAACTGCGCCAGCAGACTCATCGTTGTGGTCACATCGCGCAGGTGCGGAACATTGCTGATAACCGATTCGGTTTCCGCTAATAAAGTTGCCGAAAGTATGGGTAGCACCGCGTTTTTCGCACCTGAAATGCGCAACTCGCCAACTAAAGGCTGCCCACCTTTAATAAGAAGTTTTTCCATGAGTGCTTGGTCGCGGTTTGAAGTTGAGTCGACTATACCTAAACTGGGGGTTTGGGTATAGGCTGATCAAGCACGATATTATTGGAGAAGAAGCTCCGTAACGCCATAAAGATCAATCAATGAAGTGATCTCGTCGGGAACATTCTGGCAACTTAGCGGTGCCTTGGCGCGCCGCGTCCATGCTAGCAACAAAGCCACCAGAGCGCTGTCTGATCCTTGCGCTTCAGACAAGTCTATTTTTATTCTTGAATCACCGGGCATTTGCACAGCCTCTAATAACAAAGGCGCATTGACTAAGGTCACCGCGCCTCTTAATTTAAAGCCACCGTCGCCAGTAGTTTCTATACCAGGCGACGCCATTAGTTGCCTGCGGCGGTACGGTCATCTTTGCGCAAACGTGCGATCAACGCATCCAGACCCTTTTCATTAATTTCTTTTGCAAAAGCCGTGCGGTAACTCTTAATGAAACTCAAACCATCAATGACGACATCATAGACCAGCCAGTCACCATCTTTCAGGCGCATTTCATAGCGCACCGAGTGATTTTGTCGGCCGTTACCTGGCACAAAGTCCGAATACACCTTGGCATACTTACCGTCTATTTTTGTACGTTCGGGGTAGTAAACGATTTTCTGTCCAGCGAAATCATTTAATGATTTGGTATAGGTGCGTGCCAACAGACCTTTATAGGCATTGACAAACTCAATGCGTTTTTCTTTGCTGGCCTTTTTCCAATTCTTGCTCAAAGTCAGTTTGCTCATTGCTTCAAAGTCAATCAACGGCAACACCGATTCATTGACTAGCGCATTGAGTTCCGCAGGCTCAAGCAAATCATCTTTGGCAAGCATATCAATAATCGACTTGGTCCGAACTTCCAGAGGCACAGCCGGATTTACTTCTTCTACAGACGCTTCAGTTTCCGCCTGCGCAAATGTTGCAATGGAAAAAACCACCAGTGCAATTGTTAAAAACCTATTCATATACCCTCTCCACTCTATTCATCACCAGATGTTAAGTTGACAAGTACCTGGCCAACAAGTTCCTCTAAAACCATGGCAGATTGCGAATGTCTGATCTTATCGCCATCCCCTAATAAATCATCCTCCGCACCCGGCTCCAGAGCCACATACTGTTCACCCAACAACCCCGCGGTATAGATACTGGCAGCCGTATCAATCGGGAAAAACCTGTAGTCGTCAGATAGCGCTAATATGACCTTTGCCTGATACTCTTCTGCATCGTAGGTAACAGACTCTACCCGACCTACTCTGACACCTGAAACAGTGACCGGCGCTCGAGCGCGCAAACCACCAATATTTTCGAAGTATACCTGCACGCGATACACTTCATCAGCTTTGTAAGTAGAGAAATTGCTCATATTGAGCGCCAGCGCAATCAACGCAATGATGCCCAAAATTACAAATAGCCCGACCCACATTTCTTGTACTCTGGTTGTTCTCATATCAAATCCTGCCAAACATTAACGTGGTCATTAATAAATCCAGTGCCAACACGGCTAGCGCCCCGTTGACCACCGTTCGCGTCGTTGCCCGCCCTACGCCTTCCGAGGTTGGCATACAATCATAGCCCTCAAAAACCGCAATACAAACAACAACAATTCCGAATACGATGCTCTTGTATACGCCATTCAATACATCTTCATACCAATCTACGCCACCTTGCATCTGTGCCCAGAATGATCCGCTGTCAACACCCAGTGCGCCAACACCAATCAGCCACGCGCTTAGTATACCAACAACACTAAATAACAAGGCCAATATCGGCATCGATATCACACCAGCAAGAAAACGTGGCGCTACGACCCGATGTACAGGATCAACCGCCATCATCTCCATTCCTGACAATTGCTCGGTACTTTTCATCAAACCAATTTCGGCGGTCAAAGCTGAACCAGCACGCCCGGCAAACAACAACGCGGTAACCACGGGACCTAATTCGCGCAATAATGTTAACGCAACCGTCAAGCTCAGCGCGGACTCTGCTCCAAAATCGGATAACGTAATAAAAAACTGCAGGCCTAACACCATACCAACGAAAAGCCCGGAAACGACAATAATGGTCAAAGAAAGTACACCAACCGAGTGCAATTCTTTTATTAACAAACCCGGGCGCATAAGCACACCGGGAATCCCTCTTAATATCTCCAAAAAAAACAGCACACCGCGGCCAAATTTTTCGAGCGTACCTAGCGACCATGCACCTACTGATACCAATAAATTTGTCATTTACCAATACCCAAAAACTGGTTAATGGGCGGCGCCGGGAAATGAAAAGGTGCCGGACCATCCGGCAAACCCTGCAGGAACTGCTGTACCCAGTCTGAATCTGATTGTTGTAATTCTTCCGGCGTTCCGGAAATCACGGTCTTGCCCTCTGCAATAATATGACAATAATCGGCGATGGATAAGGTCTCTGCCATATCATGCGAGACCATTAAACTTGTAATGCCCAAAGCATCATTTAATTTTTTTATCAAACTAACAATCGTCGACATAGTAATCGGGTCAAGTCCGGTAAACGGCTCGTCATACATGATGAGATCAGGATCCAACGCAATCGTGCGCGCCAATGCAACCCGCCGCGCCATTCCACCGGATAGCTCACTGGGCATCATGTCAATGGCACCACGTAACCCAACTGCCTCTAATTTCATCGCTACCAGGTCATGAATCATGCTCTCGGGTAGCGATGTATGCTCGCGCAGTGGATAGGCGACGTTCTCAAAAACACTTTCGTCGGTCAGCAAAGCGCCACTCTGGAACAACATACCCATGCGCTTGCGCAGCTCGAATAAGTCATTATGTCCGAGTGCCTCAACGGCAACACCGTCGACTTTCACTGAACCACTGTCGGGCAGCAGCAAACCGCCAATCATTTTTAGCAAGGTCGTTTTACCGCAACCACTAGGCCCCATAATGGCAGTGGTTTTGCCTTTCGGTACGGTTAAATTAATGCCTTTGAATATTTTTCGATCCCCGCGAGAAAAATGCAGGTCATCGAAAACGATATACTCTTCCATGCGCGTAGCTTGACATAAGGCTCAGAGTAAATGAAGCGGGAACAGCAGAAAAACCGTTCGAATCCGGTAGAAAATAACTACCGGTGGGATTTAAATTAGTTAACGCATCTGGTTAGTCAGCGAGCTCGTATAGCAAGGCATTGCCTTGCACGCCGGTAATTCTAATTTTGGCCCCGGCCACAGCATCTGGTCCACGCGCGTTCCATGCGCCGTCACCCACTTTTACTCTGCCGGTACCGTTAACCACATCGGATTCAAGCGCAAAAGTGCGGCCGATGTACTCACTGCCATTTGCGTCAAGACCTAAATCCGACTCACCCTCTTTGGTGTTCTTCAAAAAGTGGCGAGCGAAGTATGTGAAAGCGACCGTGAGTATGGAAAACAGCATCAGACTCGCAAATAAACTCAATTCCGGATAAATCCACTTGATCAAACCGACTATTCCTGCCGCAGCAGCCGGGCCAACAAGATACATGCTCAAAGACATCATTTCGATTACGCCAATCACAATCATCAAGATAAACCAGTGCCAGTGGGTAATTTCAAACATCACATTCTCCTTTTAGGCAGCCCGGTTATTTCGGTTCAGTCTTGAAAACGTCTTTGGCCAACTCTCCGATACCGCCTAGCGAACCAATCATGCCGCTTGCTTCCATGGGCATCATGATGACCTTTTGGTTCGGTGCGCTGGCTAACTTTTCAAACGCCTCGATATATTTCTGGGCTACGAAATAGTTCACCGCCTGAACGTTACCATCGCTTATTGCACTAGATACCATTTGCGTTGCTTTAGCCTCTGCTTCGGCTTCACGCTCACGACCTTCGGCACGTCTAAACATTGACTCTTTTTCAGCCTCGGCTTCCAGAATCTGTGACTGCTTATCACCTTCCGCGCGCAGAATTTCCGCCTGACGCACACCTTCTGCTTCAAGAATAACCGCGCGCTTTTCACGCTCGGCTTTCATTTGTCT
>CAZUMV010000096.1:0-10360 GCA_964621435.1 uncultured Thiotrichales bacterium | reverse complement strand
TTTGATCGAACGGTAACTCAGATAATCACTTAATCTCTTACAACAACGGTTTTCGCAATTTTGTCATGAAACGACTGTTTGCGCTTATCGAACGCCACCCAAACATACCCAAGCAGCAACGGAATAGCGGATAAAATATAGCCAACATACCGTAATATAAACCTGCCGGCTGATGGCTTGCCGCCGTCGTCAGCATTCACGATCCTCAACTTTAATAATATTTTCCCCGGCGTTGCGGAACGGTATACCCAAAAAAGTATGACCCCGACAACTGGTAGAACAAACTGAATAATAATACCCATCGGACTCAAGCCCAAATACTCAGGGTCGAGACTTTGCGGACCGTCTAACAAAAACAATAACGGCATCGTTATAAACAACAACAAGATTGAGTCAATAATAGACGCACCAACTCTTATCCAAAATCCCGCATAGCGCGTACTCGCTTGCACTACACCATCATTAAGATCAGATTTGGGTGACGCGTAAGGATCTGTCATATTTCTCTCCATTTTCTTAGGATAATTTTCTTACTACATTTGTCAGGAAGACAACAATCGACGGCAACTCTAAAGAACCTTCGCGTTGCTTGTCGCCCCACACAGGCTCTGGAAAATAACTATCGTTCTCGAATCGCGCCATAATATGCCAATGCACCTGCGGCAACATGTTACCAAACGACGCGATGTTGATCTTTTCCGGACTATAGTAATCCAGCATTTCTCGTTCGATAATGTGTAAAACTCGGAATACCTCCTTGCGAGTCTTAACCATACATTCACTAAACTCTTTCTTTTCTTCTTTAGTGAAAATTTTTAACCACGGAACCTCACTGGTTTCCACCTCAATCCGGATCAGATCGTTTTCGAATATAGCACTCATTTTTGCTCCACGAGTCGTGCCAACAGCCCAGTTTGAGACAAACTCAGACTATATACCGAACCATCTCGCATCGGCAAATAGGTGGCGCTACCATAACTTGCATCCACGAAAGATAACTTGTTCGGATGTCGTTCAGCATAACCCCAAATGTCGATACCGTCATTTTGCTTGATAGAATATACGGTCGGCAGATTTTCGCGCGCTTGCTCGATATCTCGATAACGACCGCTAATTCGATCAAGGCGATACAAGGCATTAAAACCCAGTAATTGTGCCCAACCTTTCCACTTGAGCACTTGCGCGTCTATTTGCCACTCGTCCCCCCTGAGCTCAAAGGTCTGTGTGTAGTGTGGCTCAGCAGGTAATTTAATGGTTACCTCAAAAACCTGTTCAGAGAGTTGTTCTACCTCGACTCGCGCCAGCTCTTGTTCATAGGTTAAGCGATGGTAGGTGTACAAATTGATCGATATAGAAAAAACCAGCGCTACCACCAAGCCAGTCAATAAAATAAAGGTCAAGCTTAGGCCGCCTCGCAAGAATCGGTTTTTCGTAAATAGACGCAAAAAAACAAGCAAAATAAAAATTGCCAGAACAACATAAACCCCGCCAGGTAATTGTTGAAAATTATTCAATGCTTGTTCCATTAGTTTGCCCCCCTTCTACTTTGCCATGGTATTCTTTAGCACCAAGTTTATACGTCAATAGTATTATGAACCACAAACAAATCCGCACCATTTTCCATGTTGCGCTATTTCTCATCTGCCTTAGTGCCTGCGGGCAAAAGGGCGACCTATATCTACCAACGACAATACCTGAAGCGCCCGCCGATTCAGAGCAAGAATCCCGGGACAAATAAAGCATGGATTTTTTTGAATACCAAGACGGTGTTTTGTTCGCTGAAGACGTCTCCTTAGTCGAAGTCGCTAAAACCTTCGGCACGCCCACCTACGTTTATTCAAGAGCCACAATCGAGCGGCATTGGCATGCTTTTGATCAAGCCTTGGGAAAGCACCCACATCTGATTTGTTACGCGGTGAAAGCGAACTCTAATATTGCGATCCTCAACCTTCTCGCTCGACTAGGCTCCGGTTTTGACATTGTTTCCGGTGGAGAACTTGAACGCGTACTCGCCGCTGGTGGCGACCCTGATAAAATCGTGTTTTCTGGCGTTGGCAAGAAAAAAAGCGAAATACAAAGAGCGCTAGAGGTTGGTATCCGGTGTTTTAATGTTGAGTCTGCGCCGGAACTGGAAAGACTAAACGAAATCGCCGCCCAATTGGGCAAAACTGCTGAAGTATCAGTGCGCGTAAATCCTGATGTCGATGCCGGCACCCACCCCTATATTTCCACCGGCTTGAAAGAAAACAAATTTGGTATTTCAATCAGCGCCGCAGATGATATTTATAAACGCGCCGCCGAACTTGGTAACGTTAACCCGGTTGGCATCGATTGCCACATCGGTTCACAGTTAACAGAGATCACACCGTTACTGGATTCTCTGGATCGTTTATTAGTGCTGGCGAAGAGCCTCAGAGGCATCGGGATTGATATCAAACACCTCGATCTGGGTGGCGGTCTAGGCATTCGCTATGATCAGGAACAGCCGCCCGAACCATCTGAATATGCTAACGCAATTATTGAAAAACTGGCTGGCACTGACTTTGAAATTATAATGGAACCGGGGCGCGCCATTATGGGCAACGCGGGCGTACTGTTAATGGCAGTTGAACACCTCAAGAAAAATGGTGATAAGGACTTTGCAATCGTCGACGCGGCCATGAATGACAATATCCGCCCGGCGCTATATAGCGCCTGGCAGGCCATCATCCCTGTGGTTGAAAGCCCCGGCCGCGAGTCACTGGACTACGATATTGTTGGCCCGGTATGTGAGTCTGCCGACTTTCTCGGCAAGTCGCGGCCACTGACGCTCGAGGAAGGAGACTTGTTGGCACAACGCTCGGCTGGTGCTTACTGTTTCACCATGAGTTCTAATTACAATACCCGACCACGCGCTGCTGAAGTTATGATTGACGGTAGCGAAATGCATCTGATTAACAAACGCGAACAAATCGCCCAACTATTTAGCGGCGAGAGCCTATTGCCGGAATAACCGTGCAAACATTTCTAGACACCCTCAAGTCACTGCGTGAGCGCTGTCAGTACAACCATCATCGCGGTCTAGTCGTTATATCAGGCGAACAAACATGGACTGAAACGGTTACCAGTAAGATTTGTGCTGTACTGCCCGACTTACAGGCAACCAGCATTACCGATTCTGCTGCAGCAAAAAAATTACTCGGCACCGATACCGCCGGTATTATTTTTGACGCGTTTTCCGGTTTCAATCTAAATGCGCTGGCGATTAGCGCAGGCACTATAAAGGGTGGCGGCCTGTTGATCTTACGGTGCCCACCACTACAAACCTGGGAATCCTTTGAAGATCCCGAATACCAGCGCCTGCTCGCGCACCCGTATACAGCAACTGATATTGCCGGTCTGTTTTTAAATCGACTCAGCCGAATGCTTGTCGATAGCGAAAACGTTTTATGTCTGGAACAACATCATTCAGCGCAAACCTTTGAATTACCTCCGTGGGAACAACCGCCTGATTTCACAGACAACCGGTACGCCAGCGCTGGCCAAAAAACAACGGTAGAGAAAATAATCAAGCTTTGCGGCGGCCGCGCTCGCCGGCCGTTGTTGATCACGGCTGACCGCGGTCGCGGGAAATCCGCTGCCTTGGGACTCGCAGCAGCTGTGTTACTAGCTGACGAAAAAACCACCGTAACGATAACGGCGCCGTCACCCCGGGCGATTGCGACGGCTATCAAACATGCTGACAATCCCAACTTGAAGTTTGTCAGTCCGGATGAGTTGATAGACAAAAAACCCGAAACAACGCTATTGCTGATCGACGAGGCCGCTGCAATCCCGTTACCTTTGCTGGAAAAGCTAGTTTCACACTATGCACGCGTCGTGCTAACGACCACAGTACATGGGTATGAGGGGACCGGTAGGGCTTTTCAACTACGTTTTGGCGAAATTCTAAGTCGCATTACGCCGAACTGGCAGCATATGGAAATTTCGCAGGCCGTTCGTTTTGCCAGTAACGACCCGCTTGAAAAGTTCATTCATCGGGCTCTGATACTCGACCCTGAATTAAACCAAAATGAAATTGACAGCAACGACTCTGCAGTATTCCGACTAGAGAACCGAAACAAGCTGGTCGCCGATGAAGCACGCCTGCGCTCAATTTTTGGTTTGTTGATGTTGGCGCATTACCAAACCACTCCCGATGATTTACGCCACATGTTGGACGCACCAAATATCGATGTATTCACTCTAAACATTGGAAACAACGTTGTTGCAACCGCACTGGTAGCAATTGAAGGATCGCTGGACGAGAACTTGATCGAACAAATACACCGTGGTGAACGCCGGCCGAAAGGCCACTTGCTGCCGCAAACATTAATTTTTCAATGTAACCTGCCGGATGCTGGCGTACTACAATCTGCACGGATTATCAGAATAGCCGCACTACCGGCATTACAGCGTCATGGCTTTGGTAGCTCATTATTAGAAGGCATAGAAAAATACTACAGTCGCGATGACTTCGACTTGCTAGGCACCAGTTTCGGGCTAGAACCTGGATTACTTAGATTTTGGCAAACACAAAACTATCACTGCGTTAGAGTGGGTAGCCGACGCAATGCCGCCAGTACTTATCACTCGGCGTTGTTAATCAAGCCCATTAACGAGATCGCCAACAAGTTGTGTCAACAAGCGCAAAAAAGATTTGCGCCATTGTTTGCGGCGCAGTTACCGTCTGTATTTAAACAACTCGACCCATATACCGTTGGCCTAATAATATCCGATCAAGACGAAACTCTCGAGTTAACGGAGAACACGAACTCTGAATCGCAAAGCTATATCAATGGCAACCGGAGTCGTTTCGACGTATTGGATAGCTTGCAAAACCTGTTACGCAAATATCTGGCTGACCAACCAAAAGGTGCTGTTCCATCTGAAGTAAATTTACTCATAGCCTGTTTACTACAACAACATTCGGACAAAAGACTTTGTCAGCAGTTCCACATAGACGGGGCAAAATCGCTGACCTCTAAACTCCGTAGCGCTTTGCAAAACATCATGTCGGCCTAACCTTAAAGGAACTTTTTTAAGTTAAGCTTGACCAAGCATTTGAAATTTCCGACGAAAGCCTGCAATAACCAGTCATTCAATCTATTGGTTCAAAAAACTTTAGTCGTTGGTTCGATACCATTGAAAGAGACGCATAGGGAGCATTGTGGGTAACGAAACTACCATCATCGCGGAACATTATTCTGAATACAGTGTGGGCGAAGAAATCGCCAACACACTCATTCACGGTATTGGCGCGCTTTTGAGTGTCGCTGCACTCACACTTATGGTGATCGTCGCGTTAAATTCACAAGATCAGGCCCGCATAATCAGCGCTCTGGTTTACGGTAGTAGCCTGGTGGTCTTGTTCTGTGTTTCCACAATTTATCATGGGCTACCAGGCCGACGCGCCAAAAAGATCATGCAATTGATCGACCATATGGCAATCTACTTACTGATTGCTGGTACCTATACACCGGTGTTGCTTATCTATATGCAAGGATCCTTTGGCTACAGCATGCTGGCAATTATTTGGTGCCTCGCGCTGTTTGGCATTGCCTTTAAAATGATCTATAAACTCAAGCACCCACGCATCTCTATGTTCACCTATCTGGCGATGGCCTGGTGCTGCATTATTGTCAGCCCAAAATTTATTGCTAATGTCCCCGCTCAGGCTTTGTGGCTACTCTTGATAGGCGGCCTGGTCTACACCGCCGGGACGATTTTTTATTCTTTTGAGAAAATACCTTTTAACCATGCCATATGGCATGTCTTCGTTTTGGGTGGCAGCGCCTGCCATTTCTTTGCAGTATTTCTATACGTCATCACGCCGATTTAAAGCCTTAACCCGGTACACCTTGATTTCATATGGATTATCCCTTTGAACTTGTCAGCTATTTCCCTTAAAGTGCTTCACCATCGTGCACCGATCGTTATCTCGCGTGCAACTCGAAAATAATAAAGCTATAGGGAAACACTATGAGCAATCAGGTTAACGGCATTCCTGCCGGAGAAAGAACTATCCTTGGACACCCGCGTGGACTGGTCATCCTGTTTTTTACTGAAATGTGGGAGCGGTTTTCCTACTACGGTATGCGCGGATTACTAATTATTTATTTAACCCAACATTTTTTATTTTCTGATGAGCGCTCTTCAGTATTGTACGGCGCTTACACTGCTCTGGTTTACGTGATGACCATTATTGGTGGATCTCTGGCAGATCGCTATCTAGGCTCTCGCAAAGCGGTTACCTTTGGTGCGATTCTATTGTGCCTTGGACACTTCGGCATGGCTTTCGAAGGAACGGGCTCTAAAGAATTTATCAATTACAACAGTAGCGAGTATCAGGTTACTCTAGACGGGCGTGGTGGCGAAGCGACTCCAATAATTGTAAATGGCGATGCTGTTTCCAGTTATCAGTTTATAAATGATGGTCAACAACTGGAAATCGAAAATCCGGACGTGGTTGGTTTACCAAAAACCATTAACACCAGCGATTTTAGTTCCCGCATAGAGCACGAAAAAACCTACAAAGATATTTTATATTTGTCGCTGGCTTTGATTATCGCCGGCGTTGGATTTTTGAAAGCCAATATATCCACCATGGTTGGCGCGCTCTATGAAAAAGGTGATATCCGGCGTGACTCCGGTTTCACCCTGTTTTATATGGGCATTAATCTGGGGGCATTTTTAGCATCGCTAATTTGCGGCTACCTCGGTATTACCTATGGTTGGAAATATGGCTTTGGTTTAGCGGGAATAGGAATGCTGGCTGGATTGATTACGTTTTTGAGTTTTCAAAGCTGGCTGGAAGGTCGAGCAGAACCACCTAATCCTGCCAAACTAAAAGAAAGTGCTTTAGGTCCAATTAACTATGAGTGGATGTGTTATCTCATCGGTCTGGTAATCATTGTGGTCGCTATGTTTTTTGTCCGCAACCCTGATACCGCCGGCCAAATTCTATTACCGCTTGGTATTGCAATGTTTGCATGGTTGCTATTCTACGCGTTTACCAAGACTGACAGCACGATCGAACGCGATAAGATGTTGGCGGCAATTTATTTCGTACTGGCGCAAATTCCGTTCTGGGCGCTGTTTGAACAAGCGGGATCTTCACTAAACTTGTTTACCGATCGCTTGGTCGATAAAGAAATTCTAGGGTGGACTGTACCTGCACCCATGTTCCAATCACTAAATGCCGGCTTTATTTTTATCTTCGCACCTATTTTTGCCTGGTTATGGATAGCACTGGCGAAACGCAACATGAACCCGTCTTCACCTGTCAAGTTTGCCATTGGCGTATTTATGGCCGGCCTTGGGTTTTTGGTGCTGGTGGCTGGCATGAAAGTATCCGGTATCGATGGCAAAACCGCAGTGATCTTTATCTTCCTGATTTATCTGGTGCACACCTTGGGCGAATTATTTTTATCCCCGATTGGGCTTTCCGCAGTCACCAAAATGGCACCAGCGCGGGTAGTTGGTATGACCATGGGAGCATGGTTTTTATATAGTGGGCTATCCAATTATTTGGCTGGACTCATCGCGAGAACGACGGGTGCGGAAACACTGGGCGGCAAGTTAACTGACGTGGCAGCGGCCAAAGCCGGTTATATTTCGGTTTACACCAATGTTGCTTATTGGGCGATGGGCATTGCCGCAGTGATGCTATTGATATCACCAATCGTCAAGCGCTGGATGCACGACGCTGATTGATTAATGGCAAATGAATAAAAAAAGCCTCTCGATCGAGAGGCTTTTTTTATTGCTTGATGATTATTCCAGAATAGAAAAAGTTAAACCGGCATTCTTTTGTAGCCGCTCCAACAAGACCTCACCCATTGCAGTTGACGAAGTCAATAAGCCAGCAATTTCCGGTGTCTGCTCTTTGTCAAGGGCGAGACACACGGCACTCTCACCGAGCATCTTTGACGTTGAACCATAACCCGGATCTCGATCACCGGTAACCTTTGCCCGGATGATGTCACCATTAGACATCTTTCCCAACAACAATATATTGAAGAAACCGTTCTCGCGCTCTTCCTTATTTGGTCCCTCGCCCGGTTTGGGCATTTTGCGTTCCAGAAAATTACGCAAGGCTGAACCTGGTTTACCAATCACCATGGTTGCCAGGCCCAGTGTCATCGCGATCCCTTTAAGCTTGCCTTTAAAGCCAGGTCCGCTGATCACTGCTTCGTCATAAAGAAAATCTTTGCCATAGGGAAACCCGGCTAAAGCATGACTACGGCGGACGATTTTAGTATTAATACCCGCCATCATAAATGGCGCGATGTAAGCCGGAATATCATCATCATGAATAATTGCTTGTAAGTCCGGTTTATCATTGCCCTGATTTTCCATTTCCGGATTTAAGCCATATGGACTTTTTAGAACCTTTCTGGTCAACGAGTCTTCTCCGGCCTCTTTTAGCAGATTGGCCATACTGGCAAAAGTGCCCCCACTCAGCTTGCCTTTCATAACCCTGAGTCTAAATTTTATATGCTGGGCATATTGCCCCGTTTTGGCATGGATCTCACGCTGTAAAAAATACACACCCATATCGGACGGAATGCTATCGAAACCACAACTATTAACGATACGCACGCCGGCTTCAACTGCTGCGTTATGGTGCTGATCGACCATTTTGCGTATCCACTGCGCTTCACCACTCAAATCACAATAATCTGCGCCCTGCGCAATACAGGCTGCCACCAACTTGCTACCATGCTTTGCATACGGACCAACCGTAGAACAAATCACTTTGCTCCGGGCGGCAAGTTCTGCCAATGATTCCTCATCGTCACTATCGGCCAATAAAATAGGAATATCTTCATTACCCAGTTCTGCTCGCACCTTGATCAACTTGTCTTCGCTACGACCGGCCATCGCCCAGCGTACTTTGCCATCCAGACCATATTGCGCCAACAAGTACTCGGCAACCAATCTACCGGTAAATCCCGAAGCACCCCATACGATTACATCAAAAATTCTAAATTGACTCATATTTTCCTTACCATGCTGAAGTTGCGCCATCGACCATGATTGCTTGGCCTGACATATAAGTGTTTTGCGGCGAAATTAACATCACCATAACGTTGACCATTTCTTCTACCGTGCCAATACGCTTCATTGGACAACCGGCGGCGAGACGACTATTTACGTCCTCCAGATTATCGGTCGGATTCAATAACGGGTTGTCGACCATCGGCGTGGCCGCAAAAAAAGGACAAATCGCATTAACTCTGATATTCAACTTTGCGAATTCAACCGCCGCTGACTTGGTTAAGCCCACTACAGCATGCTTGGCGGCAGCATAACTGGCGATCATCGGCGCCCCGCCAACACCGGCCATAGAACTTACATTCAAGATTGAGCCGGATTTTTTAACGGCCATCGCCCGCAGTTGATATTTCATACCCAACGCAACTCCCTTGGCATTAACCTGAAGTTGTTGTTCCAGCACATCCAGATCCAGTTCTGCAATTGTTTTCAATTCCGGCGGTGCAATGCCGGCATTATTTAACGCGATATCAAGTTTTCCGTTCTGCTTGACTGCCGCCTCAACTAGCGCGCTGGCGTAGGTTTCATCCGCGACATCGCCAACCAAGGTAGTCGGGGCAGACTTAAGGTTGCTAGCGGTGTCCTGCAAGCCGGACTCGTTGATATCGCCCAAAACAAGACTCGCACCGCGTGCATCGAGCATCTGTGCGAGTAAGGCCCCAAAACCACTCGCGGCTCCGGTCACGATGATAGATTGATCTGAAAAATCCAGTAACGGATCCAATAACATAGTTTTTTTCATCATTTCGGCTCGCTTATATTTTTAAAGGAATTTTGCACCGCCCCGACGCGTTTTTTGTTGGCACCCAAATCACTATGTCCCTCTCGGGACGCAGAACGTATATGAATGATTTGATTGGCTGCATCTAGCCGTAACTCCAGGTCATCAACAAAACCAAACAAACCAGACTGATAGGTAGCCGCCGCATAGTCATCGGTAGTATTTACAAGTTTTCCACCGGTATCTGTAATCGCTGCCAACGCCAGTTTCCATGCAGCGTCCGCATCGCCAGAAAATGATAAACCCTCGGTCGAATGACTACCTGGCGTACCGGCCTCACTACTTACACAATTAGGTTTATTCGGACAAGCAGCCAAAGCTCCAGACTGCAAGCCAATCGCTTCACCCGTTCTGGAAGCCCGGCCTTTAATAATGAAAAGCACAGTCATAGCGACTGCAATAATAATTAGAATAGTAACAATCATTTTGATTACCTTAGCGAGCATAAAAACCCCTCAGCGAAACATTTATTATTTTAGTTGCTGCATAATACGCGAAATT
>CAZUMV010000095.1:3765-10379 GCA_964621435.1 uncultured Thiotrichales bacterium | reverse complement strand
CAGCCTGGCGTAATCGCGCTACCACACTTAGGCGCGTCCACCGAAGAGGCGGAAGACAATTGCGCTATCATGGTCGCACAGCAAATAAAAAATTATATTGAACACGGTGCAATTGTAAACTCGGTGAATTTTCCCGAGGTAGAGTTAGCCCGAAAAGGCGAAGCCAGAATTGCTGTGGTAAATCAAAACCAGCCAGATATGATTTCTCGTATCTCTACCGTCTTGGGTGAGGCGGGAGTTAATATTGAGCATTTGGTAAACGAATCGCGCGAAAAAACGGCCTACACGTTGATCGATGTGAGTGATCCGGTATCGCACGATCAGGTGGCTGCCATTGAGGCGGTCGATGGCGTGATCCGAGTGAGAGTGATTTGAGGTTTGCATGTCTGATACCGATGCGCTAAATAAGATTCGACAACGTATTGATAAAATCGATGTCGAAATTCAAAACTTAATTAATGCGCGTGCAGAATGTGCACGTGAAGTTGCGGAAGTTAAGCAAAAGTTTGATGAGGATGTAGTGTTCTATCGGCCAGAACGAGAGTCTGCGGTTTTGCAGCGCGTGCTGGAACGAAATACCGGCCCGCTCGCTGATGAAGAGGTGGCGCGCTTATTTCGAGAAATCATGTCGGCCTGTTTGGCCTTGGAGCAGCCATTAAAAGTCGCGTTCCTGGGGCCTGAAGGTACGTTTACCCAATCGGCCGCGTTCAAGCACTTTGGCGAATCCATAAAGGCTTTTGCTTGTAGCAACATTAACGAAGTATTTCGCGAAGTTGATGGGCGTAATTGCAAATACGGTGTGGTGCCAATAGAAAATTCAAACGAGGGCGTGGTTAACTACACGCTCGACAGTTTGATGCAGTCGACTTTGCGGATTTGTGGTGAAGTGGAAATTCGTATCCAACAGTGTCTGCTTTCGAACGAAACAGAACTAGGTAAAATTTCCAAAGTATATTCTCATCCGCAATCGCTGGCGCAATGCCGCAGTTGGTTGGATAAAAATCTTCCCGCAGCTGAGCGCATTGAAGTGAGCAGCAATGCCGAAGCGGCGCGTAAAGTGGGTGAAGTGTCTGGTACCGCTGCAATTGCGGGCGAAGCCGCTGCTAAAGTATATGACTTATCGCCGCTGCATAAAAACATTGAAGATAATCCAGATAACATCACCCGTTTTTTGGTTATCGGAGATCACTACGTGCCGCCGTCACCCGCGGATAAGACAACGTTGTTAGTTTCTGCGAGCAATCGTTCTGGTGCGTTGTATCAGTTGCTCAAGTCATTTGCTGATCATGATATTAGTATGACCCGGATCGAGTCACGACCATCCAAATCGGTGAGTTGGGACTATGTGTTTTTCCTGGATATCGAAGGCCATGAAGAGCACGAAGATGTTATTGCTGCGCTTAAGCAACTGCGAGAATCAACCGACATGGTAAAAATTCTTGGCTCCTACCCGCGTGCCGTTCTTTAGCGGTAGCTTCAGAAATGCTCAATAAACTCACACTAATTGGCGTCGGTCTAATCGGCGGGTCGTTATCTTTAGCACTGAAAAAGGCCGGCTATGTTAAGCATGTTTGCGCTTTTGATGTTGATCAAGAGAACGCTAAATACGCACAAGACGCCGGTCTGATAGATGTTTTCGAGACAGATCTTGCAGCTGCCGTACAAGATGCAGATGTTGTTGTGATCGCAGTACCAGTTGGTGCGGTGGCTGAGGTCGCAAGGGCGTTGCAACCAGTCCTGAATGAAAAAACGATCCTCACGGACGTTGGTAGTGTGAAACAGGGTGTGGTCGATGCCGTGACCGCTGCCTTCGAAAAGCCCCCGGTAAATTTCGTGCCGGCACACCCGATCGCCGGCACCGAGAAAAGTGGTGCGCGTGCTGCATTCGATTCGCTCTTTGTAAATAAGCGGGTTATGTTGACCCCGACCGATGAGAGTGGCGACGCGGCCACAAAAGTAGTAGAAGAGATGTGGCGCGCGGTCGGCGCACGGGTCGAGATGATGGCTGTACCAGAGCATGATGCGATTTTTGCAGCAACCAGTCACTTGCCACATATGCTGGCCTATTCATTCGTCAATGCGCTAGCGAGCATTGATATGTCGGAAGAAATTTTTACCTACGCTGCTGGCGGCTTGCACGATTTTACGCGTATCGCGTCGAGTAATCCGGTTATGTGGCGTGATGTATGTTTGCACAATCGCGAACAATTACTGGCGGTGATCGATACTTTTACCGGCAACCTTGCGGCACTCCGGGAAGGTATCGACAATGGTGACGAAAACTTTTTAGAACAGCAATTTACCCGCGCCAAACAAATACGAGACCGTTATAAACCGCCGAGTGAGTAATAACCTTGACTGAATCTATAATCAATTTTGTTTCACGTCGTGCTCGTTCTTTGCGCGGAGAAATGCGGGTCCCGGGCGACAAGTCGATATCCCATCGTTCAATAATATTTGGCTCAATTGCTGAAGGTCAAAGTTCCATTAGCGGTTTTTTAGATGGCGCCGATTGCCTCGCGACGGCTAATGCGTTTCGCGCGATGGGCGTATCCATTAACACGCAAGAAAATGGCTTGGTAGTCGTGCAAGGCGTGGGGTTACACGGGCTTAAAGGCAGTGCTACGCCTCTCGACATGGGTAATTCCGGCACCTCGATTCGGTTGTTATCGGGTTTGCTGGCGGGGCAGCCATTCGCGTCAGAACTCACCGGTGATCAGTCGCTAAGTAGTCGGCCGATGAGCCGTGTGATTAAGCCTTTATCGAGTATGGGAGCGGAAATTACTGCTACGAAGCGCAACACCGCGCCTTTAAGCATCAAGCCAACCAAGTCTTTACAAGCGATTCATTACGATTTGCCGATCGCCAGCGCACAAGTAAAGTCGGCGGTCCTGTTGGCTGGTCTATATGCCGAGGGTCAGACCTCGGTACGCGAGCCAGCAGTTACTAGAGATCATACCGAGCGTATGTTACGGGGTTTCGGTTACCCGGTAGACGTCAGCGGGGACCGGATTTCATTGCGCGGCGGTGGAGTTTTGCAGGCCGCCGAGATCGACGTGCCAGCCGATATTTCATCCGCGGCCTTTTTCATGGTCGCCGGCAGTATTGTTCCTGACTCAGACCTGTTGCTTGAACACGTTGGTATAAACCCGACCCGCACGGGTGTCATAGATATTTTGAAACTTATGGGCGCGCGCATTGATTTGGAAAACCAGCGCTTGGTTGGTGGTGAGCCGGTGGCAGATATTCGAGTGCGTAGTGCAAAACTCCATGGTGTCGAAATTCCTTCGGAGCTGGTGCCATTAGCGATCGACGAATTTCCGGTGGTATTTGTGGCGGCATCCGTTGCGCAAGGCACGACAACATTGCGGGACGCCGCTGAGCTAAGGGTTAAAGAGTCGGATCGAATTCAGGTGATGGCAGATGGTTTAACCAGCTGTGGTATTAGCTCTCAAGTACTGGATGATGGCATTATTATTGAAGGTGGTGAATTATCAGGAGGCAAGGTCAATAGCCATCATGACCATCGTATTGCCATGGCTTTTGCGGTGGCCGGGTTATGTAGCCGTGAAGCTATCCTGATTGAGGATTGCGCCAACGTCAGTACCTCGTTTCCAGGGTTTGTCGAGCTGGCGTCTGGATTGGGTTTCAAGCTTGAACAAGAACATGGATAAGACTGCGTCTCAAAGTGCCGAAATTTCCTCGGTGCCAGTCGTTACTATCGATGGCCCGGGTGGTTCAGGTAAGGGCACAATAGCTCGATTGCTGGCTGCACGTTTGGGGTGGCATTTATTAGATAGCGGTGCGATCTATCGGCTTGCTGCGATGGCCTCAATGGAGCGCGGTATTGACCATCTGGAGCATACTGGAGACTTATCAAAGCTGATAGATGTTTGCAGCAATTTAGATATCGACTTTCTGCAGCGAGCTGATGGCAGCGAACAGATAATGCTTGATGGTGCCGATGTTACATTGTTATTGCGTGACGAAAGTACCGGAGAAGCGGCCTCAAAAATTGCTGTGGTACCAGAGGTTCGCGCGGCTTTATTGAGCCGGCAGCGTCAGTTTTTGCGCCCGCCGGGCTTGGTTGCAGATGGCCGCGATATGGGCACAGTAGTGTTTCCTAATGCTAAATATAAGATATTTTTGACCGCTAGCCTGCCGGAAAGAGCAAAAAGACGGCATAAGCAGTTGAAAGGACAGGGAATTAGCATTAGTATTGACGCCCTTTTTCGGGACATGGCTGCCAGAGATGACCGTGATGCGAATCGCGAGATCGCTCCGTTGAAGCCAGCTGAAGACGCCAGAGTTGTGGATTGTTCGACTTTATCCATAGAGCAGGTGTTGGACGAAGTGCTGAAAATAATGCAGGAATAGGTGGCGTTGGATTGTCCGGCGCTGGTGATTAACTTAACAACAGATGCTTCAATCGAGGCATTACAGGTTTTATTTCATGTCTGAAAGTTTTGCAGAATTATTCGAAGAGTCGCTAGCGCAAACAGAAATGCGTCCAGGCTCCATCATTAATGGCACCGTAATTGATATCCGACGCGATGTTGTCGTCGTTAGTGCTGGTCTGAAGTCGGAGGGCGTTATTCCGATTGAACAATTTACTAGTATCTCTGGTGAGCTTGAAGTTGCTACCGGAGATATTGTCGAAGTGGCACTGGATACTGTCGAAGACGGTTATGGTGAAACTCGGCTATCGCGCGAAAAAGCTCGTAGAGCGCGCGTCTGGACACAGTTGGAAGAAGCATACGAAAATGGTGATGTGGTGGAAGGCGTTATCACTGGAAAGGTTAAAGGTGGCTTCACCGTTGAGCTCGGCAGCATTAGAGCGTTCTTGCCTGGTTCACTGGTAGATGTCCGTCCGGTTCGTGACACCGCGTACCTCGAAGGCAAAGAACTTGAATTCAAGCTCATTAAGCTGGATCAAGCCCGTAATAACGTGGTTGTGTCCCGACGCGCCATTGTTGAGCAAGAGTTTAGTGAAGAGCGTCAAGAGTTGCTTGAGAGTCTGGAAGAGGGTGCGGAAGTCAAAGGTATCGTCAAAAACCTTACGGACTACGGTGCGTTCCTCGACCTGGGTGGTATCGACGGGCTACTGCATATAACTGACATGGCCTGGAAGCGTGTTCGTCATCCTTCGGAAGTGGTCGAAATCGGCCAGGAGATCGATGTTAAAGTTCTTAAGTTTGATCGTGAGAGAAATCGAGTTTCGCTTGGTCTCAAGCAGCTCGGTGACGATCCGTGGGAAGATTTGATTCGGCGTTATCCCGAGCAATCGCGTTTGTTCGGTGCGGTTACTAACATTACCGATTACGGTTGTTTTGTGGAAATTGAGGACGGCGTAGAAGGTTTGGTGCACGTCTCCGAAATGGATTGGACCAACAAGAATGTTAATCCCAACAAGGTTGTCCATGTTGGTCAGGAAACAGAGGTTATGATTCTTGATGTTGATGTCGAGCGCCGTCGTATCTCGCTCGGTATGAAGCAATGTCAAACCAACCCATGGGATGATTTCTCGAATAACCATGACAAAGGTGACCTGGTTAAGGGTCAAATTAAGTCGATCACTGACTTTGGTATTTTCGTTGGTCTTGCTGGTGGTATCGACGGATTGGTTCATCTTTCAGACGTGTCATGGTCGACGCCTGGTGAAGAGGCCGTGCGTGACTATAAGAAGGGTGATGAAATTGAGGCCATCGTTCTGGCGGTTGATCCGGATCGTGAAAGAATTTCTCTGGGTGTTAAGCAAATGGATTCTGATCCATTCTCAACTTATATGTCAGAACACCCGCGTGGCTCGATTGTTAGCGGTACGATTACAGAAGTTGATGCGCGTCAAGCGACCGTTAACCTTGCTGAAGGAATCGACGGAGTCATTCGCGCTTCTGAAATTTCCCGGGATCGTGTTGACGATGCCAGCACCGTGCTCAAGGTAGGAGAGCAGGTCGAGGCAAAGTTCACTGGAGTAGATCGCAAGACTCGTATGTTGTCGCTTTCAATCAAGGCTAAGGACTATGCTGAGGAAGCAGAAGTGATGGAGGAATACTCCAATCAATCTTCGTCTTCAACCCCGATGCAGGCCATGTTGCAAAGCCTGAAGAGTAAAATCACCGATAGTGGTGAAGAAGAGTAGCCGTATTGCATCGAACCGTGTAAGGGCCGGGCAACCGGCCTCTTTATTAGACTGTAGGATAAAATAGAATGACAAAATCCGATCTGATAGAAATATTAGCAAGTAAACAGGCGCATTTGCCGCCAAAAGATATTCAGTTAACGGTAAAAATTTTCCTCGAACAAATGAGTGAGATTTTATCTCAAGGCGACCGAATAGAGATTCGCGGGTTTGGCAGTTTTACCTTACACTATCGCGCCCCGCGCACCGGTAGAAACCCCAAAACCGGAGAGTCAGTACAATTGACCGGCAAGAGTGTGCCACATTTCAAACCAGGCAAGGACCTGCGCGCGCGGATTATGCATGCGGTAGGGCAACCGATTAAAGAGTAAGCCATGAAAAAATTACTTTGGGCCATACTTATTATTGTCGCCGTTGTTGTCGCGGTTGGCGTTACGATGCTCAATCCGGATCCCATGATTGTTGATCTGGG
>CAZUMV010000095.1:0-3755 GCA_964621435.1 uncultured Thiotrichales bacterium | reverse complement strand
TTTCGTGACCAAGGAAATACCGACATCATTGGCTCTTTTGGGTAGTATGTTGTTCGGTACGATCCTTGGTTGGGTGGCCGGTGTATTACCTGCACTGGGCAAGGGCCGACGGTTAAAAAAGGCGCAAAAGAAGTTGCTGTCTTCAGAAAAAGAGCTCGAAAGTTTGCGCCAATCGTCAGCTCCTGAAAAGTCGTAGGGATGGATTTCATTCCGTGGTTGCTACTTCCTGTGGCAGCCGCTGCCGGATGGCTCTCGGCCAAAAAATACAGCGCTGCCGAACAGACCACCGATCAACCGGAAATCGATAAGCAATATCAACAAGGGTTGAATTTCTTAACCAATGAGCAGCCGGACAAAGCGATTGAGGCATTGATCAATGTCGTAGATGCTGATCACGAAACAGTTAATACCAAGCTGGTACTCGGTGCTTTATTTCGCCGTCGTGGCGATGTTGAACGGGCCATTCAGATACATGACAATTTGATTGACAGTACTCTTTTGAGTGCAAGTCAGCGCGAAACTGCACAAATAGAACTGGGTACTGATTTTCTAAAGGCTGGAATGTTCGATCGCGCCGAGCAGATATTTAGTGACTTGGTGGTTGCCGGTAGCAACAAAAAACAAGTATTTTTGCGCTTGCAGGAAATCTATGAGCAAGAGAAAGAGTGGCAGCTCGCGATTCATATAACAGATCGGCTCCAAGCCCTGGGTGGACAAGATCTTAACGAAAAAATCGCACAGTATCATTGCGAGATCGGCGAAACATTAATAGCCAAACAAGAGTGGCAGAAAGCACGCCTCGCGGTAGATCAAGCATTGGCCATTGATCCACGTTGCCTGCGAGCGATTTTATTGGCAGGTGATCTTGAGGTGCAAAGCACAGATATCAATGCAGCCGAGCAACGCTATCGACAAGTATTCGAGATTAATCGCTCATTCGCGCCGCTAGCCTACGATAAATTGTTTTCGTTATACGCAGACCAGGGCAATCTTAACGGTTTGTTGCAAATGTTGAATGAGGAGGGGCTTGATAAAGACGCTGCGGCACGTTTTACGTTGTTGCGTATTTTTACCGTCCAGCATGATGAGCAGGCGGTAAAAAAGCTATTACAAGACGAGCTTGCGCGAAAAAATGCCTCGCCAAATTTGGTCAAGCGTTATCTGGAATTTATGCGTGAGAGTTCCAGTGGCGACGTGCAAAAAGCATTTGGCACTTTGCATCGTTTGCTTGATGACGAGTTATCAAACTATCGGTCTTTCCGCTGCACAAGTTGTGGTTATGGCACCAATACACTTTTCTGGCTATGTCCGACATGCCGCAAATGGGGTACAGTTAAAACCAATCGAAATATGAGTATTGAATACGGTCAAGATCTGCAGATATGAATGACAAATCACCAATCATTGTTGCGTTGGACTTTTCGACCCGCGCAGAAGTAATGGCAGTAGCAGAGCGTCTCGATCCGAAACAGAGTCGAGTCAAAGTCGGTTTCGAAGCCTTTTTGAATGGTGGGCCGGGCTTGTTGGACGACCTTCACGAACTAGGCTACGAAGTTTTTCTGGATTTAAAGTTTCATGATATTCCGAACACCGTCGCTAGTGCTTGTGCAGCGGCTGCTAATCAAGGTGTCTGGATGATCAATGTTCACGCCAGTGGTGGCGCGCGCATGCTGGCGGCAGCCCGTGAGGCGATTGATCGCGAGAACCATCAACCGCATTTGATAGCGGTTACCGTGCTAACATCAACCAGTGCAAGCGACCATCTGGCTATGGGCCATCAGAATTCGATACTGGAGCAGGTTGAACGCTTGGCTAGTGCCGCTCATGACGCCGGCGCAAACGGCGTGGTCTGTTCAGCCCGGGAGACCGCGGCGCTAAGACATAACCTGGGCGAGGATTTTATTTTGGTGACACCCGGAATAAGACCGGTAGGTGCCGATACACAAGACCAAAAAAGAGTAGTTACGCCAGCTCAGGCGATCGAAAATGGCAGCGATTATTTGGTAATAGGGCGCCCGATTACGCAAGCAAGCGACCCTCTGGCGGCATTAGAGCAGATCAACGTCACAATTTACCGTGCGTAACTTGGCTGCGCGAGATTGCTGATTTAATATCGCTAGCTCATTATTCTCAGGATTTTTACAACATGCCACAGCCAGTTAGAAAAGCCGTTTTTCCGGTTGCCGGAATGGGTACTCGTTTCTTGCCAGCAACCAAAGCAAATCCTAAAGAAATGCTTACTGTGGTTGATAAACCTCTCATTCAATATGCCGCTGAAGAAGCAATATCAGCTGGTATTACCGAACTGATTTTCATTATTGGTCGTACCAAGCGGTCTATTCCTGATCATTTCGACAAGGCCTATGAGTTAGAAGTTGAGCTCGAGCAAAAAGGTAAGACCGAAATGTTGGAGATGGTGCGCGGCATCATTCCTAAAGATGTTAATTGTATTTACGTGCGGCAAGCTGAGGCGCTTGGTCTTGGACATGCTGTAAATTGCGCCAAGTCCGTGGTCGGTGATGAACCATTCGCGGTTATTTTAGCAGATGACTTGATCATGAGAAATGGCAAGACTTGTATGCAGGAAATGGTTGACGTTTATAATTATCACGGCTGTAGCGTCTTGGGTGGAGAACGTGTGCCCATGGAAGATACCCAGCGCTATGGTGTCGTTGATGCTGAAGAAACTGGCGAGCGCCTGTTCAATGTCAATGGTATCGTAGAGAAGCCTGACCCGTCCGAGGCGCCATCTAATTTATCAGTAGTCGGTCGTTATATCCTTACTCCGCATATCTTTGAATTATTGGATAAAAACCGGAAAGGCGCCGGTGGGGAAATCCAGTTAACCGATGCGATCGCAGAATTATTAGTAAAAGAGCGTGTTTTAGCTTACGAATTTACCGGTAAGCGCCACGACTGCGGTGACAAGTTAGGCTATTTGCAGGCCAATGTTGAGTATGCTTTGGAGCATCATGAGTTAGGTCCCGGTTTCCGGGATTTCCTGAAAAACCTAGCGCTTTAGCCTTTCGGGCAATAGATACACATAAAGTCGCGTTAAAACGCCATTCGTCAGCGCATAATCGCATTGACGTAGGCGCTGCTCGTGTATATCATTCTCGCCCTTACGGGGTATAGCGCAGTCTGGTAGCGCGCCTGCTTTGGGAGCAGGATGTCGGGAGTTCGAATCTCTCTACCCCGACCAGATACAACGGGAGCTGATTATTCAGCTCCCGTTTTGTATATATACGAGTCTCCAGTCATTATTTGTCTCGCGCTGGACGCGGATATTCTGGATGTTTCGAGAGACAATGCGCTAAACTTCAGAGGCGGAAACGCTGGAGTGGCTCTAGAATGATGTGCCCGTAGCTCAGCTGGATAGAGCATCGGCCTTTAAGCCAGACAAAAATGTCTGCATAGGAGCCTTTACAGGAAAACAAAACCTGTAAAGTGGACCACACTGTATCGGGGAAACCTTAACAGCTCAGGCTGATGGCAATCCCGAGGAAACCTTGGCTTGTTTAAGTACTGTGCAAGCCAGACGTTTTGAAGGCTCGAAGGTTGAGGGTAGAAACGTGCAAAGATCGTGCTGATATAATAGCGGCGGTCACAGGGATCCGTAGAGACTATACGTGTGGCACCTGTAATGGTGAAGAGATAGTCCAGACCACAAACTTGCCATTTTAGGCTGGGCGTCGAAAGGCGAAGTGGTAAGCTAAGCCGAGGGTCGCAGGTTCGAATCCTGCCGGGCACGCCAT
>CAZUMV010000094.1:0-10379 GCA_964621435.1 uncultured Thiotrichales bacterium | reverse complement strand
TGAATGGTGCAACATAGTTATTATCTGTGTCATTAAACGAGGTTAGAATATTGATGTCGTTCCAGCCAACACGTATTTCCGGTGAAACTTGTTGAAATGAAATCGCAGCAGCGGATTTTGTTGTGAGCATCCGGGTGCGGTAGTAGCTATACCAATTGGCAAAATTTTGCTCCTGACTTTCCGGGACATTAAAAATGTCGAAACAGAGATCCGCGTGAGGACTATTAAAGTTGTTCTCAAAATCGATATCGCAACTGCCAAAAACAGGATCAACTAACGTCGCGTTAAAGACCATGTAGTAAGCGCGGCCATTATTAATGTTTGATGGTAGGTCAAAAAAAGTGTGTACGATACCGATGCTATCATCTACGTGATCGAGGTATTCAAAAGTTGGTCGGTATTGGGTGCCAAGATCGAGAGTGTCAGATGAACTATTAAAGCCATCAACTTTAGCGGCGTTAAAAATGCCGGGCGGGAAACTGGTGCCATCGGCGCGTGTTGGTACCGGATAAGTCACTTCTGGATCGTAGTAAATCTTGTTAATAGCGGGGGCTGTATTACAGAATCTGTTATTCGCACATTCAACTTCTGTTTCATGAATGAATCCCCATTTCATGCTGGTCGAATTATCCAGAGTCAAAATAATATTCGGTGGTAACTCTTCTTTGATGAAAAGCGGCACGTCCGGGAATTCGATCTCGGCAGCAACCGCAGTTGTAAAAACCGAGATCGCTATAATCCATACTTTGACTTTGTTCTTAATTTTCATCACACATTCCTGCTAACAGTTTCGTGTCTTATACGTTCTTAAGGAAATTCCCGACGATAAATCGATTGCAAAATAACCTCCGAGTTGGCGGTGGTCCCACGCGCACGGGTTGTAATTCGATAGTAGTGCATGTCGGGCGCTCCTTGTGTTGCGGCCGACTGTGGCCCGATATATTCAATCACGTATCGAGGTTGCTCTACAATTTCCGCCATCGCGACATTACTATCATTATGTGCCATCGTACGGCCGATCGACTCCCAATCAATGCGCGACCACCGTTTCCCGTCGCGCACTAAATCGACTCCATCGCCGCGCCAAATGGCAGTTTGACAAGCTTCGCCGGCGCATTCATCTACCGTGGGCGGTGGCGTTACCAATTTCAAATCATTGATCCAACGTTCCCCTTCTAATAATGCCGACTCGGCCGCCTGAAAGGCACTATTCGCATCTCTTTCCGAGCCCGCTAGTCGTTCCGAAGTATTGACGCGGCTGATGGTAATACTACCAAGCAGGCTCATCAAAAGTAGCAAAATCAAGCCTACTGCCAGAACCGCTCCTTGTTCGTTAATGCGGTTCATAATGTTCGATTCCTAAGCTGGATTGCACTGGTAAACGTTTTTTGCAGAACGTCGCCAGTCACTTCCGCTTCCAGGGTTAGTTCGATCATGACCGATACAATCTGTAGTCGGTCATCAACTGACAAATTGTTATACATTCTATATTGATTAACGACACCATCGCTGTTTGTGTCCAGGCCATACAGAATATCTAGTTTGGCAACATTATCGATCAGTGGGCCAGTATAGTTTGTGTTTGGGTTACCGTCATCCACCGATCTGCTACAAACCAGTGACTTGTTGTCGACAATGTAGTTGTTTGAAACCAGTTCGCCGGTACCATCTGCTTTAGTAGTAATGGTATTCCCCAAACAATCGAAAACGCTGCCGTCGTCGTTGCCTTCATACCAAACAGTAATTCGATCCGACGCTTCGTTACCCCCTTCGTTACCTAGAATCACATCGTTATTTAAAATGGTCGCGACATTACTATTGCTGCCAGCTTTCGGGTCCATGGTATAACCGGCCATGCGGATGACGCTATTAAGGTTTTCTATCGCAAATTGCGCTTCATCGAGCATTTTCGACTCGGCATCAATGAGTAAAGAACTGGTTCTGGAGCTACTAAATATCGATAAAACCGCCGCGATAATAAGCGACGATAGTAATATGCCGAGCATGAGCTCAATCAGTGACAATCCTCGTTGTCGTTGGTACGAGCTCACAATGCCACCTCGGTCACGAAAGTCATATTTTCGGCGCCGCCAATATCTGTTTCTACCCAACTAACACTTATTTTTACAACTGAACCAATGCTACACGGGTTAAAGTCACTGGTATTGTTATCCAGACATTCAACCATCCCGGTTCCAAGGGGCAGGTGTTCGGATAAATGATTACTCCAGATACTTAGGTGAAATGTCGCCATTTCTGAAGAGTTACAATTTATGGCGGATGATTCGGCGGTATCAGCACATGCGGGCGGATTGTCGGTTTGCGCGGTGTCGGTATTGTATCGCCCGAATCTTACTGCTTTTGAATTACTACGCATAAAGTCAGCAATTTCATAGGCCAACATGCTGGCCTGAGAATGTAGCAAAGCGTTGTGATTGTTTCTTACCCCGGTTTGTTGCAGACCCGCCATGCCCATTAAGCCAATCGAGAGCACCACCAGTGCAACCAAAACCTCAATTAACGAAAAACCCCTGTTAAATTGATGTATGAATAAATCTTTAGCAGCTTGCTTGTGCATCATCGTCGTAGCGTGTTCTTCCGGATGCCGCAATTATTACGGCCTTCCCGGTGTTGTTGCGATCATCGCAAATTGAGAATGTACCCGTGGCTTTGTTGACCGGTGTGCCGCGCGATGAAAACCCTAACTTATTAGCTACGCCCAGACTCCCGGCAAAGCGAACGGTGGTGCCCTTAAGTTTGTTTTGTTCGAAAATCAATTCTTCAGAAGAGTCTCTTATTGAGTCTTCGTTTTCATCGACAAACATAATCCAGCCATTTTCCCAGGAGTCACTATTGCAATTACCATTGTCCGCACACATGATTACATTGCGACTGCGTTTAAGCGCTTCGGCGCGTGCACGGTGCAGGCTGGTGACGAGTAAATTTGTAGATTTAGAAAGACGCGCATTTTTTACCGCGGAGTTGAAACTTGGAACGCCAATTCCAACCAATACTAACGCAACGAATAAAGTCACCAGCAGTTCCACCAAGGTAAAGCCGTTTGATTTTCTCATGCAATAGTTTGCTCTGGATGCGTAGTACAATATTTGACCGATTAGTATAGATCAGTGGTGATTTCAAACATAGAGCCGACCGTCGTAACAGAATACCCTAAAGGTGCTATATTGCGGATAAGTGGCGTAGATTTATAGGTTTTTTACTGTTTTATGTGACTTCTGCACGGCTAGATACCAGATTGATGGTTAGTCTTTGTGCGTTTTGTCATTTCCGCCGTAAAGACCATCTGCGATCAAAATTGCAACCCCGAGCATTATCGCTGCGTCAGCCACATTAAAAGTCGGCCAATGTAACCTATTGCTAAAATGGAGCGAAATAAAGTCAATATTTTTGCCCATATATAAGCGGTCAATTAAATTTCCGATTGCGCCGCCCAGAATAACACTTAGCGCGAACGCAGAAGTTGTTTGATGAGGTTTTAGGGATTTCTTTGCATAAAATATCAGTGCTATTGCGAGCAAGGAAACTAACAATAGAATCCATATTTTCCGGCTACCATTGGTACTGAAATAATTAAACACCGCTTCGTTGCTGTACGAGAGCGAGAAATACAAAAAGTCAGGAATAATAACTTTTGCCGTGAATTGATTGAGCCAATAATTGGCGGCGATCTTTGTGCATTGATCAAATGCGACCACAGCAAGTGTAACCCGCTGCCAATTATGCATACAGACGCGGTTCCCCTGCTGGTCCTAAATTGCTAATACAGCGTTCGCACAAAAGAGGATGTTCTTTATTTTGGCCCACATCTTCCCGAAAGTGCCAGCAGCGATCACATTTTTCGTGTTCACTAGCTCGCGCAACTACGGCGACTTTACCGTTACTTAGATCATAATGAACCGCCTTATCGGGGGTGTCATCGAGACTGTGAAGGTTGGCGGTCGAGGTAATTAGCACAAAACGAAGCTCATCTTCTAATTGCTCAAGTGTTGCCAGAGTAGGCCCATCGCAGTACAAATCGATTTCTGCGGCCAGTGACGAACCGATCACTTTGTCTTTTCGCAGTGGCTCAATCGTTTTGCTAACAACGTCTCGAATCTCTACCACTTTTTTCCAGTAGGCCTGATCGAATTTGGTGCCTTCAGGTAGCGGTTGAAGATGTTCATACCAGGTATTAAACAATACTGCATGATTTCTTTCGCCCGGCATGTGTGACCATATTTCTTCGGCGGTGAAAGTTAATATCGGCGCCATCCAGCGGGTGAGTGCTTCCAGTACATGTAGCATCGCGGTTTGCGTCGAGCGTCGCGGGCGGCCATTCGCTTGTGTGGTGTATTGTCGATCTTTAACGATATCCATATAAAAGCGACTTAACTCAACGGAACAAAAATTTTGAATCAATTGATAGATCGTATGAAATTGATATTGATCATAAGCAGCAATGATTTCGTTCTGTATTTGTCCCGCGCGTGCGATTACCCACTGATCAAGCGCGATGAGTTCATCGAACGGCAATTGGTGTTTTTCAGGGTCAAAGCTATCCAGATTTGACAATAAAAATCGAGCAGTATTCCGAATCAACCTGTAAGCATCGGCTGAACGTTTTAGAATTTCATCCGAAACCGGGATCTCACGGCTGTAGTCACAAGAGGAGACCCATAGTCTCAGAATATCAGCGCCCAAATTATTAATGACCTTCTTGGGTGCAATCACATTGCCAAGGCTTTTCGACATTTTTTTGCCATCGGTGTCCACGGTAAAGCCGTGAGTAAGCACTTGTTTGAACGGGGCATGCCCATGCATTGCTACGGAACTCAACAAGGATGACTGAAACCAGCCCCGGTGTTGATCTGATCCCTCTAAATACAAGTCTGCCGGCAACTCTAGACTGTCATCCTGATCGAGCACGCTAAAGTGGGTTGTGCCGGAATCAAACCAGACATCCAGCGTATCGGTAACTTTAATATAGTCTTGAGCGTCATCTCCAAGCAGGTCTTCAATCGGCATGTCGAACCAGGCGTTGATCCCGCTGTGTGCAACCGCGTCTGCAACCTGTGCCAATATCTGATCGGTATCAGGATGTAGTTCCGACGTTTCTTTGTGCACCAATAATACGATCGGTACACCCCAGGTTCGTTGCCGCGAGACACACCAATCAGGCCGGCCTTCGACCATACCCGCGATGCGTGCCTGTCCCCAGTCGGGTAGCCACTCAACGTTTTCAATAGCTTGCATGGCCTGGTTGCGCAAGTCTGCCTGGTCCATACTTATGAACCACTGTGGCGTGGCGCGGAAAATTATTGGTGTTTTATGTCGCCAGCAGTGCGGATAGCTATGCGTGATTTCATGGTGCGCTAACAAGGCATTGTGTTCGCGCAAGGTATCAATAATTTTCGGGTTAGCTTTATTCACATGTTCACCCGCGAACAATTCAGTATCCGGTAAAAATACGCCATTCGGACCAACGGGATTATCGACCGCCAGACCATAACGTTTACCGACGCTGTAATCATCCTGACCATGCCCGGGGGCGGTATGCACAGCGCCGGTGCCTGATTCAGTAGTGACATGGTCGCCAAGGATGATGGGTACTTCGCGCCCATAAAACGGATGTTTTAGCGCGAGGTTTTCCAGCTCGGCGCCAGCGCACTCGCCGACAATCGAAAATTCTTCTATGTCGTAACGCAGCATTGCTTCTTCAACTAACTCTGAGGCCAGCAAGTATCGTTTGCCGGGCGCCTGCACGACAGAGTACGTCAATTCAGGGTGCAGACAAACGGCCTGGTTTGCTGGCAAAGTCCATGGTGTGGTCGTCCAGATAACTACGGCAATTTCGCCGTTACCAACAGCACCTGTAATTTTCTCGATCTTGGCTTGATCGAGCGCTGCAAAAGCCACATCAATAGAGGGTGATTTTTTATCTTCATGTTCGACTTCGGCTTCAGCTAGTGCCGAGCCGCAATCCAGACACCAGTGCACCGGTTTTTCACCCTTGTGTAAATGACCATTGGCGATAATTTTGCCGAGCGCTCTGATTATGTTGGCTTCGGTCTCGAAATTCATTGTCAGGTAAGGGTTTTCCCAATCACCCAGCACACCCATGCGAATGAAGCCCTCTTTTTGCAACGCCACCTGGGTGGCAGCATAAGCGCGACACTTTTCTCTAAAAGTACTGTGGTCTACTTTATGCCCCGCCCGGCCTACTTTTTTCTCGACCATTAGCTCGATCGGCAAGCCATGGCAATCCCACCCGGGGACATAGTGCGCGTCAAAGCCGCTAAGTGTTTTTGACTTAACAATAATGTCTTTTAGAATTTTATTCACGGCATGGCCAATGTGCAGATCTCCATTGGCATAAGGAGGTCCATCATGTAGGGTAAATGGCGGACGTCCGGCACAATGCTCTCGCAGTCTTTTGTAGCGTTCTTCGGCTTCCCATACTTTTAGCATTTCGGGTTCGCGGTTGGCCAGATTGCCTTTCATCGGGAACTTTGTCTGGGGCAGGTTTAAAGTTTCTTTATAATCTTTCACTAATTGTTTCCAAAATAATCTAATGCAGTTTGTTTGTCTTTCGCTATTTGTATTACCAGCGCATCAAGGCCATCGAACTTCTGTTCTTCTCTAATTTTGTGTTTGAACACCACGTTTATTCTTCGACCGTAAATATCCTGGTCAAAATCGAATAGGTGAACTTCAATTAAAAAGCCCGTACCACCAACTGTTGGCCGGGTCCCTATGTTCGCCACACCTCGCAAGCGTTTCGTTTCCACGCCTTCCACTTCTACAGCAAAGACACCACGTATCGGAGAAACCCGCCTGGCGATGCTGACATTCGCCGTTGCGAAGCCCAGCTGTCGACCACGTTTGTCACCATGAATAACAATGCCGCCCATACTAAACTCACGCCCAAGCAGTTCAGTTACGCGTGCCATATCTGCCTGGTCTAATGCAGCTCGAATAAGTGTGCTACTAATGCGTTCGTTGCTGGTATTATCGCGTAAAGTTCGGGTATTGAGAACCTCGAAACCGTGTTTAGCTCCCATCTTCCCTAGAAATTCAAAATCGCCAGTTCGATCTTTGCCAAAGCGAAAATCATCACCGACTTTAAGTTGTTTGATACTCAGGCCTTTAACCAAGGTTTTCTCGACAAACTCCTCCGCGGGTAACGCGGCAGCTTGAGCATTAAAATTTATACATAGCAGCTGATCTACTCCCATTTTATCCAGCAAGAAGAATTTATCGCGCAGTGGTGTTAAACGTGCTGGTGCTTGATCGCCGAGAAAAAATTCTCTTGGTAAAGGTTCAAAACAAATAACAGTGCATTTGGCGCTTTTTTTGCGGGCTCGTTCGACGATATTTTTTAATAGTTTTTGATGACCGAGATGGAGGCCATCAAAGTTGCCAATTGTCGCAATTTCACTGGCGTGAATTGGCTTTAGATTTTGTACGCCACGAATCAGTTTCATTGGGTCTCGGCCATTTTAAATTGAGCTGGACGGGCGCCCATAGCCAGCAAAACGATTGCATAAGTCAGGCTACCAGCCAGAATCAGACCCGCAAGCGTAAGTAGACGTCTTGTTGCCGACCACGCTTGCCAGTGTGAAATATCAGGTTGCAGCCAGATCAATATCGCGGTCATTGCCGCTAATGCGGTCAATGCTTGTAACCAGAATTTTCTCCAACTGGCGCTTGGAGTGTAGACCTGTTCGTTTCGCAGTGTTTGATAAAGCAAACCCGCATTAAGGTATGCGGCCAGCGCTGCTGATAGTGCCAGTACGGCGTGTCCAGCAGGTAGCTCTTTCCATATCCAGGGTATGACTATGCAAATATTCAAGATCAAATTCAAGCCAATGGCATAGAGTGCGAAACGCATGGGTGTTTTGGTGTTTTGCCGCGAAAAGAAACCTGGGGCAAGCACTTTGATTGAAGCGAAAGCCGGTAATCCTAAAGCAAATGCGGCCAGACTTAATGAAGCCATGTACGAATCATTAGCGGTGAATGACCGGTATTGTAGCAGCGTTGTCAAAATCGGTTGAGCCAGCAATATCAGGCCAACAGTTGCGGGCAAAATTATTAGTAAGTTCAGTTTTAGCCCCCAGTCAATAGTATTTGAAAATACTTTAGTTTCGGTTTTTTTGGAGGAAAGGCGAGGCAAAAGTACTGTAGCAATAGCAATGCCGAAGATCGCCAGTGGCAGTTCTACAAAACGATCAGAAAAATACAACCAGCTGACACTGCCGGCGACCAAAAACGACGCGATGTTGGTATTAATTAGGAGATTTATTTGCGCTGCGGACGAGCCCACAAGAGCGGGCAACATAAGTCTGAGTATCTTTCGCACGCCGGCGTGGTGTTGATTGAATCTAAGTCTCGGTAGCATGCCAATTTTTTGCAGTGCCGGAATTTGAAATAACAATTGCGCGACTCCTGCAATCAGTACGCCCCATGCCAAGGCGATAACAGGCTGCTCAAATTTTGGCGCTAGAAAAACAGCGCATATGATTATCGACAGGTTGAGCAAGACCGGCGTAAATGCCGGAATGGCAAATTTCCCGAAGGTATTTAAAATGCCACCTGAAAGGGCGGTTAACGAGATAAATAATATGTATGGAAACGTCAATCGCAACATAGTGGTTGCGAGTTCGGCTTGACCGGCATCCGCACTGAAACCTGACGCGACAAATAAAATCAACAAAGGTGCTGCAAGCACTCCGACTATCGTCACCACCAGTAGACAAGCAAACAATGTGCCAGCAACATTGTCTACCAGTGTTTTGGTTTCGGCTTCGCCGTGCTCAGTCTTATATTCAGCTATGACCGGGACGAACGCTTGCGCAAAAGCACCTTCCGCAAACATGCGTCGTAGCATGTTCGGTATTCGTTGGGCCACGACGAAAGCGTCAGTGGCACCGTTGGCGCCAAATACGATTGCTATGATCTGATCCCGGATAAAACCACTGACACGGGAAAGAAAGGTCATTGTGCCTACCGTGGCTGTGGATGCGAGTAGTTTTCCCTTCATCTATTCGAATGGATTCTGCTAACAAATGCAGAATCCGCTTGACCCAAATTCATTGAAAACCTAGCATGCCCGAATGAATGCGAAATCACCACTAGCGGCTGTCTCCAAGGAAATGTCTGCGGTTAATGAATTAATTGTTAATTGCCTGAAGTCAGATGTCGTTTTAATCAATGAAATGGGCAACTATATCGTCAATGCGGGTGGAAAACGTTTACGTCCGGCATTAGTCTTACTTTCCGCCGGTGCTTGTGATTCTCTTGGTGCGAAAGCATTCCTGAGTTCAGCTATTGTCGAGTTTATTCATACTGCGACGTTGTTGCATGATGATGTTGTAGATGCGTCGGCACTTCGACGCGGGCAGGAAACTGCGAACGAACGCTGGGGTAATGAAGCGAGCGTTCTGGTTGGTGATTTTCTTTATTCACGTGCGTTCGAAATGATGGTTAATGTCGGCAATATGCGCGTGATGGAAATTTTGGCCAAGACCACGAACACCATCGCCGAAGGCGAGGTTATGCAGTTATTAAATATCAAGGATGCGGAAACTACAGAAGAACGTTATATGTCAGTGATTCAGTCTAAGACAGCCATCCTGTTTGAGGCCGCTTGCAGAATGGGTGCGGTGCTGGGCGCGCGTCCCGAAGCAACCGAGTCTGCGTTGGCTGCCTATGGCACGCATTTAGGTACAGCTTTTCAGTTAATTGATGATGTTCTGGATTACGAGGCCGAACAAGCAAAACTAGGTAAGGAGATTGGCAATGATTTGGCTGAAGGAAAGCCCACCTTGCCACTCATTCATGCAATGCGGGTTGGTAGCGCCGCCGAGAGTAAAACCATTCGTCGCGCTATAGAAGAAGGTAATATCGATATGCTCGCGGACGTAATGGATATTATCAGGAATTGCGAATCTCTAGAATACACTCGTGAAGCTGCTGCCCGCGAAGCGGACCTTGCAATTGCCCAAATTGAAACGCTACCGGATTCTAGTTATACCGTTGCAATGGTTAATTTGGCGCATGCCTCAATACAGAGAAGTTCTTAACCACTAACCGGTTTCTTACCACACAACTTCGATTTCGCTGCTATTTTGATTGCGATTTTTACTGGAATTTATAGTAAGCATTTTTTATTCAGCGTACAGTTGTCACCAAGTCCTTTTTGTTTTGTGTTGCATGGTGTTGAAATGAAAGAACTGGTTAAAGCGCTGATTGGACGAATTCTTTGTCGTCTTATGCCGGAAAAACACGAATATTTACGTCGCAATTTCACCATTCCATCTGTGGTTGGTGACAATGACTATGGTGTGTTCGAGCGACTAATGAGAAGCGCAATTCTCAAG
>CAZUMV010000093.1:1090-10453 GCA_964621435.1 uncultured Thiotrichales bacterium | reverse complement strand
TTATTCGAAGCATGAGCACACCCCCCCCTGATTATTTCATTAGACTATATAAATTCCGCGAGGAACTTACCGATACGACCTTGTATCTGAGCAGGCTTTTCAGCATGCAACCAATGCCCGGCACCAGCAATAACTTGATGCTCTGCATATGGCAGAAATTTGTCAAAAGCATCTTTATGTTTGCTTTGAATATAGGCAGAATTCTCACCTTTCAATACCAACGCCGGACCGGCGTAAGGCTGGTGAAATTCCGGAGCCTGTGAGAGATTGTCATAATTATCAGCAATTAAATCAAAATCGATCCGCCAAACATAACCTTCCGGCACTCTTTTCAGATTAGTAAGAATGAACTTTGCAGTTCCTTCGTCTAACCCTCTATTAGCAAAGTGCTCAAGCGCATCATTTCTAGACCCCAGGTCACCCAGCGGCGTGCTCGAAACTGCTGAAAACACACCATCGTGATTGCCACCGGTGTACCGTACTGGTGCAATATCAAGGATCGTCACACTAAAAGGTAACGAGGGATGACTGGTCGCTAACTGCATTGCAACCTTGCCGCCTAGAGAATGACCAATTAAATGGGCTTTTGCATGCCCCAAATGATCAAGCAGCTCTGCGACCGCTAACGACATGTTTGAAAAGCTCATTTCGGCCATCGACGGCGACTGACCATGTCCAGGTAAATCTAAGGCAATAATATGAAAATCGTCGGCCAAGGCTTGAGCGATCGACATGAGGTTGCCTTTACTACCAAACATTCCATGCAGCAGCACGACAACATTACTGTCAGTCACATCGGCTCCTGTTTCTCTATACGCCAACATCACATTTGCTCCAACAAATCCATTTCCTGTTGCGAGAACCCTGCCGCCAATCGCGCTTCAGTATGAAAAGGCCCGCGCACTTGTCCCTGCATATACTTATTCACCAATCGCTGAAAAGTATCAATAACCTCGACACCAGCTTGTTCACAAGCGTACTCGAACCATTTATTCCCGATCGCGACGTGCTGCACTTCATCTTGCAATATAATTTGCAGACATGCGATGGTCTCTTTATCCCCCACGCCCTGGAATTTTTTGATCATACCCGGCGTGACATCAAGACCCCTCGCTTCAAAAACTCTAGGCACCATACCCATGCGATCGAGAAAGTTATGATCAGTGCTAACCGCCATCTCCCACAAGCCATTATGCGCTGGAAAGTCTCCATATTTATAACCTAATTGCGCCAGACGCTCTATCATTAAATTGCAATGGTAGGCCTCTTCACCCGCAACTTTTAGCCAATCAGTGTAATACTCCTCTGGAAGATCTTGAAATCGGTACAATGCATCGAGAGCAAGATTAATCGCATTAAACTCAATATGCGCTACTGCATGCACAATCACCGCACGCCCTTCTATAGTCGAGATCTTCCTTTTTACGAGTTCGCGCGGGGCCACCAATTGTGGTTGCGGTGGTCGGCCCGGGTGCACAACACGCTCGATCGGATGGGCTGCCAAGGAATACTCGCCGGCATGCCATTTACTACGCATAACTTCGATTAGGCTTCTTTTCTCTGCGGGCTGTGGCGCCATTAGCGCCTCGTATACCGCCGCAAACAAAGTATCTCGATTCGCGTTCATTTTTACGTTAAGCCGCGTTGCAGATCTGTTTTTATATCGTCGAGCGACTCTAGGCCAACCGCCACCCTTACCAAACCTTCTTCAATACCTGCAGCCGCACGCTGCTCATCACTTAAACGCCCATGTGTAGTGGTCGCCGGATGCGTGATAGTAGTTTTAACATCACCTAAATTTGCGGTTATTGACAGCATTTGAGTTGCGTCAATTACTTTCCATGCGGCCGCGCGACCACCGGCAACTTCAAATGACACAATGCCCCCAAACCCGCTTTGCTGCGCTCGCGCTAGATCGTGTTGCGGATGAGATGCCAGACCCGGGTAATATACCCGGCTAATTTTCGGATTCTCTTCACACCAAATTGCCAGCTCATGCGCCGCCTGACAATGTGCCCGCATACGAATACTCAAAGTCTCCAAACCTTTCAAAAATACCCAGGCATTAAACGGACTCATACTGGCACCCGCACTACGCATCCAGGCAGATATTTTTTCCTCAACAAGTTCGTTGCTACCAACTACGGCTCCACCGACACAACGGCCCTGACCATCCAGGTATTTGGTAGCGGAATGAATAACCAAGTCAGCGCCAAGTGCCAATGGTTGTTGTAATACCGGTGTACAAAAACAATTATCAACAACCAACAAGCAGTCATGTGCTTTAGCAATCGCAGCTATTGCCGGAATGTCGGCAATTGTAGTCAATGGATTTGACGGCGTTTCGAGAAAAAACATTTTGGTATTCGGCTTTACCGCCGCCTCCCAGTTTGCCGGATTTTCGAGCTCGACATAGTCAATCTCTACGCCAAAATTAACAAAGTACTTATTGAACAATATTGTGGTTGAACCAAATACAGAGGTCGAGCAAACCACGTGATCACCAGCTTTTAACAAAGCCATACCGGTAGCAAGTATGGCGGCCATACCCGAACTGGTCGCCATACCGCGCTCTCCGCCTTCCATCGCTGCCAGGCGTTCCTCAAAATTGCGTACGGTTGGGTTAGTAAAACGAGAATAAATATTGCCATCTTGCTCACCACTAAATAATGCCTGTGCTTGTGCTGCTGAATCAAAAACAAAACTGGAAGTGGGGAAAATTGGCTCGGCATGCTCACTTTCGTTAGTCCGACGCTGACCTGCCCTGATCGCATCGGTCGAAATATCCGGAAACTCGGGTTGCTTACTCATATTTATACAGCCTGTTCATAAACGAAAAAACCTGCATAAAGCAGGTCTTTTAAAAATCAAAAAACACGCTTTAGCTGAATTTATATGGCGCCCGCAAGTTGTGAAAAATCAGCGCCTAAGCAACATTATGGTCAAAGTAGCTAGATTGTCAAATCTTCAGCGATATAAACCAGTGTCTTCCTAGGCACGAGATCAAAAAGCTCTATGACGTCATCATTTAACATTCGAATACAACCATGAGATGCGGGCTGACCAATAAGGCCCTCTTCGTGCGTACCGTGGATGTAGATATAGCGCTTATACGAATCAACACCTTGACCAGAATTTTTACCTTCTTCCAAACCGGACAACCACAAAATGCGCGTGGTGACCCAATCATCACCAGTGGCTAATGGAAGATGCTCAATCTCGGCACGCTCACCAGTATCTCGTCGCCCTTTAAAGATCGTGAGCGGCGCGGCATCTTTACCATACTTGCGCTTAACATAATGTGTACCTAAGGGAGTTTTGTTGCTTCCCGACTGACTACCGAGACCAAAGCGAGAGGAGGATATCGGAAAACTACGTTGTATGGCTCGATCAACCATTAAGTGTAACTGTTGTGATTCAATATCGACCAACACCACAGTAGCGGCATCCTGATCGGGAAACTGTGACTGCAACGAGGCAATAACGTCTGTTGGTGTGTCTGCCACTAGCGTCGTGCTCGAACTGGCGAACACGAATAAAGCCACGACAAAAAAATTAGCAAACCGCACTCAAGCACTATTATGTAGATCAATACTAAGGCTTTGCTGACGTTCCGCGGTCTTGTTGGCGTCGTTGCGACGCGCCTCAAGTTCATCCAGGTATTGATCGGTAATATCAGTCAAATATTTCCCTGTAAAAACCGAACACTCGAATTCTTCTATGCTACGGTTGCCCTGGCTCACGGCGGCAATCAAATCTTCCAGCGACTGGTATATAAGTCGATCCGCACCAATCGCGCTGCAAATTTCATTTTCTGTTCTAGCATGGGCTATTAATTCACTACAGGTAGGCATATCGATTCCATAGACATTCGGATACCGTATGGCCGGTGCCGCGGAGGCGAAATAGACTTTTTTGGCGCCACTCTCGCGTGCCATCTGTACAATGTTTCTAGACGTCGTACCACGAACGATTGAATCATCTACTAACAACACGTTTTTGCCTTTGAATTCCAACTCGATCGGATTTAATTTCTGGCGCACTGATTTCTTTCTTTGCTGCTGCCCCGGCATAATAAAAGTACGGCCGATATAGCGATTTTTTATAAACCCTTCGCGATACAAAATATTCAAGTGATTCGCCATCTCCAACGCCGAGCTACGGCTTGTGGATGGTACCGGAATGACGACATCTATATCATGATCTGGCCATTCGCGTTCAAGTTTCTGCGCCAACTTCACGCCCATCCGCATGCGGGCTTTATGTACGAAAATATCATCAATTCGGGAATCGGGACGAGCAAAATAGACATGCTCGAATATGCACGGGGTTAATCTGGAGTTCTTGGCACATTGGAATGTGTGCAACTGTCCATTCATATCAATGTAGATTGCCTCACCGGGGGCGACATCACGCTCCAGATCGAAACCAAGTGCGTCCAGTGCAACTGACTCAGAGGCTACCATATACTCTCGCCCGTTCGCAGTTTTACGGCTACCGAAAACTAATGGCCGAATACCATGCGGATCCCTGAATGCAAACAACCCATAGCCAACCACCAAACCAACTGTTGCATAGGCACCTTTGCAGCGCTTATGCACACCTTGTACTGCGGAAAATATGTCTGCCGGACCCGGGGTTTTGGTTTTGGTTCGATATAATTCACGAGCAAAAATATTCAGCAAAATTTCCGAATCAGAACTAGTATTGATGTGACGCCGGTCTTTTTTGAATAACTCTTGCTTAAGCTCTTCGGCATTATTCAGATTACCGTTGTGTGCAATAGCAATCCCGAATGGCGAATTCACATAAAAGGGCTGCGCCTCAGCTGAAGAAGAAGAACCCGCTGTGGGGTACCGCAAATGCCCGATACCCATCGTGCCTTGCAATTTGGCCATGTGGCGAGTATGAAAAACGTCTCGTACCAAGCCATTATCTTTGCGCAAATTAAGACGCCGGTCATCGCAGGTAACTATCCCGGCGGCATCTTGTCCACGATGCTGCAAGGACAAGAGCCCATCATACAGCGATTGATTAACCGGCTCCCGGCCAAACAAACCGATAATTCCGCACATAGTGTTTTATTCCTGGGTGATTATTGCTAGGTGTTATTCTTGGCCGCTGGAACCCGGCTTTAGTTGTTCAAGTCCACGCTGCAAAAGTTCTTCGCCAACCCTTTCGCGAATTTCTGCCGCAGCTTCCTCGCCACTAACTGGTTCGCCCGCTTCTATAGGTTGGCGCCCGGATGGTGGTCTCAAACGCTCCTGTGCAGTCACCGGCAAATAGCCAAATAATTGTTCGGCGAGACTATCAAAATATGGCAGCGTGACACTGGATTGCCACCACTGCTTATCTTTCATGCCCGGACTAAAACTGGTCACCAATAGAACTAAAAAAGTTACCAAGACCAAGCCACGTAGCGCTCCAAACATAAAACCAAGTATCCGGTCAGTCCCGCTTAAGCCCGATTTCGACACCAGTAAACCAACGATCTGATTTATTATCGCACCCACTATCAGGGTCAGAACAAATAAACCACCAAAGGCCAATGCCAACCTCAGGGCTGGTGAATCTACTCCGGATGGCACATAGGCCGAAGCAGTTTCGCTAAATTTTATGGCAACCCATACCGCGAGAATCCAAAAGGTAACCGAAATAGATTCCTTAACGAACCCTCTGAAAATTCCAAACATTACCGACAAGAGAACAATAATGAGGATGATGCCATCTACTATCTGCATGTCTTAGCTACCTTACCTATTAATTTAAGGACCTATTCTATGAACTATTTTGCCTGCGTAACAATCAAGCCTTGCGCCACCAAGCCATCTTGCTGCATAGACTTCAATAAACTACTGCCCTCGTCCCGACTACCAACAGGACCTGTTTTCACGCGATGCATGACGCCATCATCACTAGATTCGATAAAGGCCGGATACCCTGAGGATTGTAGTTTGTCTTTCAATACTACCGCTCTGTTGCGGTCACTAAAGCTACCCACCTGCACCGCAAAGCCGCTTCCACTAAAGCTGGCAGAGTCTGATGCAACCGAGTTTTTATTAATTATCGCAGGTTGGGGAGCGCTTGAGATGATTGATGGATTGGCTGCAGAATCTATTTCTACGGCTGGCTCGGGCACGATCACTGCGCGGCTTGGCACCTCAATGGGTTCGCTGCTGGATGGAGAAGTTAACTGTTCAGAAAGCGTCGCGAGTTTTTCTGCGGTATTCGCAGGCGCAGCATTAGGGTCAATGGATGCTTTTTCCCCTGCGAGTCGACCAAGTGGCTGAATACTCCCGTTGCTGCGATCCGGCAATGCGAAAGACTCTTGTTCCGAGAGCTTGATCTCGCTGGTAGTAGGCCGACCTTTATCTCCCGGACCTAGAATCATTGGCAAAAAAATTACCGCCAAAAGTATGACTACAGAAGCGCCAACCAGGCGTGTTTTAAGTACCGGATCCATTGCAAAAAACTCTATGTGGGCACGGGAAGATAGTATACAAGATAGACCGCGAGATGCAGCGTAATTTTATCCGGAAATTCCATAGAAACAGGTTTTAACCGATCGACGGCGCCGTAACAGCGTTTTTTTACCCTCTACATAACCAGACTGCGCACTTCGTCTACAGTATGAAATGATCCGGTTACCAACATTCTATCGGTCGGTGCTAACAATTGATCCAAAGCACCATAAGCTTCCTGGAGGCTGGAGTAACACAAAACCTCGGCATCTGGCACATCAGCTTTGATAACTTCCGCTAAGCGCGCCGCTGGCAGCGCTCTTTCGATATTTGCCGCCGAAACATGCCAACTACTCACTAATGGCGCCAATGCAGCGATTAAGCCTGAATAATCCTTATCTTCGAGAATTCCCAACACCACATGCAGGGGGGCTAATGGCAACGCCTGTAAATTTGCAACCAATGCAGCAGCGCCGTGTGGGTTATGCGCTACGTCAAAAAAAACCTGATAGCCGGTAGCTGTTGTGACCCGTTCAAAACGCCCGGCTAGTGTAGTGGATTTGAGCCCGCTAGCAATCGCGGCGGCAGATATCCGCATATTTTCCGGCAGCTCTTGCAACGCCGCGATTACGCCACCTGCATTGTAAAATTGATGCCGACCTCGTAAGCCCGGATGGGGTAAGTCTTTGTACTCCTGCTCCGCGTTATACCAATACCAATTTTCGGCATCAATTTTAAAGCGGTAATCGACGCTTGCTTGAATAAACTTAGCTCGTAACCTTTTCGCTTCTAACGCCAGTGCCGGCGTGACTTCGTCGGTTGCGCATATGAGTGGTTTACCAGCTCTGGCTACACCGGCTTTTTCAACAGCAATCGCTTCGACCGTATCACCAAGGTAATGCATGTGATCTAAAGCAATGTTGGTGACTACGGCGATATCAGCATCCACTATATTGGTCGCATCGAGTCGGCCACCGAGCCCTACCTCTAAAACCATCACTCTGACGTTATGTTGTTGATGAATCAATAGTGCCGCCAGAGTGGAAAATTCGAAATAACTCAAGCTTATTTCCGCCCGCGCATCGTCTACTTTTGCAAAAGCGCGACAAATCTCCCGATCATCGACCGGTACCCCGTTGATCCGGATTCGTTCATTGTAAAGATGAACATGTGGTGATGTATATGAGCCGGTGCTAAATCCCGCGGCTGCGAATATTTCCTCGAACATTTGCACCGAAGAACCTTTGCCGTTGGTTCCAGCTACAGTAATAACCTGCGCTGACGGTTCGAGTACTCGCATCCGGTTGGCCACTTGCGTGACGCGCTCCAAACCCAGATCAATTTTTTGCGGATGCAGCGTCTCCAACCATTCCAACCACTGCGACAGTTTCTTGAACCTCATGGCATCTCCGGGCAGTTACTCTGCCTCGGTATCGGCCTCCAAATCGGGCTCTTGATCGAAATCATGATCAGCATCAATTTCAATCTCCACAGTCATGTCGTCAGGAATACCAGTCGGAGCAGCCACCGGCAGCACATTCGCTTCAGTATCAGGGAACTTTATCGGCATAAGATTCAACATCATGCTACACAAAGAAGCAATTTCCTCACGTAATTGTCTGCGGTCAACAATGCGGTCGATCGCGCCGTGTTCGAGCAAAAACTCCGAACGCTGGAACCCCTCAGGCAAGGTCTCCCTAACTGTCTGCTCAATCACCTTTGGTCCAGCAAAACCAATCAAGGCGCGCGGCTCAGCAAGAATGACATCGCCAAGCATTGCGAAACTGGCTGACACGCCGCCTGTTGTAGGGTGAGTAAGAACTGATATAAAAGGAATTTTATTTTGGCGCAAACGTTCAACTGCTGCACTGGTTTTGGCCATTTGCATTAGCGAAAACAACGCTTCTTGCATGCGCGCACCGCCACTAGCTGCGAACGTTACCAATGGCACCTTCTCGTCTATGCAGACATCAACAGCACGCACGAATTTCTCTCCAACTACGGCGCCCATTGAACCACCCATAAATTTAAAGTCAAATGCCGCCGCAACCACTGAAACATTCATGATTTCACCACGGATGACGATGAGCGCATCATTTTCTTTGGTTTTTTTCTGGGCCGCCGCAATACGGTCTTTATATTTTGTGGTGTCTTTAAACTTCAATGTGTCAACGGGTTTAATGTCAACACCAATCTCGCGTTGCGGCCCACCCGGATCAAGCGTTAAAACCAGACGCTCGCGGCCGTAGATCGGGATATGATAGTCGCACTTTGGACACACATTCAGATTGCGTTCTAATTCAGCCCGGTACAAAACCGATGCACAACTATTACATTTGTGCCATAAACCTTCCGGGACCTTGCGCTTTTCGCCAGCTTCGGTACGAATCCCGAATGGTATAAATTTCTCAAACCAACTCATAAGTACTCAGCCATTTTGTGTCCGATTTTAATTGTTCCGATCGATCGCTTGCCGCATCGATGATACCAGTTCCTGTATTGAAGATTTTATGGATTTAAGGTCTTGTGGTGACTCGGCGATAAATTTCACCAACGCGCTTCCCACGACCACCGCATCTGCATGCACAGCAACCGCTGCCGCATCCTGCGCGGTTGCTATACCGAACCCCACGCCTACCGGTAACGATGTATTATCCCGAATTATATCAACTCGCTCTTTAATTGCGCCGGTATCCAGTTTTGACGAGCCGGTAACACCTTTCAAAGACACATAATAGAGAAAACCACTACACACTGTATCAATGAGACGAAGCCGCTCGGCAGAGGTCGTCGGTGCGGCTAAAAACACCGTATCCAATTGTTGTTGCTGCATTACCTCGGTTAGCTGCTTTGCTTCTTCAGGCGGGATATCCACGATCAAGGCACCGTCCACCCCGGCTTG
>CAZUMV010000093.1:0-1080 GCA_964621435.1 uncultured Thiotrichales bacterium | reverse complement strand
AGCAAATGTCGTATAACCCATAACCTCGATCGGGTTGAGATAGCCCATCAATACCACTGGAGTCGAGGTATCGACGATTCTAAATTGTGTCACCATTTCCAACACATTAAGCAAACTGACGTTATGTGCAAGTGCGCGCTCACAAGCCGCCTGGATCACAGGGCCATCGGCCATCGGATCCGAGAACGGCACTCCCAGCTCGAGAATATCGGCGCCGCTGTCGACTAAAGCATGCATTAATTCCACGGTAGCCTCAGGATGTGGATCACCGGCTGTTATATATGGCACCAATGCCGTTTTTCCGGTTTGCTTAAGTGCTGCAAATACATCCGCTACCCTACTCACAATGTAATTCCTTCCATATCGGCTACCGTATTAATATCTTTATCGCCGCGGCCTGACAAATTAACCAGCAGCGATTCCGATGGTGACATGGTTGCCGCCAGCTGCATTGCATAGGCCACCGCATGGCTACTTTCCAAAGCAGGAATAATGCCCTCCAGGCGAGTAAGAGCATGAAAGCCCTTCATTGCATCAACATCGTTTATGGCAACGTATTCGGCGCGACCAATATCTTTTAGCCAGGCGTGTTCCGGACCGACGCCCGGATAATCCAGGCCGGCAGAAACCGAATGCGTCTCGATTATCTGGCCATCAGCGTCTTCCATAAGATACGTCCGATTACCGTGTAACACCCCTGGTTGACCCGCACTAAGCGGCGCGGCATGACGACCGCTTTTAAGCCCTGCTCCCGCCGCTTCAACACCATAAATACCAACATCAGTATCGTCCAGAAACGGATGGAATAACCCGATAGCATTTGACCCACCACCAACACAAGCCACCAAACCCGTTGGTAACGCACCAGTTTGCTCGAGCATTTGAGTCCGTGCTTCACGCCCGATAACGCACTGAAAATCTCGCACCAACATAGGGTAAGGATGAGGACCAGCCACAGTGCCGATAATGTAATAGGTATCATCTACATTGCTTACCCAGTCTCGCATCGCTTCATTGAGCGCATCTTTAAGAGTTGCGGAGCCTGAATCAACCGCCTCCACTTTGGCACCCAAAAGCTTC
>CAZUMV010000092.1:0-10482 GCA_964621435.1 uncultured Thiotrichales bacterium | reverse complement strand
GGGTAAGTGAGCTTAAGTCTGGAATTTTCTTAAGGATCTGTAAAGCGAATAGGTAAATGGTGTATTTTAAGTTATCACGGCAGAAAAAGAGCGCGCTCGGCTGTGTATTGAAATAAACTAGTGTCACAATAGAATGTGAGCAAGACCAAATGATTGTGGCAATTTTATGACTGGCCAAGACAATATACATACGTTTGAAGTACAAAAAGGTGATTTGAGCAATACCCGACTGACCTCAGAAATGCTAAGTACCGAGCTCGAGCCTGACGAAGTATTATTCAAGATAGAACGGTTAGCGCTTACCGCCAATAATATTTCTTACGCCACCGCGGGGGATAGTCTCGGCTATTGGGATTTCTTTCCGGCTGAAACTGGTTGGGGCCGAATACCAGCAATGGGGTGGAGCGAGGTCGTCGCAAGTCGGCATACCGACATTACCGTTGGTGACCGTTATTGGGGCTGGTTTCCCATGTCTACGCACCTTAAAGTGTTGGCTGGTCATTTTACTGACTACGGGTTTTCTGATATTTCGGAGCATCGCGCGGAATTCGCACCAATTTATGCAGGCTTTGACGCTGCCTCCGCTAATCCCGTTTATCAACTCGCTCGCGAGGATTATGACAGTTTGCTGCGTGCTTTATTTATGACCTCTTGGCTGGTTGACGACTTTATTGACGTGCATAACTCGTTCGGCGCGGATACCTGTTTGATTACCAGTGCATCAAGCAAGACCAGTATCGCTTTGGGGCATTGCGTCAGCGGGCGCGGAAAGCTAACAGCAGTTGGTATTACATCACCGGGCAATATTGCGTTCTGCGAAGGTCTTGGATGCTACGATCAGGTGATTGCCTATTCAGATGTGACTACACTCGATGCGACGCGCGCGGTAGTCCTCGTTGATATGGCTGGTAGTGCGAAAGTTACCAGTGATTTGCATCATCACTACGCCGACAATATGAAACATTCTTGTCGCATTGGTGCAACCCACCATGATCAGGGTGGCTCGATGCAGGGATTGCCGGGCGCTAAACCTGAGTTTTTTTTCGCCCCGGCACAAGTTAAATCCCGCAGTGCTGAACTGGGTCCGGATAAATTAAAAATGCTTATCGGGTCTGCGTATGTCGCTTTTCGAGACTTCGCTACAAACTGGCTACGCGTAGAGCAAAGCTATGGCGCTGAAGAAGTTGCCAAAGCGTATGATAAGGTTCTTTTAGGTCAGGCTGATCCAGCTAGCGGGCAGGTTGTCAGTATGTGGCCGCGAGTGGTGTAAAATTCGAACCCGCTAAACGTTTATCCCAATCGGCCGAAGAAGGTCATTCGCGCAGATTCAGACAATGATATATTCGGTTCGCTGTTATAGGCGAGCACCGCCAGGATGCGTGTTGTTTCGCCTCTAACCGGGGTTACTTTGTGTATGGAATTACGGCCTCTAAACAAAACTAAGGTGCCGGCTTTCATTACCAGAGTTTCGCTCGGTATAGCGTCATCCATGACTTTCCCGACTAAAGCATAATTCATGTCTCCTTGGTCAGCGTCGCGCACATTGCTGACATATTTGAATTGACCGCCGTCGTCAGGTTCCTGAATCAATAGTGTGATCGCGAAAGACGAGTTATCGAAATGCCAGCCAAGTTCCTGGTTTTTATCGGCATAATGAATGTTGATTGATGACAGGGGGTCGGCATACTCAAATAGTTGTTTTTCATTCAGCACCGCACAAAGAAATTCCCGAAACAGCGGGGCGTCGTACAATATTCTTAATGCCGATCCAGTTGGTACCTGATCATCCGTGATGCAACCCTTGGATGAACTGACTAATCTATTTTTTGGATGATCTGTTGGAAAATCCGGATCAACAGGTTCCAGATAGGCGGTGTGCTGGTCGGCGGTGTAGTAGGCTAGCCTCTGTTGCGCTTTGGCTTCTTTTTGAATCGACTCGATCGTGTCGCTGGTTAAAAAGTCATGCAATACCAACAAGCCGTTTTCATCCAGGCTTTGCTTACAACGTGATTGAAAACGGGATTGGTCAAGTTGGTGGTCATCAAGGCGTATGATTTGTTCAAGAGTATTGGACATGTGGATTTATATTGTCAGGGTTAGAATATGGCGTCTTTGTTATTCACTTTTTCGTCCAGATGCCATCTTCACTTTGACCCTGAATGTCGCAATCATTTTCATAAAAATCCATCGCAGAATTTGATTTGTGTTTGTGGATATAGTCCCGGCTCACCGCGACGATAGTCGGAGTAAGCATAACAATGGCAATGATGTTGATTACCGCCATCATGCCAAAAGCCATGTCTGCGGCTGCCCAGACTGCTTTTAAGTCAGCGTTGGCACCCCAAAAGGTCATCGCCAAAAAGACTACCGTCAACACCAGGCGCCCGGTCTTTGTGTCAATTTTAAACAAGTGCAGATTACATTCTGCGTAAGCGTAGTCAGCAACAATAGAAGTGAACGCGAAAATGCAGATTGCAATAGCGACCAAGTGCGGCCCAAAATGGCCGACATGCGCGGTCATCGCATCTTGCGTAAGGCGTATGCCTTCCATTTCACCAACGGTTGGCCCGCCGGCCAGCAAAATCACGATGGCGGTACAAGTACACAGCACCATAGTGTCGAGAAAAACGCCTAGCATTTGCACGAAGCCTTGCGATGCCGGGTGATTTGGTTGTGGTGAGGCGCTCGCTGCTGCTTGTGGTGCTGCACCAGCACCAGCTTCGTTGGAATATAAGCCGCGCTGGATACCGTTTTTTATGGCAGCACCAAAGGTTCCTGCCGCGGCTTCATTTAGTCCGAAGGCGGAGGATATAATTTCCAGCAACATGGCCGGAACGTGAGTGAAATTAAATAGCGTTATGCCTAGCACCAATACTACATAAGCTATGCTCATTATTGGCACAACGATTTCTGAAAAACGCGCAATGGCGCGTAAGCCGCCAACTATAACCAAGCCTGAAAGCAGGGTGATAACCAGTCCGGACTTAAATACGGAAAAGCCGTATGCATAGTTCAACGCATCAGTTATGGTATTTGCTTGCGTTGCACCAAAAATAAATCCGTATCCGAACAACAAGCATAGTGAGAAGGCAACGGCCAGCCAAGGTAGCTTCAAGCCATGCTTAATGTAGTACGCTGGGCCGCCGCGGAATTCTTCATCGGCGTTACGAACTTTATAGACCTGACCCAGCAAACTCTCGGCATAACCAGTAGCCATACCGATAAAGGCAATCACCCACATCCAGAATATGGCGCCGGCACCGCCTAACGATATTGCAATAGCAACGCCGGCTAAATTACCGGTGCCGACCCGGGCGGAGAGACTGGTACACAAGGCCTGAAATGAGCTAATACCAGATTTGTCGGCATGCCGGCTATTTTTGAGCAAGCTGAACATGTGGCCAAAATAGCGCAACTGTATAAAACCTAACTTATAGGTAAACCAGACACCGGCAAACAACAGCATGTAAATGAGAATCTGGCCTTTGCCCCAAAGCACCTCGTTTACTGCAGTTACGATTTCGTTAAGCATGTTTACCGAGATTGTTGAAATTTGAGGTGCAATATTATAGCGATAAATCGGAGCTAATATTGTTGTACGGGATCAATTATATTTATCAAAGGCTCGTTATTTTTATATCTGCCGACATTTTCAAGCAGGATATCCAGACTACGTCGGGCGTGGTGGACCGGATCGTTGGATGCCGAGTGCGGTGTGATGATCAAGTTAGGCGTGTTCCATAAGCTCGAGTCTTGCGGTAACGGCTCCTGATTAAATACGTCGACGATTGCACTAATTTGGTTTTTGCGCAAAGTGCTTTCGAGGGCATCATAATCAACCAGTTGGGCGCGGCTATAATTGATGAAGCCAGCACCTTGTTTCATCAACTCGAATTCGGCTGAACCAAAAACTCTTTCGGTTTTGGGTGTATGCGGTGCAGTTACTAAGACGAAATCGGCTTGCGGTAGCAATGCATGTAAATCCTGCGGTTGATACATTTGATCTACAGCGCGATGTGGTGCGCCTGTTCGCCTGATCCCGAGCACGTTCATACCAAAATATTTTGCGGCGGTCGCTGTGTCGCCACCAATATGACCAACACCGTAGATTAATAAAGTCTTTCCACCAATGGCGCTAGCATGTAGTTGATTCCACTTATGGTTGCTTTGGTTGTGTACCATTTCGGGCAGTCGGTTATTGAGTGCCAAGATCGACATGATTAAGTATTCACTGGCACTACTACCGTGAGCGCCGCGACTATTGGTTATGGCCACGCCGTCCGGAATCCAGTCCAGTGGGAGCAGGTGGTTTATACCGGCGCCCTGGAGTTGAATCCAGCGTAAATTGGGTGCCATAGACGCCAGCCGTGCACGATCGAAATCCCATGCGAACAATGCATCGGCAGTTTGCATTTCTTTTTCAAACGACTTTTCGTCATTTGCCAGTGTTATGTTGACGTTAGCGTCGATACCGGGGTGGCGTGTTAGTGCGGCTTCGAGTCTTGCCGGTGTTATCTCAAATACTTCGCCGAGCGCATCGGAATTCTGGATATGCAGGTGCATGTGCTGTTCGGGGTGGGTCATTAGGTCGAGCTAGAATAAATGACAGAGCTATACAAAGCTATAGGCAGTGGCAGGGTTGTCGACGATAAGTGTTTCTACTTCCCGTGCAGAAAGTCCACGTTGCTCCAGGCGTGGCACAACATTGGTAATCAGGTGATCATAGCCGAGGCCGCCATAAGCATGCAGCCTGTGTTTGGTGGCAACATCGTGCGAGAGCAGGATTTGTTTTTCAAAGCCGTTTTCGAAATGCCATAAAATCACATCCATACGCTCTGCGTCTGATGGCATATCAACTTTCGGGTTAGGGGGATAGTAGGAGCTTTCGTTGCCGAACAAATCATATTCAAGGTAACAACCCGTTTCGGCCAGATCTTTTAACCAGCTACGCTCGAGGCAGGTTCGATCAATATGACAAATTATTGTACGGCTTAAATCACCACCTGCCGCATCGACTACTTCGGCGATTTCTACCGGTGAGTTAGGGTCACGCCCCGGGTGCACCATGAGCGCGGCACCGGTTTCCAGCTGCGCAGCGACTGCTGCTCGCAGGCTCTTTTTCTCATTTTTATCCCAGGGATAATGGCAGCCAATCTCGCCAATCATGCCGGCACGGATTTTGGCATCGCCAACGCCGACCAGTATGTCGTCGACGATTTCCTGGGTTATTGACTCTTCGCTACGACTATCCATATCAGGGGGATGGGTAACGCCAAGATAATAGCCGCAACCCATAACGATGTTCATGCCCGTTAGTCCGGCGATTCTATGCAATGTCTCGGGATCCCGGCCGAGACCGATATTTGTTGGATCGACAATACTACGTCCACCGGCTGCAACAAACCGTTGAAGTTCGCTTACCGCGAGTGCTTCGTCGGTTAATACCACGTTGTCATGATTAGAGGTCCAGTGGTAACCGACCCAACCGCGGTTTTGCAAGGTGATTTTTTCGTTGGCAAGGTCTTTATCAGTTTCTTTTTCCGGCTCAACAAACATAAAGTTGCCGTCGAAAATAACATGATCATGCGCCAGTGTGATGCCGAGATCGGCGCCATCTATGAGCCCGGTTACCGTTTGAACTTTACCTTTTCTATTCTCATCACTCATATTAATTTACTGCTAGCTGGATTAATCTGACAGGATTGCTCTGGCACTAATCTCGACCAGTAATCCTTCGAATGCCAGCGCGACGCCGCCCACGACGGTGCCGCTTGGGCCAGGGGCATTGAAAAATTCGGCACGCGCATCGAAGGCTGCCTGACGGTAGCGTATATCGGTCAAAAAAATGTCTAACGAAACAACATCGTCCATACTGCCACCGGCAGCGGTCATATAATCTCTAATGTGTCTGAGGCACTGCCGACATTGCTCCAGAGGATCATTAGGCCCTACCAGCTCGCCGTTATCCATTGAGATTTGTCCGGAGATAAATATATAGTTATCGATTTTGCAGCATTGTGAGGCGACCGATGCGGGATCCGGCTCGCCAACGTTAGGAATTGAGATACTTTGTCTTTTCATAATAGTTTTGATGTTGGTTGAGGGTAATTAAGAATCCACCGGACCGATCACGTGGTCTAACACGTAGTTGGAAAATTCGTACACGGTCTTTTCTTCGGTTGGCGAGTAGCGCGTTGGTGTGGTCAGTTTGCTCACTATACCTTTATGCACAACCGCGCAGATACCTTTGTCTTCGTCGATAAACATTTCCATTGGTGGCACGTACTTTTCTTCAAACTCTTCTTCGAAATCATCGCGATCAATGGTTGATTGTGGAAAACAACACCAGGTGATGATCCGGGTTTGATGCGGGCCTTCCGGAAAATATTGGTGAAAGGTAATCCGATCCGGTGGCATATTCATCAATAAGTGCGGATAAAATACCATGAAATGTGTGCTTTCACGGTCTTCGTCAGACAGGCCTTCAATGAAAGGAAACTTACCGCCGCGTGGAACATAAAGTCCGGTTTCAACGTCGCTGGTATTAATAGCATATTTACCAGGCACGCCATGGGCGCGGAAATCGGAGAGTTTGACGTCCGGGAAAAAAGCATTGAAGGATGGGCGGTGTACCGTGGGTACATGATAACCTTCGCGGGAATTCTCTACCCAAATTTTCCAGTTGGCGGTGAAGGTGTTTTCCCATTTTTTGACCACCTTCATGTCTTCGAGTTTATAGTCCTTGAAGCGCTCTGGCAGGTCGGACAGCGAATCCATTAATGACTCTGCGTCGTCATCAAAATTGATAAACACAAAACCACCCCAGGTCTCGGTGCGAACGCTCGGAAGTTTGTAGTCTTTTTTATCAAAGTTTTTGGCGTCTTGCATGCCGGGAGCAGCAAGGAGCTGCCCATCCAGTGCGTAACTCCATGCATGGTAAGGACAGACCAATCGTTTGCAGTTGCCGGTACCGCTTACTAACTCCGCCGAGCGGTGCTGGCAGGCCGCTGACATGGTGCGGATAACGCCTTCTTTATCTCGAAGTACCACCAAGGGTTCGTCTAATATATTAATTCGAACATAGTCGCCAGGATTCGGGATTTCTTCTTCCCGGGTTACCTGTACCCAACGCTTGCGGAAAATGGTTTCCATTTCCCGGTCATACCATTCTTGCGAGGTGTAGACTTCGCCCGGCAACGGGCTCGCTTCTTCGATCGGCAATCGAGTCTTGGCATATTTTTCGGGGTTAAAAATTGAATCGCTCGAGATCGACATAATTTAAGCCTTTATGTTCTTTTGGACTATTATTCTTCATTCTGCAGTGATCAACACTTGACGACAAGTAGATAGATTGAACACAATATGTTTAAAAATTAGACATATATATTATGCCTCGATTTGGTGTTCATTTGAAGTCGTTACAAGCTTTTGAAGCGGCTGCACGGCTTTCCAGCTTCAGCTTGGCCGCCAAGGAATTGCATGTGACTCATTCGACCATAAGTCACCATGTCAAAGGCCTCGAAAAAGCGCTTGGCGTTAATTTGTTTCTACGAAAAAACCGGCGTGTTGTGCTTACCAGTTCTGGTGAAATGTTACTGCCTGTATTGAAACAGTCATTTGACCGCATCTCTGCGACGCTCGATACGATTAAAAGCGGCGGCAAATCTGAACCATTGCATATTACCCTGACGCCATCCTTTGCAAACAAATGGTTTATTCCTCGTTTGCATCGTTTTACGGAGGCCAACGACGATATTAAAGTTGAGTTGAAGCAGGCCTTGTCATCGGCAGACTTCGATAAAAACCAATTTGATGTTGGGGTTCGGTTCGGCCTCGGTGAATGGCCGGGGCTGCGAACAGAATTGTTATTGCCAATTCGCATGACGCCGTTGTGCAGTCCAGCGCTGTTGCAGTCCGGCGCAGAATTACAGAGCCCGCAAGATATTGCTAAGTATCCGTTAATTCACGCAGATGTCGATGATGAGTCTGATGTTTATTCAGAGTGGCAAGCATGGTTAATTGCCATGGGTGCCAATGAAGTGGATTGTTCAAGCGGTCTCTCTTTTCAAGACCCGGGTCTGGCCCTGAATGCTGCGCGTGATGGTTTGGGAATCGCGATGGGATATCTGGAATTGGCAGCTGATGATCTCGTTAGCGGGCAGCTGGTTAGGCCATTCGCCGCCGAGGTTCAGCACCCGTGGCCGTATTTTTTAGTGGTGCCTGACAATAGAATTGATGATCCACAGGTGCAGATATTTTGTGACTGGTTACGCGCCGAAACCAATAATCTGCGTTATATGCAGCCGCGTTCTAGCGATTAGTCACTTAGCTAATGGCATAGCACACTTGTGCTGATAGAGGTTGACAGAAATGATTTTCGCGACCATTCTCCTAGCCAACGTTTATCATTTGACGCAAGCTTAACGAGAAAGAAACTATGAAAATTGGATTTATTGGCCTAGGAATTATGGGAGCTCCTATGGCAGGTCATCTGCTTGAAGCGGGGCACAGCATTGTCAGTTGTCTTAACTCTTCACCACTGCCTGAAGCACTTGAAAGCAAGAGTGTCGAGGTGGTTGGGTCACCGCGGGAAGTTGCACAGGCATGCGAAGTCGTGATCATCATGGTCCCTGATACACCGCAGGTTGAACAGGTGATTAGTGCAACGGATGGTTTGCTCGAAGGCATTGGCGAAAAATCTTTACTGGTAGATATGAGTTCAATCAGTCCGGTTGCTACCAAAGAATTAGCAGATCAGGTCAAAGCCAAAGGTGCCGGATATCTGGATGCGCCGGTTTCCGGTGGGCAGGTGGGCGCGGAGGCGGCAAGCTTAACGATCATGGTTGGCGGCGCCAAGGCATCATTCAACCGCGCCTTGCCGTTATTTGAGCTTATGGGAAAAAATATTACGCTGATCGGCGAAAACAACGGTGCCGGCCAAAGTTGTAAAATAGCCAACCAGATTATTGTGGCGTTAAATATTGAAGCGGTTAGCGAAGCTTTGGTTTTCGCTGCAAAAGCTGGTTGTGATCCGGCCATTGTACGAGAAGCGCTAATGGGCGGTTTTGCCGCTTCCAAAATACTTGAAGTGCATGGTGAGCGCATGGTCAAGCGCACCTTTGATCCAGGGTTTCGGATTCGTTTACATCAGAAAGACCTGAATATTGCGCTCGAATCAGCAAAGTCGTTAGGTGTTAGTTTGCCCAGCACGGAGCAATGTCAGGCACTGTTTACTGACTGCGCGGATAATGGTGATAGCGACGACGATCACTCAGGCCTGGTAAAAGCACTGGAAAGACTGGCGAATCACACCGTTGCCTAACTGATGGGCCTGGGAATTACAGCAGGCCCTGTTCTTGCGCCAACTGTCGGGCGATCCTGGGTGCCAACCAAAGGGTCGGCAATAGAATAATCGAAACCGGTACTGCGGTAATGACGATAAAAGACTGCAGCGCGGAAATACTGCCTTCGCCGATGGCGACCAGGATCATCGCCAGAACACCCATCATGACACCCCAGAAAATCCGCAAAAGTTTTGGCGGATCGTCACTGCCACTCATAACAATTGAAACCGTGTAAGTCATGGAATCGCCGGTGGTGGCAACAAAGATCGTGGTCAGTACCAAGAACAGGATTGATATGAAGTAACCGGCCGGGAATTGCTGGGTAATCGCCAATAAAACCGCGGGCATATTAAAGCCGGTAAATGGTTCAGAAATAACGCCCGGGTTAGCAAGTTCGAAGGCCAGTCCGGATCCGCCAACTATAGTGATCCAGAATGCCGTTACCAGTGGCGCCATAATCGAAACCGCGGTAATCAATTCTCTGATCCGTCGCCCATTGGAAATGCGCGCAATAAAAATGGCCATTAGTGGCCCGTAGCCTAAAAACCATCCCCAATAAAATATCGTCCATTGATCCAGCCAGGCACTGTCGGCGCGGTAGGTCGCCATGGGTATTAACTTTGCCACCAATGTGCCGGTTGATTGCACAAAACTATCGACAATGAAGGCGGTTGGCCCGAACCCCAACATGTATAAAATTAGAAATCCGGCCAGACAGACATTAAAGGTACTCAGCAATTGAATGCCGCGATGAATGCCCGACACGGTAGAGACGGTGTAGACACTGATTAAAAATAGAATCACCAAAAATTGCGATGTTAGATTATTTTCGATGCCAAACAAGGAGCCTATGCTGTAGCTGATTTGCAGACCCAGAAACCCGATCGGACCGACTGTCCCCGCGATGACGGCGACTACGCAAGCGGCATCGATGACGCTCCCTAGCCAGGTATCGATGACTCGATCGCCGAATATGGGATAGAACAGCGTGCGTGGTTTAAGCGGCAGGCCTTTATCGTAGTGGAGATGCATAAAAATAATCGTGGCCAGGCTGCCGAGTACCGTCCAGGCCAGAAACCCCCAATGCATGAAGGTTTGTGCCAGGGCGGGGTAAACGGCGGCGGTGCTTGACGCTTCT
>CAZUMV010000091.1:0-10502 GCA_964621435.1 uncultured Thiotrichales bacterium | reverse complement strand
AAATGGCTAAAACTCCGGCCACTGCGGCGCCTTTACCGAGCTTATTGATCATCTCGTCCCTAGCAAGGCCTGCTGGCGGTAAATCGAGTTTTTGTTCAGCAAAGTCGAAGCCTTTATCAGCTAGCGACTTTCCCTGACTTACTATTTCATCCAAAATCTGTTTTGCATCTGTCTTTTCCACTTTTAACTCCTAAATTGATAGTCTGTAGTTTGGAACTGACGCAAGCCTAAGTCAGCTACCGCTTGCAGACAAGCCAATGCCAGATGGCTTAGATAAGACTTTTGTACCGGGCATTGTCAGTATTTGCTTTGATCCAGAAAACCCGAATTGTCACAGGAATTCACGTATCTCACTGTTTTATATACAGTTATTTCATTTTTTTTCACACAAATGCCTAAATCAATAGCAGCAAGTTGCGGCCAAGTCGATTTTTTAGGCATTGCCCTCTTCGAACCCCGCCATTTTCCTTGCTTTGGCGTGGGTATTCGGTAAAATAGCGCGCCTTCAAAGGCGTTAATAGAAGATTAGAATTTTCGCCATTTTGTAACAGATACGGAGCAATGCTCATGAAAACATTCAGCGCAAAACCCGCTGAAGTGAAGCGCGACTGGTTCATCGTCGACGCGACCGATAAGACGCTCGGCCGTTTGGCGACAGAGATCGCCCACCGCCTGCGCGGTAAACACAAGCCGGAATATACCCAGCATGTAGATACCGGTGATTATATTGTCGTTATTAACGCTGATAAAATTCATGTCACTGGTAACAAAGCCAAGGGCAAGGTTTACCAACATCACACAGGTTATATAGGTAACCTAAAGACGATCACATTTGAAGAAATGCAGGCAAAGGCACCAGGCCGCGTTCTGGAAAAAGCGGTTAAAGGTATGCTGCCTCGCAACCCTCTTGGTCGCGCAATGCTCAAAAAATTAAAGGTCTATGCTGGCACGGACCATAAACATGCCTCTCAACAACCACAGCCCCTCGATATTTAGGTTAAGCACTATGGCATCAGAACAATATTATGGTACCGGTCGAAGAAAATCTTCAGCCGCACGAGTATTCATGACAAAAGGCAGCGGCAACATTACCGTCAACAACAAACCGGTTGACGAGTATTTTGGTCGAGAAACAGCTCGCATGATTTTACGCAAACCACTAGAAGTAACGGACTCGATTGCTGATTTCGATATCACCGCCACGGTTAGTGGTGGCGGCGGCAGTGGTCAAGCAGGTGCATTAAGACTGGGTATTTCACGCGCCCTGCTTAAATACAATGAATCATTGCGCGGCGACCTTCGTCAGGAAGGACTACTAACCAGAGACGCCAGAGAAGTGGAACGCAAGAAAGTTGGCTTACGCAAAGCTCGTAGAGCGCCACAATTCTCAAAGCGTTAGGAATACGCAGTCAAAGAATAAAAAAAGCCCGGTTCGCCGGGCTTTTTTGTGTGGTAAGATTTGCGCGGCTAAAACAGCAGAGCCGTCGCAGCCCACCTCTTACGATCCCACAAATCAATTCGAGCAAGACTAATAATATGCATGAATTAAAATTTTGGTGTCTCCGGTTACTCTATCTACTGGTCCTATTAGTAAGCAATATTGGTTTCGCCGAAGACCAAGGTGCCGTAAACCTGACTAGTGAGCTCCCGGCTCTCGACATCATCTACAATAATAGTGTTGTTACGATCACAAGAAACCAGAACACCGAAAACACCATTAAAGGGCCTTTCGCAAAAACCTCACGCCCGTGCCCGCCCGCCTGCATCGTACCGATACAACCTGTTAAAGACATCATTATTGTCGGCGAACTTGAGCTGCTTGAATTTATGGAAAAGGAATATTTGGCCAACAACGGTTTGATTATTGATGCGCGCGAGGCCAGGCATTATAGTTTCGCCACGATACCAGGGTCAGTTAACTTACCAGCAGAAGATTTCGCCAATCTGGATACCGAAAAATCAAACTATTTGAAGAAAATTGTCAATGCCACTGTACGACCGGAAACCGGTAAGCTGGTAGAGCTGGCAGAAAAATTTGGTTTTATTGAAAACAAGACTAAAACCGCAGATTATGATTTCACCGGCGCCAAGAAAATTCTAATTTGGGATAGCGGTCCATGGTCTGCTGACGCGCACAAAGTGATCGCTGCATTTCTAGAAACAGGTTATCCGGAAGAGTACCTGCATTATTATCATGGTGGCATGCAGTCATGGGTATCTCTGGGGCTAACCATTATCAAACCGTAACGCATGCATAGCAATCTAATTATGACCGACAACTAACCATGATAACTTTGCGCAAAATTTTTCGATTATTGCGTCTGATTAACTTTTTAATACTCAGCGCAATAATCACCGTGATCTATAAAAGCGATGTAAACAATGGCATTCCCGGCTCGACTTACTTTGCTCGCGCAAAAAAAATGATGGGCAAATTGTGCCAAATCTTGAACATCGAGATCGTTACGGAAGGTACCTTACCCAAGCACACCGGCCTACTGGTATCCAATCATATCTCCTGGCTTGATATTCCAGTCGTAGGCGCGGTGCTGTCGTGCTTGTTTTTATCTAAAGCCGAGGTCAAATCTTGGCCTATAGTTGGCTGGATCGCCAAAAAAAATGGCACTATTTTTATCGCCCGCGGCCAACAAGGCGCCGCCGGGCAAGCAAAAGATGAATTGGCTTTTGCACTTTCGCATGACGTGAATGTCTTGTTGTTTCCAGAAGGTACCACAACCGACGGCACCTACTTACGGAACTTTCATCCCAGATTATTTGCCGCTGCGATTGAAGAAAATTCCGGTATACAAGCACTCACCATTCGCTATGAAAATGAAAATGGCGACCTGAGTACTGACATTCCGTTCGTCGGCGGACAAACCTTTATCGGTAATCTCTGGCATATTTTGGGCATCAAGAAAGCCACCGCTACCGTAACATTGTTACCTGCGTTCTCCGCTGCAGACCTGTCCCGTAAAGAGATAGCACACACAGCACGTGAAGCAATACACAAAGCTTTACATCTACCCGTTGAAAATTAGCTACTTACTGGCACTAGATGTCTCAATAAGGGTATTATCACGGAACTTACGTAGCGATATCAGGGACTAATATGTATTCATGTAGGAGATTTTTATCTATGAGAAGCTTTAAACTAATTATTGTTGCCATGTTACTGGTCTGCGCTGGAGCTGCTTCCGCCGGAAAAATAATCTGGTCTGAAAAACAAAGCGATGGTAGCCAGAACCTGACGATGTATGTTTTTTGGTCCGAGACCTGTCCTCACTGTGAGGTAGCGGTACCATTTATGAAGGATCTGGAAAGACAGCATCCCTGGTTAGATGTTCAGTTTAAAGAAGTAAATAGCTCTCCTAAAAACATGGAACTCTATCGCGCTATGGCTGCAGCGATCGGCGAAGACGCTTCAATGGTACCGGCATTTTTATGGTGTGGAACTATGTACTCCGGATACGGTGATAACGAGCTTACCGGCTCCTGGATAGCCGATGAAATCAAGGCCTGTCGAACCGACCCCAGAGCGTATCAAGCTGAATGGGGCAAGCCACCCAAATAGAATTCTAATTTCTGACGAAAATCAAAAAACCCTGCAATGCGGGGTTTTTTTGTGCCAGTAACTTTCAGGTATAAACTTGCTGGACGCATCAGTCATCAATTCGGACTTGCCGCTAACATTTTCGATTACAGGAATTCCAGCAGACAACATTGGCTTATGAGAGCTTTCCCAATACGGTAAGTCGTCCATTATTTGTTTGCCAGTTTTATCTTCGCGATCTGATACGAATTGAAGAACGGAAAGATTATTGAGACGATGTTTTAACGGGTCATTTTTAGTATTGAGACTCCAATTATTGTCGATTATAATTCGGTTGGTGCATTCATTTCGAGCGAATTAATTGGTGTAATAACATATGAATGCCAATCTATATCAATTATTCCACGAAGCCTTTCAGTCTAATGTTGCACAAATCGCATTTGAACTTTTGGATGGCGAACAATGCAGCTACGGAGAACTCGATGAGCTCTCGGGAAAAGCGGCGACATTTCTCGAAAACAATGGTGTATCCGCTGGCGACCGGGTGGTCGCACAAGTCGATAAATCTATCAGCGCGGTTGCACTATATCTTGGTGTTATGCGCATTGGCGCTATCTATGTACCGCTAAATACCGGCTACACCCCTGCCGAGGTAGGATTCTTTCTTGACGACGCGGAACCGGCGCTAATGGTTTGTCGTCCGGGGGATGCAGCAGCATTTTCAGGGCACGCGGTTCCCCACATTTATGAATTAGGCAGCGCTAGCGATGATACCCTCTGGCAAAGTATAATTGCTCTTGCGCCCTCCCCCATGGTGGCGATGCGCGGGCCTGAAGATCTAGCGGCTATTTTGTATACTTCCGGAACGACCGGACGCTCAAAAGGCGCAATGCTATCGCACCGCGCTATGACCTCAAATGCGCAATCGCTGCATAAAATATGGGGCTTTGAGGATCAGGATATCCTGATCCACGCATTACCGATTTTTCACGTTCATGGCTTATTCGTTGCCTTACATACAGCTTTCCTTAACACCTCAAAAATTTATTTTTTGCCAGGCTTTGATGCAGATGTGGTGCGCGACCATTTACGCAAAGCAACCATATTGATGGGCGTACCAACGTACTATTCAAGGCTATTACAAACTCGTAACTTTCGTTCGGACGATTGCGCGCACATGCGCCTGTTCATTTCCGGGTCTGCCCCGATGACCGAACAAGTTCACGAACAATGGTATGAAAAAACCGGACACAGGATACTCGAACGTTACGGCATGACCGAGGCGGGCATGATCACTTCCAACCCTCTAGACGGGGAGCGCATACCCGGAACGGTCGGTTTCGGATTGCCGGATGTCGAAGTCCAGGTTTGTGATGATCAAGGACTACCGCTTGGTAGCGAGGAAGTCGGACTGATCGAGATTCGAGGGCCGAATCTTTTCTCGGGTTATTGGAAACTACCGGAAAAAACCAAAGAGGAAGTTCGGGATACCGGCTTTTTTATTACCGGTGACCTGGGAGTTTTAAGTACCGACGGCCGACTGCAAATTGTCGGGAGATCCAAGGACATGATAATTTCTGGTGGATATAATATTTATCCAAAGGAAATAGAGACCGTACTCGATGACGTCACCGGCGTCCGGGAGTCTGCCGTGATCGGCGTGCCACACGACGATATGGGCGAAGGGGTTGTGGCCATACTGGTAGCCGAATCGGAACCTATCTCTGACGCCGCGCTAAATGACGCACTCGGCGCATCGCTTGCCCGATTCAAACATCCAAGACAATTTTACTGGAAACAGGCTTTACCCAGAAACACTATGGGCAAAGTTCAGAAAAATGAGCTCAGGGACATCTATTCAGCGACGTTTTCCGACTAGCCCTGCAGACTTTGAGAAACTTAATTCGTCCAGATACTCGCTCAAAATCGATTTGGGTATATAATTGAATACTCTAATCAATAGACAATTTTGTCTTTAAAATTTATCTCGTAATCTTGAATAGAATCAAGCGCAATAGACGCAACTCTGTTCGAGAATGACCATATTTTAGGAGAACCAAGCAACATCAATGAACGGGATCTTTGGCAGGCAGCTGCAGACTCCGGGGTGGATTCGGTGACCTCATTCACCAAGTAATTTGATATGTTCAAGCTAAACTACGTCTCTACTGCCGGTGGGATTTTGATCCGTTACCTTTCATGCCCGTAATCGAGTCGATGATAAAATAGTCATATGAATCAGCAACCAAACGATCTGCAGCCGGAACAAACTTAAGGAAATCGAATGAAGTTATGTAGCTTTAAACACGCCGGAAGCAGTAGCTTCGGTTTGGTAAAAGACGATGGTGTCGTTGATCTTGCTGCACGTCTGAAAGACCAACACATACACAGTATTCGCGGCATTTTGGAAGCGAACGCGCTCGACGTATGCAAAAAACTTCTTGATTCAAATTCAGCTGATTACGCGCTTACAGACATTGAACTCGAACCTGTCATTCCTAACCCTGGTAAAATCTTGTGTGTCGGCATTAACTACCACGCACACAAAATTGAAACCGGCAATCCTGACTACGTGCACCCGATGTTTTTTCCTCGTTACGGAGATTGTTTGGTTGGTCATGAACAACCGATGCTCAAACCAAAGGAAACCGAACGACTTGATTACGAAGGCGAGATGGCGGTGATCATTGGCACCGGCGGCAGACGAATCAAACGAGCGGACGCGCTATCTCATGTTGCCGGATATTCATGCTTTAATGACGGCAGCGTCCGTGATTGGCAAAGGCATACGACCCAGTTTATGCCGGGGAAAAACTTTGTTGGTACTGGCCCGTTCGGCCCATGGATGGTCACCAGTGACGAAATACCGGATCCGGGCGCCCTGGAGCTCACGACCCGCCTCAACGACCAAGTGGTACAGAACGTCACTACGGACCTGATGATCAACCCGGTACCAGTATTGATTGAATACATCTCAACGGTATTTCCATTAAGCCCTGGAGACGTTATTGTTTCAGGGACACCTGGCGGCGTGGGCGACAAACGCGAGCCTCCTTTATATATGAATGCCGGAGACATTGTTGAAGTCGAAATCAGCTCTATAGGAACACTACGCAATACAATTGTTGACGATTAATCGGCAAATTTTTTAGTTTGCAAAGATCCTGATCCCGATACAAACGCTACGCAAGTAAGCCGACGTAAGGCCACCAAGCAAAGTACGCAGAGTTGTGACGTTATTAGCCTGTCATCATGATAACTGACCCAATTTTTTACCCGGGCGCTGCATTTTAGTGAACGACTCCCAACTCGCGCCCGGCGGCTAGTTGAAGATATCGTAAGCGCGGTCGATACGGTTTTTTTCCAGAGAATTCTGGCTGATAACACTTACGGAAACCGGAGCATCGTTAATAGATTTTGCAAAATTGTTAACTATTTTTCGATGCCACCAATGCAGGCGTATTTCAATTCAAGATATTCATCGAGACCGTATTTTGATCCCTCGCGGCCCAGACCTGATGCCTTGATGCCACCAAACGGAGCCGCCGCATTGGAAACCATACCGGTATTGACACCGACCATGCCGTACTCCAGCGCCTCCATAACCCGATACATGCGCCCCAGATCCCGAGTATAAAAATAAGCAGCCAGGCCATATTCCGTGTCGTTCGCCATTCTGATAGCTTCTTCTTCGTTAGAGAAAGAAATTAACGTTGCGATTGGCCCGAATATTTCATCATTAGCTATTTTCATATTTTGCGTGACGTCGGTTAATACGGTTGCTTCAAAAAACTTGTCGCCTTTTGATTCGTCTACTTTCCCGCCACTCATTATTGTGGCGCCTTCGGCAACCGCATCGCCGACAAACTGCTGCATAGACTCAACCGCGCTATCGTTGATCAATGGTCCGATCGCCACGCCGTCATCGGGCGCCGTATCAAATTTTATTTTCTCCTTTACAGCTTGGTTAAAGCGTTCAGAAAACTTCTGATAGATGCCGGCTTGTACAAAAAATCTATTACACGCAACACATGATTGACCAGTATTGCGAAACTTCGCTAACAACGCGCCTTCAACGGCAGCATCGATATCTGCATCATCAAAAACAATAAACGGCGCATTACCACCTAATTCAAGCGACAACTTTTTTACTGAGGGTGCACATTGAGACATCAGCAAACTACCAATTTTGGTCGAGCCGGTAAAACTTAACTTGCGAACCACCGGATTAGAGGTCAGCTCGGCACCAATCACGCGAGCACTTCCGGTGACGACATTCAGCACGCCTTTCGGCACACCCGCCTGCTCTGCGAGCTCTGCCATTGCCAATGCTGAAAATGGCGTTTCCTGTGGCGGTTTAATTATGATCGAGCACCCCGCCGCCAGCGCCGGTGCCGCTTTTCTGGTAATCATGGCGTTAGGGAAATTCCATGGTGTAATAGCGGCACAAACACCAATGGGTTCGCGCGCAACCATAACGCGCCGGTCATGTTGGTGCGGCAAAATAGTATCACCATAAACGCGGGTGGCTTCTTCAGCAAACCACTGTACAAAAGAATTACCGTAACTGATTTCACCAAGCGCATCTGACGTTGGCTTGCCTTGCTCTAGCGTCAACAAGAGCGCCAAGTCATCTTTGTTCTCGATCAGCAATTCATACCAACGCAGCAAAATATCGGCTCGTTCTCTGGCCAAAGTTTTTCGCCACTGCGCAAAACCTTTTTCAGCCGCCTCGATTGTCTGTTTAACCTGAGCTTCGGTAAGCGCCGGTACGCTGCCTAGAACGGCACCGCTAGCGGGGTTTTCAACCTTTATGGTTTCGCCATTGTCAGAGTCAACCCACTGACCATTAATATAGGCCTGTTGTTTGAATAGAGACTTGTTCTTTAACTGATCGAGCTGGGTATTCATGAATAACTCTTGAGTGTTGGCTACATTTAACCGAATTGTAACGTGTATAGAAGTGATCTCATACAAGTTTTTTAGTCGGTAAAAATCAGCGCCTGGTTTTCACCATCATTGTAATCCACACCATCGTATACCTCGAGCGCGCCGACGAATTTCTTCGCGCACCTTATGGGGCGGGTATACATATCGAAGCACTGCTGAAACTGCACCAGGCCCAACCGCAGCAGCCACTGCTAATGCCGTTTTCCATACCAGCGGCCAGCGGCTCCGTCAGCTCCCGCTAAAACTGACATTAACCAGTCTTTCCTGCTCCATTCGAACAAAGAAATTAGTTGAAAATCCATAGCAATCAAGGATATTCTGCACAGCTTGTTTCTACTTTCGATAACGACTAATCACTACTTATGTTACCTAAACGCACATTAATGGGTCCCGGACCATCCGACGTTCATCCCGAAGCATTACGAGCCATGGCGCAACCCGCGATTGGTCATCTTGACCCGGCGTTCATCGTCTTTATGGATGAAGTCAACGATTTGTTACGACGCGCATTACTGACGGACAATGAAATCACCTTGCCGATTTCTGCGCCAGGCTCAGCCGGGATGGAATGCTGCTTTGTCAATCTGCTTGAACCCGGAGACCAAGTAGTTATCGCTAGCAATGGCGTCTTTGGTGCGCGGATGAAAGAAAATGCGATACGCTGCGGTGCCAAACCGGTAATGGTGGAATTTGAATGGGGCACTCCGATTGACGCCAATGTGGTAGAACAAACTCTGAATAAAAACCCCGGCGTCGCGGCGCTGGCGTTTGTCCATTCTGAAACATCAACGGGTGTTCAATCCGACGCAAAAACACTTTGTAGTCTGGCACGACAGCATGGCGCTTTAAGTATCGTAGATGCAGTAACCACGGTTGCCGGGATCGAGTTAAGAGTGGATGATTGGGACGTCGATGCCATTTACTCAGGCACTCAAAAGTGTTTGTCAGCACCGCCCGGTCTCTCGCCGGTGTCATTCAATGAACGCGCAATGGAAAAAGTTAGATCCAGAAAATCTCCGGTACAAAGCTGGTTTCTGGATTTGAACTTGCTCACCAGTTACTGGAGTGGTGGCGGCAAGCGCGCGTATCACCATACCGCACCGGTTAATACGCTGTTTGCATTACACGCAGCATTGCAAGTTTTACATAAAGAAGGTCTGGAAAACTCCTGGGAGCGCCACGCAGCAAACTACGAAAAACTCAGGGATGGTCTGCAGAATATCGGTTTGGAATATTACGTTGAAGCGCCGTACCGCCTACCCCAGCTTAATGCAGTAAAGGTACCGGAAGGGGTTGACGAAGCAGCAGTTCGAAGCTACCTGCTTGAGAAACATGATCTGGAAATCGGCGCGGGGCTGGGCCCAATGGCCGGAAAGATATGGCGAATAGGTCTTATGGGTGCATCAAGCACTGAAAAGCATGTTGACCTGTGTGTGCATGCTTTAGATCAAGCAATCAAACAAACATAATAGATCTGACCGCGACGGCCTCCCTCGCAAAGTTATCTCGGGGCATTGGTTATCTCTTATCCTTGAAATAATGGGGAATCTGATGAATACAGCGATCTTTTGTGTCGAATCGCCCTAAGTGGATAGACCGACTAGTACGGTCTGACATAAAATCCGGATACATAATAAATAACGAGTGATTAGCGTACTCAGCATCCGGAGTTCACGAAAGCCCGTAAATTTCTACAGCAATAAACGGAGAGAGAAAAATGAATCAAAAAGTAATCCCAGTAGTTAGTTGGTTAATAGCGTTGTGGACCTGTTTTGTGTTTTTGAGTTCGCTACCATACAAATTCACTGGTCACCCAGTCACCCAGCACATTTTCGAAACAGTTGGCGACTGGCTTGGTGGTTTCCTAGGCTCGGGAATAGGTAATTTATTTGGCAACGTTGGAGGCTACCTGGTTGGCAGCTTTGAATTACTAACCTCCTTGGTCTTGCTTGTTCCTGCGTTTTTATGGCTAATGAACAAGATCGGGCAAAACAAAGTA
>CAZUMV010000090.1:5054-10621 GCA_964621435.1 uncultured Thiotrichales bacterium | reverse complement strand
TCGTCGTTCTCAAAAGCCTGCATAAGCTCAAATATAGGTTCATTCCAGGCGTGAGGCGCTAAAGTGAAAACACCCCAGTGTATTGGTAAATACTCTTTTGCGTTTAAGTCAGTAAACGCTTTTGCAAATTGATCAGGCAATAAATGGGTGTAGGGCCATAACTGATTATATTGACCGGTTTCTATAAAGGCCAAATCAAATGGCCCGAGTTTGTCTCCAATTAATTTGAAATGCTCTGCGTAGCCGCTGTCGCCACTAAAAAATAGCCTTTGAGTATTGCCGATAATAACCCAGGAAGCCCAAAGCGTATCGTAGGCGTAAACGCGCCTTCGACCAGAAAAATGTTGCGAAGGTGTTGCTACAAAAGTGAGGGTGTCGAATTCAGTTGACTGCCACCAATCGCGCTCGATAATGCGTGCGGAATCAACGCCCCATTTGTTTAAATGCATACCAACGCCGAGTGGTACCACAAAGTTTGCTTCAGTCTTGGCAAGATACTTGATCGAAGCGGTTTCAAGGTGATCGTAATGGTCATGCGAGATCAGTACAAAATCAATCTTCGGCAGTTCTTCTATACTCACTACTGCAGGTTGAAAACGCTTGCCCGTAAACCACAGTGGGCTAGCGTTTCCAAAAACCGGGTCTACTAAGATGATTTTTCCATCAACATTTAGCAAAAACGTGCTATGTCCTAACCAAATAACTTTAATTGCGGGGAGTGGCTGAAGGAAGTGTTCAAAGTCAGGTTCTACTACGGGAAGTAAGTTACCTGGCTTTGTTCGATTTGCGTGTAGATATTCTTTAATTACTTCACGGGTTTTAAATTGTTTCTGGGAGGCGTCCATCGCCGCTTGATTAGTGTTAACAAAATGGTTTTCGTCGCTATTATAGTTGGATGACAAGCGGAACCTCTGTAAATCGGCCTGATTTGCTTTGCCGCCAAATTCGAGGCTTGCTGTCGCGAAAAGCGCGAGCGCAATCAGGCCCAAGATAGCTACTGTCAAGAGTAAATATTTAAACGCTTTAAGCATCATTAAATGGGGGCATGTTACTGGAATTTTGGTGGCGCACCGTGAGCCTTGTTTGTATGATAGCCCATGATCTTTTGTGCCCATAGAGAAACTGCGTTTACGTTACGTATAGATACAAAATGGCAAATACCGCCGCTCGCTATAATTTGCGAGATTGTTGCGATGTAAACTATTGGGTTAAGTATTTTGGATAAAAGTTGTATTGAAATGAAAAAACCGGGCGGTATCAGGAATCTTGGCCGTATGTGCTCATTGTTTTGCTTAGTTTCGATATCGGTGGTTCAAGCCGCTGATGTGGAAGATGACTTAGACGCAGACATTGAGTCAGTAGTGGTATCAGCGACCCGTTCGGAAATCGATGCATTGGACGCACCGAGCAATATTTCAGTCTTGTCTGGCGAGCAATTACGTCGCACTCAGGCAGAACATCTGCAACAGTCACTTACTCAAATTCCGGGTGTCATTACTCAACGCGGTGACGGTCAGGAATCATTGCCGGGGATTCGCTCGCCAGTACTTACCGGCGCTGGTGCTTGCGGCAGCGTTTTGATAATGGAAGAGGGTATTCCCGTTCGAGGTCCGGCATTTTGCAATATTAATGAATTGTTTGATACCCACTTCGAGCAAGCTGGGCGGATCGAAGTGTCTCGCGGGCCTGCGACATCCTTTTACGGATCGAATGCGTTGACTGGCGCAGTTAACGTCATATTGCCTGAGTCTGGTCCTGATTTTGTCAGTATAGAAGCGGGTGAGTATGGTTTTGCCCGTGTCAAAGGAGCTGTTTCTTACGCTACCGAAGCGGCGCGCGGCCGTGTCTTTTTGAGCGTGGCGCGAGACGGCGCATTCCGTGATGAGTCTGGTTATGACCAGCAAAAATTGAGCTGGCGTCACAAGCAAAATTACCAGAATTGGGGTATGACTTTGGGTGCAACCCTAACGCGGTTGGATCAGGAAACAGCGGGTTTTATCACCGGGCTTGATAGTTTTCGAGATCTTGCTCTTGCGCGTCAAAACCCGGATCCCGAAGCTTTTCGTAAAACAGAATCCTTACGCGCCTGGGCCAAATTTAGTCGTAATCTTAACGAATCAACGCGGGTACAAATCACCCCGTTTGTCCGCGCTACCGATATGGATTTTTTGCTGCACTTTCTACCGGGCGACCCTTTAGAGAGAAACTCGCAAACCGGTTTTGGTTGGCAAGCCTCGCTAAATACGAAAGTATCTGATGATCTCACATGGACGGCCGGAATCGATGCGGACTTTTCCGATGGTGAGTTAAGCCAGGCTCAAGATCAAGTAACCCAAGGCTCTGCTTTTTTACAACAGACCGTCCCGGTTGGGGTGCATTATGATTATGACGTCGAAGCTAAACAGGTCGCCGCCTTTGGCTACCTTAACTGGTCGATGAGTGACCAATTGAGTTTGATTGCTGGTTTGCGTGCTGAGCGAATAGAATATGAATATGACAATCTTTCGCTGGATGGGCGAACGCGAGATGATGGTACTGCATGTGGTTTTGGTGGTTGCCGCTACAGTCGTCCAGCGGATAGCGACAATGCCTTTTCGGATGTATCGCCCAAGCTTGAACTTCGTTTTGATCTTAATGACAGACTTCGCGTTTTCGCCATAGCTGCTTCTTCATTTCGTGCGCCGCAAGCAAGCGAGTTATATCGTTTACAACGAGATCAACAAATAGCTGATTTGGATAGTGTGCAGGCCCGGAATTATGAAATTGGTTTCAGTTATACGAGCCAGAATGTTGTTGCATCCGCATCTTGGTTCCGGCTCGACCAAAGTAATGTCATTATTCGGGATAGTGACTTTTTCAATATCGACGGCAATCGCACCGAAAGTACCGGGCTTGAATTGTCTGTTAGGCAAAAACTTAATAATTCTCTGGAGTGGCGGTTGTCCGGCAGCATTGCTGATCATGAATATACGTCGGATCAATTTTCCGGTGGCGTAAACATTAATGGCAATGAGATTGATACCGCGCCCACCACTAGCGCTAACGCGGCGCTGTTATGGAGCCCCGGGAAAAAGCTATCCGGTGAGCTTGAGCTTCAGCATTTAGGTGCGTACTTTTTAGAGCCGGAGAATCTGCGTGAGTATCCCGGCCATGAAGTGCTGAACCTGCGCGCACGATACGAATTTAACGATCGCTTAAGCGCCACGGTTCGACTACTAAACCTGACTGATCAGCGCTACGCCGAGCGTGCCGACTTTACGACGTTTACGGATGAGCGCTATTTTCCAGGATTACCAAGGCGCGTGTTTGTTGGTTTGGAGTACCGGTTTAACAGGTAGATATTGACTTTGCCGCAATACCAGAGATTCATATGAGCATATTTAATCACCCCGACTTTGATCAACACCAAACCATTGCTTTCCATCAAGATGAAGTTAGTGGGTTGAGCGCAATCATTGCGGTTCATGATACAACCCTGGGTCCTTCTTTCGGTGGCTGTCGCATGTTTCCCTATAGTGATGAAGCTGCCGCGCTCACTGATGTGCTAAGGCTGTCCCGCGGTATGACCTATAAGGCTGCGCTCGCGGCGATTCCATTTGGCGGGGGTAAGTCGGTGATTATTGGTGATCCGCATCAAGATAAAACACGGCAGTTGTTTCTGGCCATGGGCAGCTTTATTGACAGTCAAAATGGCACTTATATAGGCGCCGAAGATTCCGGCATTAGTGTGCCGGATATAGCGGTTATGGCTGAACGAACCTCCCATCTTTCTGGTCTTTCAGACAATACAGAGCACGGCGGAGACCCGTCACCGACCACTGCATGGGGCGTATTTCGAGGCATGCAGGAGTGTGCTGATTTTCGTTACGGCAAAGATCTACGGAATTTGAAAGTGGCAATTCAGGGTGTTGGCAGTGTTGGTTATCATTTAGCCCGGCATCTGCATGAGGCCGGAGCAAAGATTTTTGCCGCTGACATTAATCAGAAAAATTTGGATCGTGTGGTGCAAGAATTCGGTGTGACGCCGTTATCTCTGGATGAGGTGCTGTCTGCAGATGTCGACATTCTTTCGCCTTGTGCGATGGGTGGCGCGATTAACACCGAGTCGGTGGAGGCTATACGAGCGCAGATTATTGCTGGTGGTGCTAACAATCAATTGGCGAATGAGCAGATTGGCGTGAGGTTGACAGAAAGAGAAATTCTCTATGCGCCAGATTATGTTATTAACCCCGGTGGCATTATTGATTGCTACTATCAGATGACTGATGATAGCTCCGAGGCGACGATACGAGCGCATTGTGAAAAGGTCCCTGAGAATCTTCGGAAAATTTTTAGGCAGTCTCAACAGGAAGGTCGGGCGACCAGCGATATTGCTGACGAGATCGCGCAAGAAGTGTTACGAGGTTAGTGCCGCAGTTTGGGGCGAGCTCAAGTAAAATGCTATCACCCGATTCTCTGGAACCAGGAAGCCTGATCATTCGCGGTCGCTGATTTCCGGCTGTTTAACTAAACTTATTGTACGAGTAAATTATGAAAAGAACTTATCCGTTAATTTTAGCCGCCCTGATCCTGCTTGCACTTTCATCATGCGGGCAGCAACAGGCTTCGCAGCAGCCCGCAAATGATAACGAGAACGTGCAGTCCGCTGTAAACGCCGGGCAAAATCAAGCGGCCACTGTAAAGTCCGATGCGGCATCGGCGTCTCTGCGAGACATAACGGCAATCCAAACCAGTTTGAGTGAACAGGAAAAATTGTTGCTTGCGTGGGTTGATGAAAACCAAGAGGTGATCCTGGATGAGCTAAAGACTCATGTAGAGATGAATACTGGCACTGACAATATTGATGGTATTGATGCGTATCGTAATATTTTACAAGCGAACCTAGAAACTTTGGGGTTTGCTACAGAGACGATTTCTGTCGCTGGTATTGAACTGGTTGATTGTGCCGGGTCTACCATGGAGTTTGCCGATCACTTGTTGGCAACGCGTACAGCCGGCGCTGGCACCAAGCTGTTTCTTAACGGACATATGGATACCGTGTTTTCGGCCGATGATGATTTTCAGACGCTAGAGGTTTTGCCTGATGGTGTATTAAAAGGGCCTGGCGTTATTGATATGAAAGGCGGGATGCTGGTGTTGCTGAATGGATTACGTGCGCTGCAGTCGCAAGGGTTGTTAGACGGGGCTAATATGACCATTTTTCTCAATAGTGATGAGGAAGTAGGGTCTTTAAGTTCGAGGCCCATGATAGAAAAGCTTGCCAGAGCGCATGATCTAGGTTTGGTCTTTGAGGGCACCAGAGACAATAAAATGACTCGTCTACGAAAAGGTTTAGGCCAAGCAAGAATAAAAGTTATCGGCAGAGAGTCGCATGCCGGAGCGGCACATGAGCATGGGGTTTCTGCAGTATTGGAAATGGCGCATAAAGTTATCGACATAGAAAAACTAACTGATTATGAAAAGAAGGTTACCGTAAATACGGGCGTTATCAGCGGCGGAGAAAAGCGCAACACTGTTTCCGGATGCGCGGATACCTATATTGATATGCGTTATCCAAATGCCGAGGC
>CAZUMV010000090.1:0-5044 GCA_964621435.1 uncultured Thiotrichales bacterium | reverse complement strand
GCGCGCGCTCGAAGCGGGGTTAAAAGAGATTGCGGCGCGCAAATATGTCACTAATGAAAAGTACCCGGACTTTCCGCAAACCGAGTATTGGTCATTGTTACACCGGCCTGCGAAAGAGAGTAACGAAGTCGTGGATCAACTTATCGCCGAAGCTATGGGACTGTCGGCGCTTATCGGCGAGCCTATTACCGGTACCAATATATCTGGCGGCGGCACCGATGGATCAATTGCCCAAGGTGTTGGGCTGCCGACTCTTGACACGTTCGGGGTCAATGGTACTGGCGCGCATTCCTCACGCGAGGAATCGTCGGTGCAATCATTGATCGCTCGAACTAAATTAGCGGCGGTGATGATGAGTCGATTGATAAAGGATTCCCGTCAGTGATTCTGAACAATGCTTGAGGCACTGTTTAGTTTAGTTAGTGTTTCTTTTTTATTGCTGGGATCGCCAGGTCCCGCTCCGATCGCGTTAGCCGCGTTAGCCGCGTCCGGCGCGACCTTTGGTGTGCGTGAAAGCGTTCCATTTTTAACCGGTATTCTAGCGGGTTTGTTGGTCGCGATCTTTACCGCTGCGGTCGGGTTGGGGATGTCTTCCTTATTTCTTGAAGGTCGGTAAAGCCCGGTTTTAAGTACAAGCGACAAGCCGGTGTAAGTATTGAATTACTTTCCAGATAAACCCTTTGGGCTCGCATATATTTTTGTTCTTTCGAGAGCAGCTGTACCTAACATGAAACCAAAACCTGTGCCTTTAGGTCTTCTGCCGCTAGCTATTCATACATTTAAATTCATCGGCGTGCTCTGGTTGAAAGTCTACAATTTTAAAATTAGTCATGCAGGTGTCAGTTTGTCGTGGGACTTTGATTAAGAATCTTAGGCTCGGAGACGGGGTTTCCGTTATCGTCGAAAAAAGCACTGGGCTTGGTTTTGCCTTGTGATTTCCACACCAGCATTTTCCACAAGATATGAGCCATTGTTCCAAGGGGAAATTTGTCTGCATAACGCGGGTAGTCGGGAGACCCAATAGCGTCTTGTGTTTGTACATAAGCTCGTACCGGACCGAGCACTGCTTCCAGCTTGTTAAGTTCGATAAAGCTGTGAATAAGACCAACTAGTGGAACCTTTGCATTAATCGTATTGCCAATAGGCGTATTGCAACAGCTTGCATACCATCGAATCAAACCATTGTTAGTTAAGCGCACTGATTTCAAGTGCGCTTTTCCGTCCTGAATGATGACTTGAGATTGAGAGGTTTGATAAATTGCAGTACCGCCAAATTCATCGAGCACGTTGATATCGTCATGCGCGAGAAAATTGGCGAACGCCTGGCAGTCCGAGCAGCAGCAGACCAGGTGATTACCGCTGGTGGGTGTTATGTTAGTGGCTGTTCCACGAACAGTGCCACAATCGCATTTCAGTGATACATCGGACATTACATACCCCGTTTTTGTTGCGTGCGATGATCATAATTGGTTTTGAGTCGCGCCACCTAAATATTTCGACAGGTGGACTCGGTGCTATTCTGGTCTAATTAGCGACCTGGAGGGTATATTGTATTAAAGATCACAGTTAACGTTACCCTCAGTTTATTGATGATTGGTCAATTTACAAAACAGAACACAGTACGGGTTGTTTGAATTAGCGGAGTCTAAATTATGATTTATTTGAAGAGAATTTTACAAGTCGCGTTTCTCGGACTTGTGTTTTCGCTTGTCGCTTGTGACCAAGCTGGCAAAGAAACAAGCGCACCCACAACCGTAACAGAATTAGCGAGTATCCAACCGCTCTCTGCGGATGAACGCAATGCCTATGCCAAACAGTTGGCCGACACTTTAGCTGACCCGGTGGCGAGATCAGAAATGATCGTCAAAATAATGGGCTCTACGGCGCGTGAGGATACGCACGCCTTTATGAAGTTTCATGTCTATGGTGTCGATCTAAAGAAAAATATAATCCCGTTCTTCACAATGAATAACTACATTGTACAAAAGTGGACCCCGGTTGAACGGGGCGACTACGCCTTGAAACATTATGAAGTTGCGTACTATTCGGAATTCGATAGTACCGAACCCATCAATCAGTGGGTTAACCCGATCACCGGCGAAGAAATTACCATACCGCATTTTATCTTAGGTCCCATATCGCGCCAATACACTCCGGATGGAATCATTGCTCCGGGAATCGCGCCCAATCCATTGAATATTTCCATGATTGGGGACCGGATCTTTATTCCGACTCAGTCTATAGACGAGATGGCAGACGTTTTTTTGCCTGAAGAAGAATGGGGTGTGTACGCTAGCGGTTCTAATACCTATTGGGACTCTATGCTCACGTACTCAGCTGATGTCAGGGATGTTTTTGACCCGGCCAAGAAACGTGCTCACGCTGAAATTCATATGCAGAATATGGTCAGCTGGGCACCTTATCTTAGAATGGGCAAGATTCCCGGGCGCACTATGGTGCGGGCATTTGGTCAACATATTTCGGGCTATGACGAGCTTCCGGCCGATATCCGTGCCAACCTTGAAAAATATACCCCAGAAATTTTTAATACAGAAGAATGGGAAACCATGCGCTTCGACAGCGTTGAGTTGTTTATAGATTTACAAAAGCAAAAAGCAAATGGTGAGCTTAAGTTAGAACGATCGGTGGCAGCACCGAGTTGAAATTTATACCAAGAGCACTAACCTGATTATAGATTGTTTAGTTTTTTTTGATCCGTCGAAGCGAATGTCCATAGTATTTGTTTAATCCGCCTCATCGACGATGCTAAGATTGTGGCCGTGCTCATCATAGAATACGCGTGGCAAAATGTCGCGCCCTGGTATAAAACACATGAATAAACCTATTCTTGCAGCAATAACAGTATTGCTGCTTTGTGCTTCCGGTTTTTATTACGCTCACTCTCGATTAGAAGCTCCGGTCGCATCGGTGTGTGGACTACCAGCAGAACGGATTGGTTCGTTTGTAAATGTGCCCACTGGTAGTTTTACCAAATCTAAAAACCCTGTGTACCCTGAAGAAGGAGAGCCTTCGCGGGAAGAGGTTGAGAGCTTTGAAATGCTGGCGCACGAGGTTACTAATGCGCAGTTTTCGGAATTTGTCGCCGCAACCGGGTATCAAACAGACGCTGAAAAATCGGTAGCACAAGAAAGAGAGGGGCAAGGCTCGGCAGTCTTTTCGCTGCCAGCTAATGAATCAGGTAAATGGTCTTTAGTCAGCGGAGCAACGTGGCGACATCCAGACGGCGGCGACTCCAATATCGACGGCAAAGACAATCACCCGGTGATCCATGTTTCCTACAACGATGCAGTGGCCTATGCGAAATGGGCCGGTGGTCGTTTGCCGACGGAGATTGAATGGGAGTACGCATCTGTTTTAGGGACTTTAGATACCGAAAATGTTTACAGCGGGGCGTTTGATAATGAAGGAGCGCCGATCGCAAACACATGGCAAGGTGTTTTCCCGGTTTACAATACGGCTACTGATGATTTTAAAGGTACAGCACCGGTCGGTTGTTTCGCAGCGAATGAAATTGGCCTTTTCGATATGATTGGTAATGTTTGGGAATGGACCAGCACGTCGCACAATGATGCGTTCAATGTCATCAAAGGCGGATCGTTTTTATGTGCGCCTAATTATTGCCGGCGCTACCGGTCTGCTGCCAAACAAAATCAGGAAACTGATTTTTCAACAAACCATATTGGTTTCAGGATAATTCGAAAGAATGCGTCGGAAGACGCAGAGTCATCAGGTTAATGTTTCTACTCGTTTTTGGCTACAAATATTTTGTTGGTGCTCCGCTTGCTTTTTAACACTGTGTAACATCGTTTATGTTAATCAGGATTAACTGGCGATGAGTTGTTCCGTTGACAACTAAGTTGCAATTTGAATTATGAGAATTGAGTAACATTTTCTTAAAACGCTATTGCTTATGGTGAACCCATAACAAATAAATTCTCGGGTAGCTCACTATGATACGAATTGCAAAATCCGTTGGTATATTCTCGACCAGAAAAATCAAAATCTCCATATTTTTGATCGCATGTTTGTTTTCAACCTCGACGTTCGCGGAAACGGCATCTGATTGTCCCAATGGCGTATTTGCAAATGGCTATATGTATGATATTGACCGGCAATTCGTCGAAAATACCTGTACTGGGTCCGGTGAACGATGCGATTCAACATATTTCTATGACAGGGGAGCCTATCTAGAAGCAACTTGTCAGTCTGGAATGTGGCGAATGCCGTTGAGCCAGCGCCACAGCCTGAGCCTGAGCCTGAGCCTGAGCCAGAATCACCAGCAGTAGCAGGGTGCCCGAATGGTGTGTTTGGGGATGGCTTTATTTACGATGCAAACTCCACGTATACGCAAAACTCCTGTGCGCGACAGGGTGAGATATGTGCTTCCACCTATTTTTACGCGGTTGCGAGCTATGAAACTGCTTTATGTAACGAAGGTCAATGGCAATTGGCAAATGCTACTCAACCAGAGCCAGAACCAGAGCCAGAACCAGAACCAGAGCCAGAGCCAGAGCCAGTAGTAGGTTGTCCTAATGGTGTCTTTGATAATGGTCAAATGTATGATGCAAACTCCACGCTAACCCAAAATAGTTGCGCCACGGAGGGGCAGATGTGTCCTTCCACCTACTTTTACTTATTAGGGCGGTATGAGACTGCGGTTTGTGATGATGGCATCTGGGTTAGCGAAGTAAGCGGACCTGATGCGCCCCAGTGTGATTTTGATACCAACTCTACTGAACGACAATATATTGGTACATCACCAGAGCAGTGCCAGGTCATTCGGTTTACTTGTGATGTTGGCTTTGAGTTTTTCTCGGATGAATGTGGTTGTGGTTGCCTGGCCGTAGAAGATACAGGTGCTGGTGAGCAACAATGTGGTGATAACGTTTGCGGTGATGGTTTGAGTTGTTGTAATGCTAGCTGCGGAATTTGTACGGCACCAGGCAATGCCTGTATTCAAATCGCTTGCGAACCTACCTCATCTGTATCAACGAACTTGTCGCCAGTGGGCACTAATTTATTG
>CAZUMV010000089.1:0-10675 GCA_964621435.1 uncultured Thiotrichales bacterium | reverse complement strand
CTTGAACCGATGCAGAAACGAGTCAAAGAGTTCGAGAAAAATCCGGATGCCGTCCGCGCCATTATTCATGAAGGCAATGAAGCCGCGAGCGAAGTTGCGCGCGATACCATGGACGAGGTAAGAAAAGTAATGGGGTTGTCATACGTATGAGTGAAGATATCGGCAAAAATCCAGACAGCAATCCGGCTAATGTACAGGAAGAACTGCCATTTGCGATCGTTCATGGTGAGCCATTAAGTACGCCACCCACTGACCTTTACATCCCGCCGGATGCCCTTGAGGTTATTCTGGATGCATTCTCGGGGCCGATGGATTTATTGCTATACCTGATCAAGCGACAGAACCTCGATATATTAAATATTCCCATTGCATTGGTAACCGATCAATATATTGAATACATCAATATGATGCGCTCTATGAAACTGGAATTGGCCGCGGACTATCTGGTCATGGCAGCCATGCTGGCAGAAATAAAATCGCGGATGTTGCTGCCACGGCCAGTGGAAGAAGATAACGAAGATGATCCGCGAGCAGAGTTGGTGCGTCGCTTGCAGGAGTATGAGCAAATCAAGAAGGCTTCCGAAGAACTGGATACGATCCCCAGATTGCATCGAGACTACCAGTTACTCGACGTGGATATGCCGCCAGTTGAGCGTCAAAAGCCCTTGCCGGATATTACCTTGCGTGAACTTGTTTTAGCATTCAATTCGGTTTTACAGCGCGCGGAGATGCAAAGTTCACATGAAATAAGCAGGGAAGTCTTGTCAGTTCGCGAACGTATGTCGATGGTCCTAAACAGTATTTCCATTACTGACAAAATCGTTGAGTTTCATTCTCTATTTACTCGTGGTGAAGGTAAAATGGGTGTGGTCGTTTCGTTTTTGGCCATCCTTGAATTGCTCAAGGAAGGATTGATTGATGTGGTTCAATCGGAACCATTAGCGCCGATTTATTTAAGTGCGGTAGTTAAGACTCAGGAAGAACAACATCAGGGAGCGGCAAATAATGAAGATTGAAGAATTAAAGAAAGTCGTTGAAGCCGCTTTACTCGCGGCGGATCATCCTATGACCGTGAATCAGATAAAACGATTGTTTGCTGAGCAAACCTCGCCAAAGCCGGGCGAAATTAAAAAAGCTTTAGAGTCTTTATCGGAAGATTGCGACGGGCGCGGTATAGAATTGCGAGAGGTTGCCAGTGGATTTAGATATCAGGTGCGTCAAGAGCAAGCGCAACTTGTGGCTAAGCTATGGGACGAGCGCCCACCACGTTACACCAAAGCATTATTAGAGACGTTGGCGCTAATTGCTTATCGGCAGCCGGTAACCCGCGGTGAGATCGAAGACGTGCGAGGCGTTTCGGTTAGCAGCAATATTATTCATTCTTTAATGGAGCGCAACTGGATCACCGTAATTGGTCACAAAGAGGTGCCGGGCCGCCCCGGTCTGTACGCCACAACCCCAGAGTTTCTGGATTATTTTAACTTAAAGACTCTCGACGAGTTACCGACGCTTGAAGAAATCGCTGATCTGGATCAGGTAAGCCCGGAGTTGGCACTAGTCGCTGCGGTACAAAATGAAGATAGTGATTCTGCGCAGGCGCAACCCGAGGCTGGACTTGAAGACGATCAATCTGAGGCTGTGCCGATAGCGGTTACGGTCGAAGATACCAGCAATGTGACCAAACACTAATTGTGCATCATTTCTCAAATTGATACCGATTGTGCCAACTATCTATCACATTGCTAAAGCTGATTTGCTACAATATCCCCGCTTGCATCGGTCCCCCGACGACGTGATGTTACGAACCCCGCCAGGCCTGGAAGGGAGCAACGGTAGTTTCAAAATCGTGCGTTGCGGTGCGGCTGGTGCAAGCACTTTCCCTACCGCGCATGCGGCGCGAGTTTCCACATGAGTTATCAAGTACTAGCGCGTAAGTGGCGCCCCGCGGTTTTTGAGGAACTCGTGGGGCAAGAACATGTCGTCCAGGCGATTGTGAATGCGCTCGATAATGACCGATTGCATCATGCTTATTTGTTTACCGGGACTCGCGGCGTAGGAAAAACCACAATAGCGAGAATTCTTTCACGTTGCTTGAACTGTGAGCAAGGTGTAAGTGCCAAGCCCTGTGGAGAGTGTTCTGCTTGTCAGCAGCATAACCAGGGCAGTTTTATAGATCTTATCGAAGTTGACGCTGCTTCCCGTACCAAAGTCGAAGACACGCGGGAAATGCTAGAGAACGTTCAGTACACTCCAACCAGTGGGCGTTATAAGGTTTACCTGATTGACGAAGTTCATATGCTCTCCAAGCATTCCTTCAATGCCTTATTGAAAACACTTGAAGAACCGCCACCACACGTGAAGTTCCTGCTTGCGACGACGGATCCACAAAAACTACCCGTGACTGTTTTATCACGGTGTTTGCAATTTAATTTAAAGCGTGTCCCTGTAGATTTGATTGCGGCACATATGACCAAGATTATGGCGGCGGAAGACGTAATCGCCGAGGCCGCTGCTATTGACCGTTTAGCGTATGCCGCGGACGGCAGTATTCGAGATGGCTTGAGTTTGTTGGATCAGGCGATATCTTACGGTAATGGTGAGCTGAAAGACGCTGAAGTTGGCAAGATGTTGGGTAGCATTGCTCGGGATCACCTGTTGAAGTTGATGCAAGGTGTTTCCAATCAAAGTGCGCAAGACGTTATGGCCGCAATTGAAGAGTTGGCCGATATGGCGCCTGACTATGCCGTAGTGCTGGATGATTTGATCTCCCTTATGCACAATTTTGCGGTAGTCAATGCGCTGCCTGATATTGAGGGCGAAAGATTCGGAGACATGACCCCCGAGTTGATGACTTTAGCACGGGATTTTAGCGCTGAAGAATTGCAGTTGTATTATGAAATTGTAGTGCGTGCGCGACGCGATTTACCAATCGTCCCTAACCGCAGGCATGCTCTTGAAATGGCTATGTTGCGAATGTTGGCGTTTGGTCTGGTAGAGGAAGATACTGTGCTTGCCGCTGTTGATGCAGGCGCACCAAAAGTAGATGTAGCGAAAGCCCGGAGGACTCCGGCAACCATCAATAAAAAGCCTGACGATGTCGATCAGCAGACCCGGATAGATGAAAGCGCTAAAACAGATACCAAAGCAGAGGAAGTCAAGGCAGGGCATTCAAGGCCAGATGTTAGTCATTCCGAACCAGCCGCAGTAAGGCAGCCTGAGGCGTCACCGCAAGCATCGCCCGTATCTATGTCCGAGCCACAACCAGCGCAAATCCCGGCAAACAGCTCCGATCGCACTGCTGATCATGACGTGAAGCTAATAACGGACCAGGACTTCAATGACTGGAGTGCACTGATTGAACGTCTACCCTTGGTTGGTATGGCGAAAGCATTGGCATCTCATAGCAGCTTCGTTGGTATTAGCGAAACAACGCTGACGTTAGCGTTGGGCAGCAGTGACAGCACTTTTTTAACAGAAAAAAGCCAGGAAAACTTGACCACTACAGTGTCCGATTTGCTTGGCAGGAATATAATTCTGAGCTTTGATAGTGTCGCTGAAGTTAAAGACAGTCCGGCCGAGCAGGCGCGTTTGGCAGAAGAGGCGCGTGACCACAGGGCGAATGCCAGTATTAATTCTGACCCGATAGTCGAAAATATAACCAATACGTTTGATGCAACCATAATCCCGGGGTCAATTAACCCGGAATGAATACTTAAAGCGAGGTCGTAATGAAAGGTGATTTAGGTAATATGATGAAACAGGCGCAAAAAATGCAAGAGCAAATGATGAAAGCTCAGCAGGAACTCGCCGATCTTGTGGTATCTGGAGAATCCGGTGGTGGCATGGTGGTTGTCGAAATGACCGGAAAACACGAAATTAAAAGTGTCGCCATTGATGACTCTTTGATGGGCGATGATAAAGACATGCTCGAAGATTTGCTGGCCGCTGCAATGAATGATGCTGTAAGAAAAGTCACTGAAGCCGGTAGTGGTAAAATGGGCGGCTTATCCAGTATGTTGCCTGAGGGTTTTAAATTGCCGTTTTAGGCACTGGGTTTAAGTATGCAAGAAAAATCTCTCCTTGAAGAGCTCATTGATAGCTTACGGTGTTTACCCGGCGTTGGTCCTAAAACTGCGCAACGGATGGCGTTTCATTTGCTGGAGCGCGAGCGCGAATCTGCTGCTACATTGTCGGGAAAAATTACCGAAGCGCTGGATAAAATAGGACATTGTCAGCGCTGTCGGACCTTTACCGAGTTAGAGATTTGCAAGATTTGTACCAGCACCAGTCGTAATGAAGCGATTCTTTGTGTGGTTGAAAATCCGGCAGATTTATTGGTACTGGAACAATCTGGTAGTTATCGAGGTTATTACTTTGTTTTAATGGGACGTTTATCGCCATTGGATGGTATTGGTCCTGAGGCGTTAGGTATGGACCGACTTGAGGCTATTCTCGACGAAGGAAAAGTCGACGAGATTATTCTCGCCACCAATGCGACCGTGGAAGGAGAGGTGACTGCACACTACATTAGTGAGATGGCGGCTGCCAGAGACATCAGTACCTCGAGAATCGCACAGGGTATTCCGATGGGCGGCGAGCTTGAGTACGTTGACCGACAAACGCTTGCACATGCCATGGAAAGCCGCACGCGGTACTAAATCTCCGGAGTTTCTTTATGAATGAATGTATATTTTGTAAAATTGTAGCCGGTGATTTACCGGCCGATGTGGTTTATGAAACTGATGAAGTAATTGCCTTTCGGGATCTAAACCCAATCGCACCAGTGCACTGTCTGATAATCCCGCGCAAACATATTACCTCCAGCGTTGATATCAAGAAGGATGATGCGGCGTTGATTGGCGCGATGCATCTTGCTGCAAATGAAATAGCCGCACAGGAAGGTATTGATAAAACCGGCTTTAGAACGGTGATGAACTGCGGTCTGGATGGTGGGCAATCGGTGTTCCATATTCATTTGCATTTAATAGGCGGCCGGACATTTAGTTGGCCTCCAGGTTGATCCGCGTCGATTCCGCATGCTCTTCTTTAAGCATGCTGTGGGTCTGCTATAGTGGTTGAATGCCCACCAATTCAAGCAATGCTCTAGCTCGATTTCATCCGGCCACCAGGGCCTGGTTCGAGCAAACTTTTGCTACTCCGAGTGACGTGCAACAACAATCCTGGCCGAAGATTGCTGCCGGTGAGCATACGTTATTGGCGGCTCCAACTGGTTCGGGTAAAACCTTGGCGGCATTTCTGGCGTGTATTGATAGCCTGGTCAAAGAGGGTGTGGAGCAACCGCTACCGGACCAAACGCGAGTGCTGTATGTGTCGCCGTTGAAAGCGCTATCGAATGATATTCAAAAAAATCTGCAAGCGCCTATTCAGGGTGTGCGGGATAAATTGCTAGAATCCGGGTTACCTGATGTAGAAATTAATGCCTGGGTGCGGACCGGTGATACGCCGCAATCAGAGCGCGTTAAAGCGACCAAAAAACCGCCGCATATCGTGGTCACAACACCAGAATCATTGTACCTTTTGCTGACCTCGGTTTCCGGTCGCAAGATGTTGGCAACCGTCGAAACCGTTATTGTAGATGAAATTCATGCTATTGCAGAGAATAAGCGTGGCGCTCATTTAAGTTTGTCTCTTGAGCGTTTACAGTCCTTATGCGGTCGCCAGCTAACCCGCGTGGGTTGTTCGGCAACGCAGAACCCTATTAACTTAATTGCTCGCTATCTGGTTGGTGATCGCCATGAACCTTGTCATATTATTGATACTGGTCATGTGCGAAAGCGCGACATCGCTCTGGTAACTACCGCGTCACCGCTACAAGCAATAATGCCCAATGAAGTGTGGGAAGAAGTCTACGATAAGCTGGAAGAGCTGATAAGCGAGCATAAAACAGTATTGGTATTTGTTAATACCCGGCGTTTAGCGGAACGTGCCGCGCGTCATGTGTCCGATCGCATTGGTGAAGAATTTGTAACTTCACATCATGGCAGTCTGTCGATTGAGCATCGTAAGCAGGCCGAGACCAAACTAAAAGATGGCGAGCTAAAGTGTCTTATCGCGACTGCTTCACTGGAACTGGGTATAGATATAGGTCATGTTGATCTGGTTTGCCAATTAGGTACACCGCGGTCGATTTCCGTGTTTTTACAGCGTGTGGGTAGAAGTGGTCATGCGCTTGGTGAAATCCCGAAAGGACGAATTTTCCCTTTATCCCGTGACGATCTTGTTGAGTGTTCCGCGCTATGTCATGCGGTCTCGGAAAACAATCTGGATAAATTGATTGTGCCGGACGGCCCGTTGGATGTTTTGTCGCAACAGATTATTGCTGAAGTAGCAGGGCGAGAAGAATGGCATGTGGATGAATTATTAGCCTGCTTTAAAAATGCCTGGTCTTACAAGGATCTGCAACGTAAAGAATTTTTGAAAATAATAAAAATGGTCGCCGAAGGATTTTCTACCCGACGCGGTCGCCGCGCCGCTTATCTGCATTATGACGCTGTCAATCAAAGAGTAAGGCCGCGCAAAGGCGCGCGTTTGACCGCATTGACTAATGGCGGTGCTATTCCAGACCAGTTTGATTATGACGTAGTGATGTTGCCAGAGGCATTCCGGGTTGGAAGTTTGACTGAAGATTTTGCCTTTGAGTCCATGCCGGGCGATATTTTTCAGTTGGGTAATACTTCGTATCGCATATTGAAAGTTGAGCAGGGTAAGGTGTTCGTTGCCGATGCCCATGGTGAGCCACCGACTCTGCCATTTTGGGTGGGTGAGGCGCCCGGTCGTACTAATGAACTTTCGCTAGCGGTGTCCCGGTTGCGTGGCAATGTTGATGAGTGGCTGGCAGATGGTATGCAGGTCGCGGTTGACAAGGCGCAGGCGTTTTATAGTATTTCCAATAGCGCCGCGGAACAGTTGGTTGGTTACCTGGCTGCGACCAGAGCGGCGTTTGGATTTATACCCACGCGCGAGCGCATTGTTTTTGAACGTTTCTTTGATGAAACCGGTGATATGCACCTGGTGATTCATTCCCCTTACGGCGTTCGAATTAATCGCGCCTGGGGTTTGGCTATGCGGAAAAAGTTCTGTCGGCAATTCAATTTCGAACTACAAGCGGCAGCGCTGGAAGATTCAATAGTCCTTTCTTTGTCGGTAACCCATAGTTTTCCAATTGAAGAACCGGCGCGCTACGTTAAGTCGGGAAATGCAAAAGATACTCTGGTGCAAGCGCTATTAGATGCGCCGATGTTTCCGACGCGCTGGCGCTGGGTAGCATCAATTGCGTTGGCGATCAAAAGAAACTATGCCGGTAAGCGTGCACCGGCACCATTTCAACGCAATGATGCAGAAGATCTGGTGGCGCTATTGTTTCCAGATCAGCTGGCTTGTGCCGAGAATCTGACGGGTCGCCGTGAAGTGCCCGATCACCCACTAGTGGCGCAAGCCATCAATGATTGTCTGCACGAGGTTATGGACTTTGATGGATTTCATCAATTATTGCTGGCACTAGAAGCTGGCGAGGTTAGCGTGACCGGTAAAGATTTGAATGCACCATCACCCATGGCAGCTGAAATCTTGTCGGCGCGGCCGTATGCTTTTCTTGATGATGCTCCGGCGGAAGAGCGTCGTACCTTGGCGGTCCAGTCACGTAGTTTTATTGACCCAGCCGCTGCAGCGGACTTAGGTAAACTAGACCCGCAGGCAATTGCAAGAGTTGAACTAGAGGCTTGGCCTGAACCAGCAAATGCTGATGAGCTACACGATGCATTGGTCGTGCTTGGTTTTCTAACTGCGGCAGAAGGAACTAGCGGTTGTCGTAATCAAGAATGTAGCGTGGCAGCGCAAGATTGGCAGCTGTGGATGAATGAGTTGATACAAGAACAACGCGCGACAATTGTAAAGATAGGTGATTGTAGTATTTGGGTCGCGGCCGAACGTCTGGCTGAGGTTTTCGCGGTGCATCCCGGCGCGGTGATGAAGCCGGAAATAGGGGTGCTTGATGCTGCGGACACAGTCGATGCAGCGGACTGTTTGCAAAGTCTGATACGCTCAAGACTTGAGGGTGTTGGGCCAACGACCCAAAGTCGAATTGCGACCAGTATCGGTGCTCAGGAGGCGAAGGTTGAAGTTGCTTTGCTGTCTCTAGAGCAGCAGGGTTTTGTGGTTCGTGGACAATTTACCGAAAAGATTTCCAGTCTGCCTACAGGCTCAGAGCCGACGGTGTTGGAATGGTGCGAAAGGCGATTATTGGCCAGAATCAATCGTTATACTATCAAGGGCTTACGGAAGAAAATACAGCCTGTTTCTCCGGCGCGTTACTTGCATTTTTTAACCCATTGGCATGGTCTGGTTAACCGTCCAGAAGGCTATGATGCCCTGCTGCAAACGCTGGGTCAGCTCGAAGGCTGCTCGATTGCTGCTGGCGCCTGGGAGCATGAAGTGCTACGTGCACGGGTTGCCGATTATAGTCCTGACTTACTCGATGCCGCGTGTGCTTCCGGGCAGTTTAGCTGGTTACGTATGTTAAACAAATTGCCGGCAAAAAAGGAAAAGGCAGTTCGTAAAAGCACGCCGGTACGTAACACGCCAATGTCAATTATCGAGCGTGTTTCAAGGCTGCATTGGAATCAGTTTTTACCGGAGTTCAATAGCGAACGAAGAGTTTTGTCAGCAGAAGCGACGAAGGTATATGAAGTTCTCCAGGATCGCGGCGCTTGCTTTTTTGTTGATCTGGTTCAATACAGCGGTTGTCTGAGAACGCAGGTAGAGAACGCTTTGGCCGAACTCGCTAACTGGGGTCTGGTCACTTCTGATAATTACGCCGGCTTACGTGCCTTGGTAAAGCCGTTTGTAAAGCGCAGTAGCTATCGTTCATCGCGCCGGGGTAGAGCCAAAGCATCAGGTAATTCCCAGTTTGATCGTGCCGGGCGTTGGTCTTTGGTGGAGGAGGGCGCCATCGTCGATCGCGAAGAAAGTGTAGAGCATGTGGCGCATGCGCTTCTGCATCGCTACGGCATTGTGTTTAGAAAGGTGCTGGAACGTGAAAGTGTGTTGCCGCCATGGCGGGAGCTTTTGCGGGTGTACTGGCGGATGGAGGCCAGAGGTGAAATTCGTGGCGGTAGGTTTGTCAGTAGTTTTGCCGGCGAGCAATTTGCCTTGCCTGATGCGATAACTGAATTACGCAAAATAAAGACGAAGCAGAGCACTGCAGAGCGCGTGGTCGTCTCGGCAGCTGATCCGCTAAATCTGGTTGGCATCATTACCCCGGACGAAAAAATACCGGCAACCTTAAGTAACCGTATTTTGTATGAGAATGGTGTGCCGCTGGCAGCATTAAAGGGTGATGAAATCATAATGCTTGGGTCATCGGGCAATGCCGAAGTGCCGGTAGAAATCCGCGCTGAGTTGATTCAAAAAGTGAGCAAAGGCGGTCGTCGCGCGGGCCAGGTCAGCTGGCTTAAATAAGTAATCTTGCCAACCTAAAGTTTTTCTTCGCTAGAGCTTAACAGTCGCGTGTAACTATCGAGCCGGCGTTCACTGATATTGCCGGCTTCGACCCTGGCTTTTACCTCACATTTTGGTTCTTTTAGGTGGCGGCAATTATGGAATTTACAATGCAAGGCTGCGGCATGAATTTCCAGAAATCCTGCGCTAATCTTGTTAGCAGATAAAGGTGGTGGAGAGAAATCTCTAACCCCTGGTGAGTCAATAAGATAGGCATCCTGAGGTAGCGGATAGCACTGCGCTACCGAGGTGGTGTGCTGGCCTAGACCCGTCCGCTCCGAGAGTTCACCAACTTTTATTTCGCTATGCCCAATGAGATATTTTGCCAGTGATGATTTTCCCATGCCTGATTGACCAACCAGAACATTAATTTTACCTTTCAGCGCTCCCTCAAGGCCCAGCAAACTTTGTTCGTCATCCCTGCTAGTGCTCAAGCTAGTGTGCCCGATTTGTTGGTAATATTCGTGCATGGCACGTATGTCTGCTGCGCACGCCAGGTCAGACTTATGCGCTAACAGTAAAATCTCGACGTCCATGTTGATACCGGCCACAATCATTTGATCTACTAGTTCCCAGTCGGGTTCTGGCCGGCAGGCAGTAACGATAATCAATTGGTCAATATTGCAGGCGAGTGTTTTGGTTTTTTGCCGAAAGTCTGTTCGTTGTAACGCGTTTTTGCGTTCGTCGATTTCAGTAACGACTAATTCGCCGGCAGCATTTTTGCTATATTTTATTTTATCGCCACAAGCGATATGTTCCAGGCGTCGACGCACATCGGCGATTTTGGCGCGTTTGTGCTGATCTAAAATCATCACTTTCGCACCGTAGCGCACGAGAACCTGTCCAGATTCGTTTTTGGTGGCCAAATTATTCCAGTAGAGCGTCGATTTTGGCGGCGCAAATAAAATCGTTTTCAGTCAGACCGCCCAGATCGTGCGTGGTGTAACTGATTTGGCAGCGATTGTATTCAAGTTGCAGGCGAGGGTGATGATTTTCCGAATGCGCAATCCAGGCGACTGCGTTTGCGAATGTCATAGTTTCATAAAAATTATTAAATCGAACCAGTCGCTCGATACCGTTTCCATGCACACTTATGTGCCATTGTGGATCAACGTGCGCTTGGTAATCATTAATTTCTTGTTGGTTTAACAAGGACATG
>CAZUMV010000088.1:0-10681 GCA_964621435.1 uncultured Thiotrichales bacterium | reverse complement strand
CACCGACCCCATCATTATGAGTGATGTGCTCTAACCAACTGAGCTACTTAGCCATATATACGAAGACGTGAAGCTTATCGAACCTGCTGTAACTGGTCAATCAAACTTGTTGCTACTTTAATTCTTCTATAAATGTTCGCGCAATGGGGGTTTGCACATAGATTTTTTTGCCCGCATCGTTAATTGCCCAAAAATAGTAATAGCCTTTCTGTGGTTCAGAGGTTACCTTGCTGTTTTTTACCGTCCAGCTTTTGACGAAAGCACCGTCTGCATAGGTGACCGTGTAATCACCTTCTAACCATGTAACCCCGACTCGGCTTATACGATTTTGTGTTTCTTCAGAACAGGCTGACAGCGCAAGCAACGCAATAATTAATATTGTTCTCATAGCGATCTCTATACGTTGAACCGGAAGTGCACCACGTCCCCTTCCTGCATTAAGTAGTCTTTGCCCTCCAGACGCCATTTACCGGCATCTTTAGCGCCGTTCTCGCCGCTGTGCTCAATATATTCGTCATAGCCAACTACTTCGGCGCGAATAAAACCCTTTTCAAAATCTGTATGGATTCTTCCCGCTGCTTGGGGTGCCGTAGCATCGGTCTTAACCGTCCAGGCACGCACTTCTTTTTCACCGGCGGTAAAGAAGGTTTGTAAGGTGAGTAACTCATAGCCCGCGCGAATAACGCGATCCAAACCGGCTTCCGTAAGCCCCATCTCTTGCAAAAACTCGAGCTTTTCATCATCCTCCAGTTCCGCTATTTCTTGCTCCATTGACGCGCATACTGCGACGACTTGCGCTTTTTCCTGTGCCGCTATTTTCTCAACGATCGCCAAGTGAGGATTGTCTTTAAAGCCATCTTCCGAAACATTGGCAATAAACATTATTGGCTTACTGGTGATCAGGTTAAGCTCTTTTAGCTCGGCCCACTCATCTGCGCTTATCTCGCACGAGCGCGCCGACTTACCATCACCGAGATGCGCATTTAATTTCTCTAAAACCGTTAGCTGTGTCTTGGCCGCTTTGTCACCCGTATTGGCAACCCTACTGATTCGACTAATGGCTTTTTCTACGGCCTCAAGATCCGCCAGAGTTAGCTCGGTATTGATGACCTCTATATCATCAGCAGGATCGACTTTGCCAGAAACATGCGTGATATCGTCGTCTTCAAAACACCGCACTACTTGAGCGATCGCATCCGTTTCTCTGATGTGCGACAAAAACTTATTGCCAAGCCCTTCGCCCTTGGACGCCCCCGCAACCAATCCGGCGATATCTACGAACTCCATGGTCGTTGGCAAGATTTTTTGCGGACTCACAATCTCGGCCAGTTTTTGCAGGCGTAAATCCGGTACCGGTACGATACCGACATTAGGTTCAATGGTGCAAAATGGATAATTCTCGGCTTGAATACCCGCCTTGGTCAGGGCATTAAACAAGGTCGATTTACCAACGTTTGGCAGCCCGACAATTCCGCATTTAAATCCCATAATCTGTCCTGTTATCCACTGTGTAATTCATGCATGGCGTGTTCCATATCGCCGCTGGCAAAATCGGATGCTAATCGCGATGCCTCATCTATACCAGCGTCTATTTCCCGCTGCTCTTTCTTAGAGGCTTTTTGCAATACGTAATCCACCACGTCGTCTTTTTCCCCCGGATGATCAACGCCAATTCTTAAGCGCCAAAAATCTTTACCAATATGCGAAATAATGTCACGCAAGCCATTATGGCCACCATGACCACCGGCGCGTTTTAATTTCATTCTTCCAACCGGTAAGTCGATTTCGTCATGCGCGACCAGGATTTGCCCCGGTTTGAATTTATAAAACGTGCTGATTTGTTGTACCGCCCGACCGCTCAGATTCATAAAGGTTTGCGGCTTTTGCAACCAGATCGGCTGCGCATCGATATTCACCTTACAAACGTTAGCCGAGAGTTTTTTCTCGGATCGAAAATTACCCTGATATTGGCGCGCGAGTTCATCAAGAAACCAAAACCCGGCGTTGTGCCGGGTTTGATCATACTTTGCGCCGGGGTTACCAAGACCAACAATCAGCTTGATTCCACCCGGCACATTCGCCGAGTCCTTCGTGGCGGCTTTAGTCGCCACCCTCATCACTCTTGGCTTCTGTATCTCCAGTATCACCATCAGCTGCTTCACCGTCAGCGGCTTCGCCTTCTTCACCTTCAGCTGCTTCGACTTCTGGCTCTTCTTCTTTGATCATCTTACGTTGCACAGAAGCAACCGGGTGATCGATGGCGTTTAGTTCTTCTTCAGTGGCATCTTCATTACCAATCAGAGAAACGAGCACCACGCCTTCCGGCAATGGCACGCTGAACATGTGCACCGAGTCGCCGATATCGAGATCGCCAACATTGACCTCAATGTACTCAGGCAGATCTTTTGGCAAACATTCGATTTCGAAATCGGTCATGACGTGGCTCATTACACCACCGGCTTTAACACCAGGCGCAGTATCATCACCAATGAAGTGTAATGGTACGTTCATACGTAGTTTCTCACCCGCCTTGATACGTAGAAAATCCATATGCATGATGCGTGGCTTGATCGGGTGTCTTTGCAGATCACGCAAAATCACCTGTTCCGGCGCGTCATCTAGATTCAAAGTCAGGATGTGTGAGTAAAACGCTTCGTTCTCGAGGTGATGCATCACCTCATTATGCTTTAGCATAATTGCCTGTGGCTCCTTACCGGCGCCATATATTATGGCTGGTAATTTGCCGGCATGACGCAGGCGGCGGCTCGCACCTTTCCCCTGCATATCACGCTTTTCGGCGTTTAGTTCAAAATCATTGCTCATCAGTTATCTCCGTTAAGCATCCAAAAAAGCAACCTTACGGTTGCTATAAACACCTCCGCGACCAGAGATGCAGTGTTAAATCGGGGTTTTCTAGCGAATTCCCCGTTTATAGGGGGAGGATTATACCTATCTTATTCCTCAAACAAACAAGAAATTGACTCTTCGAGGTTAATTCTACGCATTGACTCGGCCAACATCTCCGCTACGCTGATAACCCGAATCTTGCGGCAATTGACCGCGTCTTCAGACAATGGAATGGTATCAGTAACCACTAATTCGTCGATTTCAGAGCTCGAAATGTTATCAATGGCAGGTCCGGACAGGACCGGGTGAGTAATATAGGCGGATACCCAGGAGGCACCATGTTCCTTCAAGGCGGCGGCACCTTTGCACATAGTACCCGCAGTGTCGACCATATCATCCACAATGAGACAGCGTTTATCTTGTACTGTACCAATGATGTTCATTACTTCAGCCATATTGGCTGATGGTCTTCTTTTGTCAATGATGGCTAATTCGGCCTCCATTTTCTTCGCAAAGGCGCGAGCTCGAACCACGCCGCCGATATCCGGCGAAACCACCGTCCATCCCCCATTCACATTCACGTTCTGCATAATGTGCTCAAGCATGACCTTGGAACCGTAGATATTATCTACAGGAATATCAAAAAAGCCTTGAATCTGGTCGGCATGCAGGTCAATAGTAAGAATTCTATCGACACCGATCACGGTCAATAGATTTGCCACCACTTTGGCGGTAATAGGTACGCGTGCTGAACGAACCCGACGATCTTGTCGAGCGTAGCCAAAATAAGGAATCACAGCAGTGATACGACCCGCAGATGCACGTCGCAGCGCATCGGTCATAATCAACAGCTCCATGAGGTTATTATTGGTCGGGGCGCACGTAGATTGAATGAGAAAAACATCATGACCACGAACATTTTCCTGAATTTCTACCTGAATCTCGCCGTCACTAAATTCGCCGACCTTTGATTTGCCCACAGGCATGCCCAAATAACCACAAACCGACTCTGCCAAACGCGGTGTCGCGTTGCCGGCAAAGACCATCATTCTTTCATTAATATCCACAGTCTGACTCGCTGTTCAAAAGATTGGCTGGGGCGGTAGGACTCGAACCTACGAATGCCGGGATCAAAACCCGGTGCCTTAACCACTTGGCCACGCCCCATTTATTTATAGGAGATACAACGGCGAATACTGCATGCCCGGTGCAACAAATCCAGTCAAATCAGCGGGTAACTGATCAAGGATATTTCGAGCTTCACTCCGCGACTCCAATGCTGCAAACACACAGCTTCCTGTTCCTGTCATTTTAGCTGGCGCAAACGGTTCTAACCAACTAATAGCTTCCTTAACTTCAGGATAACGACTACTCACCAGTGGCTGAAAGACGTTCTCAGATCCACCCGCGATAAAGTCCGCTATTGTGATGGGATGACAGTCCCGTGTCAATTCCGGGTCGTTAAATATTGTACTAGTACTCACTGCCACGTTCGGTTGTATCACAATATACCAACGCTTAGGCAAACTAACCGGGGTCAACTTGTCACCAATACCCTCCGCCCAGGCACTGGCACCATAAACAAAAACGGGTACATCAGCGCCTAATTCACGCCCCATGGCTGCTAATTCGTCCTTGTTATAGCCACAACTCCAGTACTGGTTAAGCGCTACCAGGGTTGTGGCAGCATCAGAACTACCTCCACCCAGACCACCGCCAACAGGTATTTTTTTATCAAGAAAAATATCTACACCCAATGACGTATTGGATTCGCGCTGCAACACGTCCGCAGCCCGCACACATAAGTCTTCACTTTCAGCGACACCGGGAAAATCGGTTTGACGACGCAGACCGCCGTCCTGACGCACCGAGAATGCCAAGGTGTCACCATATTCGAGTAACTGAAACATGGTTTGTAGATTATGGTAGCCATCCTGGCGGCGGCGCAATACCAGTAAAAACAAATTTAGCTTGGCCGGCGCCAACCAGTGTTGCAAATTTGTCGGCAACATATCTAGTTACGAGAGCTTATAACCAGTTTGGCCTTGAAGTCTGGCCGAATAATACTGATATGACGAGGCCAAGCCAGAACTTCGTCATTGGAATAACGCTTGAAATCCACTTGCCAACCATCCTGAATAAGGGTTATTGGTCGACCCACCGTGTCATAGCCAACCGCAGTTAAAGAATGATTGGGGTCCGGAATGCCTTTGCTCCAGTGATACAGGCTGTCCAGTGGTAAAGCCCAACCAAGATTTGCCCGCATCAGCTCTGCCGCGTTACGTGCCTTATACGTTTTGCCCTGTGCGGCAAGCTCAACACCGATATCATTGCCGTTAAGACGCGCCGCAGTCCGACCCAAGGGATCTATTAAAGAAATCGTAAACTGGTCTTTGTATTGCTTCCAGTTCAAGCCGGCGGTAAAACCGTCATCGGCGTAGGTGATCGCGAGGCGGCCTTTGATGTTCCAGGTGTTAATAGGCTCGAGATTAGTACGACGCAACTGCGTAATACGTTGTTGTTCAATGCTATTAATCGGAGTGTAGCTGTCGGTTCCCGTGGTGGTTGCGCAGGCTGTTACCACAAACATCAGGACACTTAGCCATATCAAATGGCGCAAATTGGTCATCAAAACTTCCTGAAAAATCTTTGCATCACTTAACGTATTATTAACTATCTGGCTGCTCGGTGTTAATTATTCTTTGTAACTCAAGCAAAACAGTGTTTTCCGGGTCTACTAACAATGCCTTTTTAAGCGTTTCGCTGGCTTCCATACGGGCACCCAAATCGATTAGAACCCGCGCCAGGTGACTCGCTACTTCAGGGTCGTTCATCTTGCTCCAGGCTTTGCGCAAATACTTCTCTGCCCCACTTAAGTCGCCGCGCCGGTATAAGACCCAACCCATGCTATCAATAATTGCCGGTTCTTCCGGATTGAGACTCAGCGCTTTGCTAATTAATTCAAAAGCCTCATAAAGCCGGTCAGTTTGGTCAGCCAAAGTGTAACCCAAAGCGTTCAATGCCATTGAATTATCAGGCTGTTGTTTAATAATGGCTTTAAGATCGCGCTCCAAAACCCCAAGATCTCCGGCTTGCTGGCCGGTCATACCACGCGCGTACAACAAATCGATGTTACCGGGAAACTGGACCAACGCTTCAGTGAAAAGAGCCAATGCTTCCGGATAGCGCTGCTGTTCGCGCAACAACCGCGTTTCTGCCATATATAGACGGACTTTAAGGCCGTCATTTTGCTGTACGTTGCGGATGCGGGTTAAATGTTGACGCGCCTCTTCGCGCTGACCTGATTTAGCCAAATGGTCAGCAACTCGAACCTGTGATTCCAGATAGTATTCGCCACCATTCACGCGTGCAAAGTAGTTGCCCGCTTTTTCGTGATCATCCTTATGCAATAATCCCAAATAATAGTGCGCTTCATCACTGTGTGACTCAGTTCCGACCAACTGTTGAAAATGTACAATCGCCTGCGACTTTTTATCCAGTTCATATTCGAGAATCGCGACACTATAAAGTACATCGGCATTGCCCGGCTCTTTCTGCAATACCCGGCTAAATTCGCTTAATCCCCGATCGTATTCGCGCGCTTGCACTAACATACGCGCATATTCGAGCCGCATATCGGTATTCCCGGGATCTTGAGCCAACAGTACTTCCATTGTCTCCAGGGCGCGTTTACTATCGCCGGCCGCCAAAAGAATTTGACTTTTTAACAAGTGACTGCGCGTATCAGTCGGGTCGATTGCGATGGCTTTTTCACAAGCTGCTAACGCAAGCCCGAACTTGGATTGACGCAATGCCAAACGGGCAAAGATCCGCTGCGCTCGTAGCGTCTCGGGATACTGTAAATGAATCATTCGCGCCAAAGAAAACTGACTTTCTTCCTCGCTGGCACTGTATATGACTTTCTCCACAATACGATAGGCTTCGTCTTCTGTATTGCTGTCGACAATGGACTTTAAAATATTAAAAGCTTTATTAATATCGCCCTTACGGGTAGCAATCACCGCTGACAGTTCACCCGCGGCTGTACTTTCTGGCGCCAACGTTGACCAGCGTTCAATGGCACGCTCGGCCGCGACAAAGTCCCGCGCATATAACGCAACTTTTGCTGCATGCTCGGCAACATCAATATCGTCACTAAGCTCACTCGCGTTGGCATAGTGCTCGGCAGCGCTATTGAAATTTCCATCGCGCCCGGCAAACTCACCAACTAAAATTTCATATATCGCATCGCCGCGCTGACCTGATTCGGCCGATACTGGTCCGGTTCGCGAATCGAAAGATTCAAGCTGGAGGCGCGGCTCCGATATATTGGTCGCACAAGCACCGAGAAAAAACGGACCGGCTAAGAGAAATAAACCTGTGCGGACGTTAATCGTAAATTTTTTATAGGCTTTAAATTCCATCGCATACTCGCCATTTATTTGTTCGTGTATTGTTGATTGAGCTCGGGCCAGGTAGTTACAGTTGAACCGTTTGTCCCGAATTATCACTCGAGGATATCAATAATCCCAAATAATTGCGCCGAGTGGTCCTGATTTCGACCACTAAAGGGCAAAAAAATTGCATCAGATAGTTTTTTGTCGGCAAATTCCAACTCGAGTTGTAAATGGGTGTGACAAGTCTAAACGCGCTTAAGGTACAATACATTTACGATAATTTGGTTGTACGAATCCAGTAATGTCATTGATCACTGTCGGTCTTAATCACACCACTGCCCCGGTCGAGGTACGAGAACGTATTGCGATCTCTCCTGATGATATTCGTGATTCTCTCAATTCTATACGCGCTATAACCGGCATCGAGGAAGCCGCGGTTCTCTCAACCTGCAACCGCACCGAGATGATCTGTTGGTCGAACCATAAATCCAACAGCAAAGACCTTGGCACCTGGTTGGCTGACCACCGCAAATTCGAGGCGGCTACGCTAAACCAACATTTGTATGAATACCATGACGCTGAAGCAATTCACCACATACTGCGAGTAGCTTGTGGCCTCGACTCTATGATTCTTGGTGAAAACGAAATTTTAGGGCAACTCAAAACCGCTTACCAAGATGCCGTCGCCAATCAAAGTCTCGGCAAATACCTGGACCGGCTTTTTCAGCATAGTTTTGCGAGCGCCAAAAAAGTCCGCACTGAAACTGCCATCGGTGATAGCCCTGTTTCGATTGCGTACGCTGCAGTATCACTGGCAGAACGTATATTTACGGACTTAAAAAAACAATCTGTATTGTTGATCGGCGCGGGCGAGACCATAGAACTGGCAGCGCGCCATTTGCAGAGCCGCGGCATCAAGAACATGATAATTGCGAACCGCACTCTGAGTAACGCGCAAAGCCTGGCCAGCCGGTTCGACGCGGAAGCTATCTCTCTGGCCGATATCAGTGAACGGTTACCTGATACCGATATTGTGATTAGTTCAACCGCCAGCCCGACACCCGTGATTGGCAAGGGCGCTATTGAACGCGCCTTAAAGCAACGCCGGCGAAAACCAATTTTTATTGTTGATATCGCAGTGCCGCGTGACGTTGAACCACAGGTTGCCAAACTTGACGATATCTATCTGTATACCGTTGATGATCTGCAAAACGTTGTAAGTGACAATCTCAAAGCGCGTCGTAATGCTGCCGCCAAAGCTGAAGCGCTCCTGCTGCATGAGCTGGACGATTTTCTGGGTTGGCTGCGTAGTCAGTCGCGAAATGACACTTTGATTGATTTACGCACCCTGGCTAACAGCCAAAGAGAGCAGCTTTTGGAAAAACATCGGCAGTTACTGGCGCAGGGAAAACCGCCGGAAGAAGTGCTCAGCAAATTCGCTGACGCGCTCACCAACAAGCTTATCCATAACCCGACCCAGGCACTCAATCACGCTGCGCGTGAAGGGGACGAATCTTTATTACAGGCTGCCAAACGCCTGTTCAAACTGAACAAATAATATGAAAGCATCAATGCAGGTAAAGCTGGAAAGTTTGGCTGAACGTTTTGGAGAAATCACCGCCCTATTGGCAGATCCGGATACCATTGCAGATCAAAACCGGTTTCGTGAGCTATCTATGGAATATAGCCAACTCGAACCCTTGAGCAAAACCTGGAATGCCTATCAGGACGCGCAATCGAATTTTAGTGACGCACAACAAATGCTAAAAGAAGATGATCAGGAAATGCGGGAAATGGCGCAAGCCGAAATAAACGAACTCGGCGAACAGATCGAGCAATATGAAGCCGATCTAATCAAACATCTGATCCCGAAAGACAAACACGATAGCGCCAACGTTTTCCTGGAAATTCGTGCCGGCACTGGCGGCGACGAAGCCGCCCTGTTTGGTGGCGTACTCTTTCGGATGTACAACCGATTTGCTGAAAAACAGCGTTGGCAAGTCGAGATACTAAGCCAAAATGAAGGCGATCAGGGTGGATTTAAAGAAATCATCGCTAGAATTAGCGGCCAGAACGTTTACTCGAAGTTAAAATTTGAATCCGGAGCGCACCGTGTACAACGGGTTCCGGAAACCGAATCGCAGGGTCGAGTGCACACGTCGGCAGCTACCGTCGCAATCATGCCCGAGCCTAGCGAAGTTGAAGAGATCGACATTAATCCAGCAGACCTCAGGATCGATACCTATCGCGCCTCCGGTGCTGGCGGACAGCACGTAAACAAAACCGACTCGGCGGTACGTCTGACCCACATACCAACCGGGGTCGTTGTAGAGTGTCAGGACGAACGTTCCCAACACAAGAACAAGGCCCGTGCGATGTCGGTACTGCAAGCCAGATTAATGGATGCCGAGATTCAGAAACAACAATCCGAAGAATCCGCAATGCGCAAACAACTGGTCGGCTCCGGCGACCGATCGGAAAGAATCCGCACTTACAACTTTCCTCAAGGCCGGGTCACAGAACACCGTATCAATCTCACCTTATACAAGCTCGATGAAATCATCTCCGGCGATCTGCAACAATTAGTTGAGCCCCTGGTCACAGAACATCAAGCAGAGTTACTTACCGCACTCGGTGAAGACGGATAAATTCACTCGATATGCCTCGGATAGATATCAAACAAGCGTTGTTTGATGCACGCGTAAAGCTTGAAACCAGCACTGAAACTCCTGAGCTGGAAGCCCAGATTCTTCTCGGCCACGTACTTGGTCAACCACGAAGTTATCTGTACACGTGGCCTGAAGAAATTTTGTCAGACCGGCACCTCGAAGCGCTAGAATCTGCGATAAATGAACGATGCGCAGGGAAACCGATTGCGTATATCACCGGTAGCAAAGAATTTTGGTCACTGTCGCTTAAAGTGACTCCCGAGGTATTAGTGCCCCGGCCCGCCACCGAGTCACTACTGGAAGAAGTGTTGCAGCGGCTATCCAAAGCGCCAGCAAGAATAGCTGATCTGGGTACCGGAAGCGGCGCGCTGGCAATTGCCCTGGCGCACGAACGCCCTGATTGTCAGGTAACCGCCGTGGACATAAGCAAACCGGCATTGGCAATCGCCAAGCATAATGCCGACAATCTGGATATTAAAAATATCGAATTTTTTATGGGCGATTGGTGTGCGCCACTAAGACAAAAACAAGATGCGATTATGAGCAATCCACCTTATATCTCTGAAGACGACCCGCACCTTGAAAACACTGATATAAAACACGAACCATTACAAGCACTGGCAAGTGGCGCGGATGGACTAGAGGCAATCCGCCAAATCACCAAAGACGCTAAAGATCACCTCAAGGCCGGAGGCATGTTGGTACTGGAACATGGCTTTGAACAACAACCCACAGTCATCGAGACGCTCGCAAAAAACGGCTATCAGA
>CAZUMV010000087.1:0-10703 GCA_964621435.1 uncultured Thiotrichales bacterium | reverse complement strand
TGCCATCAATGATTTGCCAAAATCGTTTGTTTTCGAAATCTAGTGGTCTGGCGGCCTCGGTTTCGAGGGTGGTTCTGACCAGGACTTTTTTTCTACGCTCATCCGTTGGCCGGCTTTCAATTTCGATGACTGAGTCATCGTTCGGGTCATTACCTATATCGAAGTCCATACGCCAGATAGGCGTTAATGTGAAGCCGGTTGCGTAGTCGGTTGTATTGACCTTCCAGCCATGCTCGGCTGCGCTAAAGGATTGTAATTGTCCACTCAATCCAACCGCTGTAGTGATATCACCTGTGTCAAAAAACTGCCAACGTTGGGTGATAGTCGTGCCGTTAATTTCACTTGTGCTGCGTATTTGCAAGGCATAGGATTGTGCAGAGACAGAGTAATATTTGTACATATAGCCGCGCCTGATTTGCTCTGTGCACATGATTCCGGTTCCACCTTCGTCCAATATATTGCCGTTCTCGCAAGTGTTCTGGTTTTGCGAAACAAGGTTGTTTCCGAGGCCAAAATCGGTAAGCAAGTAATCCGCGGTTGCGCCATCGTCATATTGCATTTCAATTTGCGACAGCTGCAGGTCGCCCAATACACGCCGGCTATTGCCATCTGGTGTGGTGTAGACAATATTCGAAAACACAACGCCAGCGGCATCGTTTTTGCTCCAACACATGCTCCAGCTCGCGTTGGTTGGCAGTGCCATCGATATGCTGTGTTCCGCATCGCAGGTACCGGCGCTCGGTCTTGCAGATGCGTTCGCAGAAAAACCTGAGATCACAAGAATGACAAGTAGATACAGTGGGGATCTAAGGAGTCCGGTATTTATCATGCAAAAGCCCTGTTTATTTTTAAATTAAACGACAATTTAGAAGCTCGCCAGGATGTCGGTTATTTTTTGTTTGGAAAGATTTACGATCGGCATGATGTCGATGGCCAAGTTATCGGGCGTATAGATCATCATTTGAGCGCAGCGATTGATGCCGCAATTAATACTGCCTGGCTGGAGTTGGCCAGAGGCCGTTTCCGCATGAAAAACAAACGCTCTTATTTCTATCTGACTGTTGTAATCACTTAGCGGGTTTCCAGTGGTTTTTTTATACTCCTCAGCGACCCGTTCGCGTGTGAATGGGTCGGCAAATAGTAGCTCGACGGCGTCGCCCAACTCATCCTCAGTCAACGGCAGTTGGGTACCTTGCGAGGTGCTGGAAGTTACAATCGATTTATTCGCCAGATCAACGACGTTAACGAGTAATGTGTCGCTGGAGTAATCGTACCAATATACATCAGCTAGCCGGAGGTCAGTATCGCTAGCGCCTTTATTCGCCCGGTGTCTTTCTGCCAGCAAAAATTTGTACTTTGGTAGAGACTTTTTTCGGAGTATGCTGCTAAAACCGTCTTTGCTATTTCTTTGGTTTGCATCGGAATTGTGTTTGTTTGCAGCGTTCCGGGAAAGTTCCCGTTCGGAGGCATTCAGCGGGTCAAATTTGCCAGCATGGGCATGATTGGCAAATAGAATTAAAATAGCGATTAAAGACCATGCAGTCTTCATGTTCAATCTCCCACGTAAATAGAATTTTAAGCCTCTACTTCCATGCGGACGCCCAAGTTACATGGTGACGCAAGATGACGCTTTAGTCGAACGTTTATTTGGAAAAATCGACCGTATGTCGGCTACTTTCGGGAATTGGTCACACTTTAGTGTCGGCTAAAGTGCGTTTCCCGCGCTTGCGTATGGTTATCGGGGGGCGATCGAAGCGCTTATTTCGGGTGCTAGCTGAGACCTTTCGGTATTGCGTCTTTGTTTTTTTAGAATTCTTTTCACGACCGGGCCCAGGTCGGAGACATTTTGTTCCAGCCGGGCGCGCATAATCTTTGAAATATCGGCTTGCCCTAATGCGATTTTGACTTGTTCCAGCGCCCGCACAACATCACCACTATAATAGTAATACTCAGCTAATGCTTCGTGACTATTACCGCGTTTGCCAATGAGTCGTGCCGCTTCGGCCTTTAATTTAAGCAAGTTTATATCGATATCTTTCAGGCGGGCATATTTATTCAGCAGCTTGTAGGCCTTTGGTGATTCGCCGTTATCGATCCAAACCCTGCTTAACTCTTCCATAATCGCGGGGTTGTCTGGGTAGAGTGCATCCAGTTCGGTTAATTTGTTCAGTGCCGCTTTGTTGTTATTGTTGCCGGCGAGGATGCGTGCGTTCAAAAGTTCCACTGCTAATAGTGATGCAAATGGCTCACGCAATGTCTTTAGCAGTGCAGAAGATTTGTTGAAATTGCCAGCTAAGAAATTCTGCAAGGCGACCATATAAATTTCATCAGGTGTGGCATTTATGTCTATCTCTGCGTGCAGACTTTTCCGGCGCAGGTCAGGTCTTTGGTACAGTGCTTTTATTCGCGCACGGGCGAATTTGAATTCAATTTCGTCGCGATCAAGAATTTCATATTTATGCTCACCATGCGGGATGAGACTGTCGGCGATACGTTGGTCGGTTAGTGGATGTGTGCGCAAAAACTCGAATATTGCGTCGGGATTACTCAAGCTGGCCTGTTTGAGGCGTGTGAAGAACTTCGACATATCGTTAACGTCGTATTTGGCTCGTTTGAGGATCTCCCTTCCGATACGGTCAGCTTCGCGTTCATTCTCACGGGTAAATGCCAACCGCTCACTCTGGCCAGCTGCCATAGTGCCGTATAACGCTGCTTGTCCAGCTTCGCTGTCTTGCGTACCGATTAATATCGCCGCTAGTACACCTAAAGCTGTTTTTAAGCTCAGACCTTTAGAACTTTGGAACATTCTAGCCATATGCCTTTGCGTTACGTGTGCGATTTCATGTGCAACGACCGAGGCTAATTCACCTTCCGATTCGGACGTTTCGATGATCGCCCGGTGTAAAACAATAATTCCTCCGGGCATCGCAAATGCGTTTAGCTGGTCGTCGTCGACAATCGCAAAGGTAAACGGGAAATTGGTATTTTCGCTGACGTTCAGCAGTTGTGAGCCGAGGTTGCTCAAATAATAATTGAGTTCCGCATCGTCGATCATTGGTAACTGGTTCCGTACGTCGACTAACAACTGCTGACCGAGAAGATATTCTTCCTCCGGCGTGATGATGGCGCTTGCTGGATCTCCCAAATCGGGCAAATAACCCCAAGCAGGCCCACTGACCAAAAGACCGACCGTAACCACAGTCAGGCATCGCCGCCCGTGCTGTTTGATCGATCGCCACCCGAAACCCATATATTTCATCATTACTTTTAGGACATCCTCGATGATCACCAGTTCCTCTAACCCCCGTAAACTATACTGTTTCGCATGCGTTGCGGCAATGTAATCAAAGTGGGTCTTGTTTATAATGTAGCGAGGGTATCCAATTCGACCAATAAAGGTAAATAAAATAATAACTTACGGTTATCTACCAGAACAGAGGGACGTGCCAGTGGCGCCGCAAGAAATAGTCAGCGGGGTGTGTTTTGCCTAGTACCGGTGCTGCAATGTTGGCAGCGTGTATTCAGAAGGTTGCTACAGGCTATGAATATAGTCGCGACCTTAGCCGCGCAGAAGCCTATGCCGCGATGTCATTTATTCTCGACGGCGAGGCTGATGAAGTCCAAGCAGCAGTGTTTTTGATTGCATTGCGAATGAAGCGTGAGACGATGTCCGAGAACCTGGGGCTCCAGGATGCGGTCATGAGTCGAATAAATACCGCGCCAGTCGATTTGCCGACTCTATTGGCGTTGTCCGACCCGTACGACGGTCTGCGGCGATCAACACCGGTTTCGACCTTTTTGCCTGCGACCCTGGCAGCGTGTGGTTTGCCAAGTTTTAGTCACGGGGTGCATGAAATCGGGCCGAAGTATGGGGTTACCCAGGCGCAAGTATTGTCTAGTCTTGGCTATGATTGTAATGCACAGTCGAGTGCGTTGGTGGATCTTCTTGAGGCCAAAGATGTCGGCTGGGCATTTGTTAGTCTTGAAAATTTTCATCCGGAACTTGCGAGTCTGAATAATTTACGAAACCGAATGATAAAACGTACTGCCTTGGCCACGCTGGAGCGCGTGCATAAACCTTTTGCAGCCTCTGGTAAAACTGTCTTGGTAACGGGCCATGTGCATACCGCTTATCCCGCGATCTATTTACAACTCGCGCGTAATGCCGGCTTCGATCATTCTGCGACTTACAAAGGCTATGAGGGCGGGGTGATCCCGCCGTTGCACCAAAGTATAACGTTGTATAGTTATCATGATGCCGGAGCCGAAACGACGCAGGAGATAAAGCCGGGCGATATTTTGGTTACCGGATTGATTGAGAAAACGATGCCTTTGGAAAAAACGATAACAGCATTAATGGCCAGTAGTTTGGCAGCTTTGAATGGTGAAAAAAATGCCGCGTACCAATCATTAGTGCTGTCTGGTGCTTTAGCATTGTTTAGTAGTGGTTTGGAAAAAACCATTGCAAAAGCAGCGCAGAGATTACGGCACGCAATCGATAGTGGCGCGGCGCTAGCGCATTTTGAGCAAGGCTTGCGCCGTAACAAATCAAGCCGTGAGGATTAACTCGTGGCTAGCAGTTCTCGTAGCTCGCGGCCAATCAAGTCGTACCGCCAACCTTGCTGTAATTTGTTATCGGGTTGGTTATCAATGAAGCCCTGAATTACTTTTCTGGACGCAATCAAACCCGCTTGTAGACCATTATTTTTAGCCGCACTACCGATACGTTTTTGTAATGCTTTGAATATGGCTTTCTCTTGAGCTGAGGGTCGCGCGCTTATTTTTGGCCATTGTGTAGCAGGTAGTTGCCGGGCCTGATCAATTTGAGCGACACATTCTGCACCGTATCGATCAACGAGTTTTGCTGGTATGTTTTCGATAGCGCTAAGGGTCGCAATCGAGTCCGGAAGATGTTCTGTTATTAAAATTAGCGTTTCATCCGGAATGAGCCAGCGTCTCGGTAAGTTTTTTCGAATCGCATGTTGCTCTCTCCAGCTGGCGAGCTGCCTTAATACTGCTAGTTGTTGGGCACCGAGATTATTTTTCCCTTTGACCCGGCCGAGTAAGTCGTCCGCATTCGGCAAGAACGTCATCGACTCCAGTGCTGCGCAATCTTGTTCAAACCAGTCCTGCATATTGCTTTGTTCGAGCTTTACTTCTAATTTTTCCATTAACTCATGCAGGTAGCGCACATCATCAATCGCATACTCCAACTGTTTTTCGGAAAGCGGGCGCCGCGACCAATCTGTTCTGGATTGGCTTTTCTCCAGTTGTATATTTAGTTGCTGCTCAACTAGGCCGGCGTAGCCTAATTGACCGTCCTCAGCTAAAAAGGCATTCGCGATTTGGGTGTCAAAAATATTGCGTGGCAGTGTGCCAATCAGGTGGTGCAGAAGTTCTAGGTCTTGTCCGGCTGCATGCATGATTATCTTGATATCCGGATCGACCAGCCATTCAGTAAGCGGGTCGAGATCATCGATAGTTAGAACATCTATGAGTGCCAGAGCGTCTCGGGTCGCGACCTGAAATAAACATGCTTTGGGGAAATAGGTTTTTACCCGCAAAAACTCGGTGTCAAACCCAATGCTGTCCGGCGTGTTTTGGGCGCGGCAAAAAGCCTGCAGTTCATCGCTATTTTTTAGGTAGGAGGTTTCCCTGGGGTCGTTGTTCATAGGCGCTAAGTTGCTCTGGCGTTGCAGGTTGTTGGTATTTGGTTTTCCATTGATCGTACGGTTCGCCATAGATTATTTCCCGGGCGCTCTCATAGTCGATGGGTTGGTCGAACTGTTCCGCGGCGGCACTGTACCACTTTGCCAGGCAATTGCGGCAAAAATTGCCGGTGATCATCAAATCAATGTTTTGCACCTCCTTTTTATGGGTATCGAGGTGCTTAATCAGCCGTCTGAAGGCGGCGGCCTCAATTTGGGTCTGTGTGTCTACGCTCATTTATAGTGCTCCATTAGTTACAATATGCAATCGTGGCAATAGTGTGTATGTGGATGTTAATTTTAACTTAATATTGCGGTTTCGTGCTGAAGCAATAAAGCAATTAGTGCATACTTTCTTTCCTGCCAGCAGACTGCATGGCGGACTATATCTAAATTCAAATCGCAACAATGGAGATGTATAGATGTATTTTTTAAAGGCACTTTATCGCGAGGCTAACCCTATGGCCATAGCACTGGGCTTAGCGCTGCTTTATTTTTTGTTTAATGGAATATTTGGTTCAAAATCTGTTGCCGATGTGGAATTACCGTCAAAGAACGCAGTTACTGCACCGATTAAAGCAGTAAAAGACAAGGTCGCTGTTGCCGCCATGGATTCAGCAGCGCCATCGCAAGAGCTGATAGAGCCGACTGATAATGCCGCAGCTGAAATTGTGGCGACCGAGGCGATTACCGAAGACGTCGCCATTGAAGCTGCGATCGTGGAGTCCTCGACCAAAGCGGACGAGACCGAGGAGAGCGCTGTCGAAGTTGTTACCAACACAACCGAAACCCACGAAAGTACATCTGAACCAGGTTCGGAAGCTACAGTTATCAGTGCTGGTGAGCAGGTTGCTGAGTCAGTAGATGCCAATGAAGCTGACAGCCCTTCAATATTCTCTCGAATATTCAAGCGCTCTGAAGAAGAAACAGCCGTGATATCCACTCCAGAAGCCGCCGCAGCCGCAACTGTCATTGCTGCTGCACCAGTAATTGAAGCCGTGAGCGGCGAGCAAGATAGCAGTGCTGAAGAGATCGAAATCCGTGCCGCGGACGTTGCTGAGGCCAAGCCTCAAGTTGCTTTAGTTGAGCCTGTCGAAACAAAAAGCGAAGCTGAAGATGCAGTGGTAGTAGAAGCGGGTGAAATTGTTCAGCAAAAGGAAGTCGTTGCGCAACAAGAAGTAGTCGAGCAGGAACAACCGAAAAAGTCGGGAGGTTTCCTGGGCTTGTTTGGTGGTAAAAAAGATAAAGATACTGAACCCGAGGTTGTTGCAGAAGATAGCAGCGAGGTGGTGATTGAACCTGATGCGGAGGTTGTTGCCGAAGACGATAACGTGGAAGTTGTTGAAGCCGAGTCCGCGGTTGTGGCAGCAACAGAAACCGAAAGTGAAGTTGCTGTACAAGACAATAAGAAAATCGAACAAGAGATGGAACCAGCAGCCAGCGTGGTTTCAGAGCAAACAGATTCTGTGCCGCCGCCGCCAGCGCCGGTTAAAGTCGTAGCGGCCGATATGCAGAAACTTACTGACGCGCGCCGCGCATTTTGGAACCGCGAGTACGCACAAGCCGATACCTTGTATAACGAATTAATAAGTGCGGAGTCATCTAATGCAGACTTATTATCGGAATATGGAAACATGCTGCTGCAATCGGGGCAAGTAGAGAAGACACTTGACGCTTATGAGCAAGCAGCGACTTTAATGATCGAGGGCGATCGCAAGCAAGATGCGAAACCACTGATTGATTATATTTCCAGTTGGGATCAAGGTCGTGCGGATCAGCTGATTAATAAAGTGTTTGCGCAGTAATCCAAGCAAGCAAAGTTGCGGCGGTTTTTGTTTTTACTCCAAGAGCAAGTGCTTGCCGCGACATTTTGTTTTAGCTCAGCTCTGATGACAGACTGTTTCTCCGGATCTCGCGAAGCAACACGAAAACCCATGGCCACAATATGGCAGTGCTGATCGCCGAGCCTAAAAACGTCCAGTCATCGATAACTGGTATATCACCAAATAGCCAACGGGTAATGCCGAGGTATATTAGCGTAATAAATGCCATTACGACGCATTGCTTGGTGATTGGGTAAAGCTTAAAGCTTTGTTGCGTCAAAATTAAAATAAATGCACATACCATCAACGAGATTGGGTGTTGACCCAAAGTTGTACCACTAAGCAAGTCCAAACAGATCCCTAATATCCAGACTATTGTAATCCCGAGGCTGTCGGGTGCATAGGCAATCCAAAACACGACCACTAGCAGAATCCAGTTAGGTCTGTAGGCGACGGCCCACACCGGTAATGGCAGAATGGTTAAGAACAATGCCAATAATAAGCTGATGATCTTGAGCTTTCGGTCACCTTTCACTAGCGTTGTCCATCGGTAGCGGTCGTGTTCGGGGTGTTTTGAGTATCCAGATTATCGCCAACCAGTTCTGTTGCTGCACCCGTGGTGGTATCCAGAAGCGCGATCTCGTCTAAAAACAGCAAGACCTCGGTACTCTTATCTAGTCGTGCCAAGGGTGCAGCAGAAACCGTGGCGAAAATTTCTTCACCGGATTTGTTGACCGAGTCAATTCGCCCGACCGGGTAATCGGCGGGAAAGCGTTGCCCCAAACCGGAGGTGACCAACATATCGCCAACCATAACATCTGAATTGGCTGGAAGATAAAGTAAGTCCAAGCGGTCTGTGTAACCCGTGCCGAGCGCGACGCTTCTCAAGTCATTACGTAACAGCCTGACCGGGATCGCATGCGTTGGGTCGGAAATTAGCAGGCCTTCCGAATGCAAATAAAAAACCCGTGTGATTTGACCCATCATGCCGTTACCGTCACCAAATGGTGTGCCCGTTTTGATGCCGTGTTTGCTGCCGCGGTCAATGGTTACTTTTTGTTGGTAAGGGGTCATATCAATCGCTAGCAAGCGCCCCACAATTGATGCACGATCCGTCTTTGGCGCAGACTGGAGTAAAGTCCACAAGCGTTTGTTTTCTGCTACTACGGCTTCGTACTTTAGTAACTGGCGCCGAAGTTGTTGGTTCTCGGTGTACAGACTTTTATTATCTTGTTGTAGGTTTTCTCTTCCTTGCAAGACGCTGGAGGTGTCGCTAATAAGTCTTCCGGGCAGGTCGACGATGCGTTGCAATGGGTAGATGATGGTGGCGACATATCCTCGTACCGTGGTCATCCAGGGTAAGCGCATGTCCATGAACATGAGAACCAGAGATAAAATAATCAGCACAATAAATCGGGTACCTTCGCCCTGGCCGGGTAAAAACAGTGATTTTTTCATGCCGGCGGTACCACCAAAGTACTTTGTCGGTTATTCGTTGGACAGGAAAGACGGTCCCTTCTGTTCCATCATTTCCAATACGCGGCCGCCACCTCTGGCAACACAGGTTAGCGGGTCGTCAGCGATAATAATTGGGATGCCGGTTTCTTCCATTAGCAAACGGTCTATATTTCGTAGTAATGCGCCGCCGCCGGTAAGAACAATGCCGCGATCTGCGACGTCTGATGCGAGTTCGGGCGGGGTGCGTTCCAGCGCTGTTTTGACAGCGCTAACGATACCGTATAGTGATTCCTGCAACGCTTCGAGAACCTCATTGCTATTGATGGTGAAGCTTCGTGGTACACCTTCTGACAAGTTCCGACCACGTACTTCAATTTCCAGTAACTCTTTACCGGGGTAGGCTGAGCCAATGTTATGTTTGATTTTTTCAGCAGTCGCTTCTCCGACCAAAATGCCGTAGTTGCGACGGATATAATTTATGATCGCTTCGTCAAATCGATCACCACCAACGCGCACCGAGTCAGAGAAGACAATGCCGTTTAAAGACATGACCGCGACTTCCGAGGTGCCACCGCCAATGTCCAGTACCATTGAGCCACTGGCTTCGTCGATGGGAATACCGGCGCCGAGAGCGGCCGCGATTGGCTCTTCAATCAAATATACTTTTCTTGCGCCAGCACCCATGGTGGATTCTTTGATCGCGCGCCGTTCAACTTCGGTAGCGCCACATGGCACACAAACCACCACGCGCGGGCTAAAAAAACTGCCCTTGTGGACTTTTTTGATAAAAGTCTGAATCATTTTCTCGGTATGCGTAAAATCCGCCACCACACCGTCTTTCATTGGTCGGATCGCGACAATGTTTTCAGGGGTGCGGCCAAGCATTTTTTTGGCTTCGATACCGACCGCCTCAACTTTTTGCGCCCCGGTAGTCGGATCTCGTCGGATGGCGACCACAGACGGCTCATCCAGAACAATGCCCTTGTCATTCATGTAGATGAGTGTATTGGCGGTGCCAAGATCTATAGACAGGTCACTTGAAAACAGACCAAACAGGGATTTGAACATTCGACGAATTCTCGTTAGAAATTGATGGCTTGAAGAGCGCATATTATATGCAACCTGAGGTATCATACCAACTGGAATTGAATTTGTCTGAAGATACTGGTTCACACTCCGAAGCAACGATTTTTACCGGCCAGGCTATGTAGCCGGTCAAACATATAAAAAATAGAGCATCGACCATGGAAATTGACGATCAGGATGTTAAAAAAATAGCGCGATTAGCGGGCCTGCATATTGACCCGCAAGAGATTTCAGATATGCGCGGCCATTTGTCCAGTATTTTTGATCTGGTTGAGCAAATGAATCAGGTTGAGAACGCCGATGTCGAACCGATGGCACACCCATTAGACATTGTTCAGCGTCTTAGGGCAGATATGGTTGCCGAAGAAGATCAGCGTGAGAAATATCAGGATTTAGCGCCGCAGACAGCCGATAATCTCTATCTGGTTCCTAAAGTCATCGATAACTGAGAACATCATTCATGTTGCATCGTAAGAGTATAAGCAGCTTAAGTGCCGGATTGACGGCGGGCGAATTTTCAAGCGTCGAACTCACCGAGCATTTTTTATCCCGGATATCCCGGCACTCGTCACTAAATTGCTTTATCACTGTTGATCCTGACGTGTCGCTCGCGCAGGCCGGCCGTGCA
>CAZUMV010000086.1:0-10795 GCA_964621435.1 uncultured Thiotrichales bacterium | reverse complement strand
TATTGATCGTTATTAATACTAAATAGTACCCTATAGGATACTAATATTAGTTAATAACGTAACTTTTGAGATACGTTACTGAATTTTTACGAGTATTGTTGAAACAGTAACTTGTGGCGTGTGTGCCGTAACGAAAGCACGTTACTGTCGATTACTGTCGGTCCGAGGATGGTAGCGTCACTAAGCGACTGGCTTATATAGTTAAAATCCTCATCTGGGCTGTCTGTTAATCAATGCGAGTGCCCGACTTCTATTTTCATCGCTGAAGCATTGCTTTTATCTGCAGCGGGCAAGGTCTTGAAAACGGAATTAAGACAGCCGTTTTGGCCTGAATAAGCGACCTTTAGATATTATGTTATCGACTCTGCATGCGGGGTGAGATGCTCGGATCAGCGGCTATAGAGTGTTTTATGGCCGATCATTTGGCTGGCGATATTGGGCGACTTAAGAACAGGTCGCTGTTACCCAGGCCGCATATACATCAATAAAAATTATCAACGCGGCAGCATAACTGGCGCTTTATTCATATAGAATTGTATTAGATAAAAGGCAATAAAATAGTACCTTGGATAAGGAAACTTAAGTCATGCAATTCCACCTGAATGGGTTTAAACCCGGAAACTATCAGATTCCGGATGCCGCTCGAGAACCGGCCGATATTCCTCCAATTGTCGATCTTCCAAACAAAGTAGATGTGCTAATCGTGGGTTGTGGCCCTGCAGGCCTAACGATGGCAAGGCAGCTGTCGGAATTTCCGGACATTACAACATGTATTGTTGACCTGGAAGCAGGCCCTCTGATGTTTGGGCGAGCAGACGGCATCTCGTGTCGCACCATTGAAATCATGGAAGCGTTTAACAGCAGTGAGATGATTGTTAAAGAAGCGTATCGGCTGATGCAGAATACCTTCTGGGAGCCAGATGCTGACAACCCCGAGAACATAAAACGTACCCACAAAATCGATGATGCGAGAATCGGTCTGTCCGAGTTTACGCATAGCATAGTGAATCAGGCACGACTCCATGAGTTATTACTGGAGGGCATGAAAAACTCGGTAACGCATCTTGTTCCCCATTACAGTCGTCGCCTGGTTGAATTGGATGTTGATCCCAAGCTGACCCAGGATCTAAATGCACACCCAATGACGGCAACTTTTGAACGAAGCGATGACACTCAACCCGGCAAGGTTGAAACCGTTCATGCGAGATATGTCGTGGGTTGTGATGGCGCAAGAAGCACAGTACGTAAAAATCTGTCAATCGCTTTGGAAGGTGATTCTGCCAATAAAGCCTGGGGTGTGATGGACCTATTGTTTACCACTGATTTTCCCGACATTAGGGTCAAGAGCTTTATTCAATCGAAAGAGCATGGTGCAGTGATGACCATACCGCGAGAGGGCGGTTATTTGGTGAGGTTTTATATTGAGCTTGGTCTCCTGGATAAAGATCAACGCGCGTCAGATCTTAATTTGGAAGCAGAAGATGTCATTGCCAAAGCACAGCAAATTATGCACCCCTATACATTGGATGTTAAGGAAGTTGCCTGGTGGTCAATCTATGAAGTAGGACAGCGAGTTGCAGAGCGATTTGATGACACGCCCGTTGATAACCCAGAAGCATTGATTCCACGCGCCTTTGTTGCTGGTGATGCCTGTCATACTCATAGCCCGAAAGGAGGCTGGGGTTTAAATACATCACTGCCGGATACATTTAATCTTGGTTGGAAACTGGCCTCTGTTTTACAAGGCCGATGCCATCCAAAGTTACTACAGACCTATGCTACAGAGCGACGGAAAATTGCTTTTCAACTAATAGAGGCAGATAGACAATTGTCAAAACTGGTCGCTACTCGCCCAACCTCAGACGAAAATGCATCTGAGGCTAAAACCAATACTGCCGACATTGAGAAATTCATGGCCAGACAAAATGGTTTTGTTGCTGGAACCTCTATCGAGTACAACCCGTCCTACATTTGTACGGGAGCAGAAAATCAACACTTGGCCAGTGGGTTTAGGATTGGTCAACGCTTTCATTCGGCCGAGGCATTACGAGTAGCCGATGGCGCGCGACAACACTTAGGCCATCTGAATAAGGCGGATGGACGCTGGCGCCTGTTTATTTTTGGTAATAAACAAAATCCAGTAGAAGCCTCTTCAGATGTCCACCGGCTGATACAATTTTTGGCGACCTCAGAAGCTTCCCCGATACGTAAGTTCACCCCCAAAGACATGGATAGCGACTCGGTAATAGACGTCTATGCGGTTTTTCAACAACAAGACCTGGCAATTGTGGACCTGCCCGATTTTCTATGGCCAGCTAAAGGAAAATATAGACTGAGAGATTACGAAAAAGTTTTTCATGCTGAAGAAGGTAACGATATCTTTGAGCAGCGAGGCATAGATCGCTCAAATGGGTGCATGGTTATAGTACGTCCTGATCAACACATTGCCAGTGTCCTACCACTCACAGCACAAGATAAATTGGTTGAGTTTTTTGATGAATTTATGATTTGTTAAGAAAAAAGGTTTGGCAAAGCTTCTCGGTTGATTCAAAAATAGAGAAATAAGATGCCGCAAATCGTATCGGCTGGCGGAGGTGGCGGGAATAGAATTTACTAACAAGTAATTGGATTACTTATATAAACATCCATCTCAGAAAAAGACGCCCCCTTTGTTGCGTCGATTTTTTGGTTTGGCGAAAATTTCCGCTCGTTATCTAAGGATGCATAAGAAAAAGGCTACCTCTTGCAATAAAATATATTTTTTAGTTTTTTTAGGTGACCGAGATAACTACTTTTCCATCTTGGTCTCTCGGGTTTCTTCTGCGTTTTCAGAGTATTTAAAACACGCGCTATTAAAGCGAATACATTCCGTCTAGCCAGGTTCAGATTCAGCGCCTGCTTCGGTCTTGAGCAAACCCATAAAAATCTGGCGAGGTGTTTTTTCACCACAAATCACACTGTATACATCGCGTGAAATAGGCATATCGACGTTGTATTTATCTGCCAAGGCCATGATTGCCGGCGCACTTTTCACACCCTCGGCTACCATGATCATTTCGTCAATAATATCCTGGATTGCGCGACCTTTACCCAATTCATAACCGACGGTTCTGTTTCGACTTTGTGTACTGGTACAGGTTGCAATCATGTCGCCAATACCTGCAAGACCAGAAAATGTTTCTGCGTTCCCACCTATGGCGACCAACAGTCTGGAAACTTCAGCGAGTCCGCGGGTTATTAACGCCGAGCGAGTATTGTCTCCCGCGCCCATACCGTCACCCATGCCCACCGCGATAGCGATCAGGTTTTTCAAGATTCCGCCAAGCTCGCAACCGAGCAGGTCAGTATTGGTGTAAACCCTGAACAGGCCGCTGTGAAACAACGACTGGAGTTCACGCACGATTATCTCGTCTTCCATCGCCAGCACGCTCGCCGCCGCATTTCCAGCCATGATTTCACGCGCCAGGTTGGGTCCGGTTAATACACCTACCGGATGACCTGGTAGCACTTCATTGATGACTTGAGACATCCGCAGGTTGGTGTCCTGTTCAAGTCCTTTGGTCAAGCTGATAACCGGCACCCATGCGCGAATATGTTCTTTAGCTTCTTCAAGTACGCGACGAAAATTAGTCGAGGGAATACCAACCACCAGTACGTCTGCGTCTTTAACCGCTTCACGAATGTCATTTGTTGCTTTTAATGTTTCAGGCAGGTTTGCGTCTGGCAGATACTTTTTGTTGGTGTGGTGGGTATTGATTTCATTGACAGTTGCCTCGTCTCGCGCCCACAGTGTGACAGGCGCATTCCTGGTGATCAATGATGCGACTGTCGTACCCCATGAGCCACCGCCTAACAAACCTACTTTCAGAGTTTTATTCATAATGCGATTCCTTGAGGTTACAGGTTTTGTATGAATGTCAGCTGTTCCTGCGCCGAGGCAGAAACTTTCTCAATCATGGGAACGTGACCGCAATCTTCAAATATCACCACTTTATTATTGGGGATCGCCTGCTCCATTTTTTCTGCACAACTGACATCAATAATCTGGTCATGCCTGCCCCAAATTATTAACGTCGGTGTTACAACGTCCTTTAGTTGTGGGTCCAGATATTCGTCCGGAATCCCGTCGACTAAAGACTTGAGAACTTTGTCGAGTATGGGTTTATTTCGCTTGGCCCGTGCGTACTGAGTAACCTTGAACGCGTTGGGGACCCAGGGTTTCTTGTGAAACACCAGGGAGCTTACACGTTTTACGTCTTCTTCTGAGGTGATTTCCAGCAGGTTCTCTCCCTTGTCTATTCCAAGTTCCAAAGCATTTTTTACTTTGGCCTCAACGCCGGCGTTATTAAACAGTGTTATCGAGCGTAATCTCTCGGGTGTTATTAATGCGCATTGCAGTGTGATAAAGCCACCCATTGAATTACCGGCCAAGTGGCATTTTTCAATGTTCATTGCATCCAGAAATTCAATCAAACGCTCGGTTTGAGCTTTGATGTCGTACGCTAACGAAATGTCTTTGATGCTGTCACCAAAGCCAGGTAAGTCCGGTGCTATTACTCGATACGTTTTGGTGAAATGCCTGGCATAGGCAGACCAGTTGTCTTTATCCGCGGCATAACCGTGCAGCATCACGACGATTTCACCATCTTCAGGGCCACCTTCAAGATAGGGCCATCTAGTGTCTCCAACCTCAACCCACTTTTGAGTGACACGACCAGTCATACGAATGATGCCAAAGAAGAGTCTGGCAAACTGGTGTGGCATGAAGAAATTCAAGAATATCGGGACTGCCAACAACAGCAGAAGGATGATGATCAGAAATGTCATGGTGATACCTGAGTAAAAATGGTTGTTTTATTATTATGGTAAATGTTTCAAGATCCACTCTTGTAGTTCGTCCAGTATAGTATCCTTCTCGGGCTCATTGAAGATTTCGTGGTACAAATCTGGATAGAGCCGCAAAGTTTTATCCTTGCTGGCCGCTCGTTTATATAACTCTTTTGATCCTTCGGTAGAGGTGAGTTTGTCATCTTCTCCATGCATGATTAACAACGGGATTGAAATCTCAGCGGCTTTGTTTCGTACGTTTGTCATGGCTGAAAACATTTCGGCAATGAATCGAGAAGAAATTTTCCCGTTGAATACTAATGGATCATCAATATAGTCTTGCACCACATCCGGGTCGCGGCTAATGCCATTCCCATCAATTTGTAACATACCTGTTTTGGGAGCCACAGTTGCAAGCACTTTATTGATCAGTAACAACAATCTTGATGGTTGTTCAGTGGTGATTATCGCTGGCCCGCTTAAGATGCATCCTGCAAACTGTGTTTGGTTCTGGAGTAGGTAATTTGTTGTGATTAGCCCCCCCAAACTGTGACCAAGAATAAATACTGGTAGTTTCTGATGGTTGTTTTGAATAATGCCTTCGAGTGCCGCTACACCGTCTGTAAACTGCGAAAATTTTTGTAAATGACCACGCACTCCAGAGGAGTTGCCGTGACCGATGTGGTCCATGGCATATACGGCGTAACCATGCGTGTTTAAAAAGTTTGCAACATATGCATAACGTCCACTGTGTTCTGCCAAACCATGTACAACAAGAAAAACAGCTACAGGCTCGGTATCCGGTAGCCACTTTTGATACGCCATTTCCCAGGAATTGTTGTTGGATCTAACTTCAACTGTCATTGAGTTACGCATTACCCTGATTTCCTGACTCTGGTCTGGTTTTCTTTTTGAGCGACACTATTTTTGTGCTGATCCATTATATTATCCAGCGTTCTGCTGATTTTCGATTGTAGACGTATCATTTCAATTTTTGGCCAGGTCGCTTTATCACCAGCCACCAAGAGTTCTGTGACGTCATCTTCGTTCAACCAACCAAGCCATTTAGTCAGGTTATAGTAATTTTTATCTGGCAAGATGTTGATGTCGCCAGTGTAATTCTGGTTAACCACTGTAATCAACGCATTGGTCATCTTGGACAGTTTTTCGCTGTAAGAGAGAGGCTTACGCCAGAGAGTTGCATTGTAATTCAGCCAGGTTCGCGCAGTATCCATGCTGGCATATTTGAATAACGAAATCGGGTCTTGTTTGCGTTTGCCATCCGTAACAAAAGGAATAATGTGAGGATTGGTTTGACTGACAATCGTATGGTTTACACCATAAAGGCGCGCCAGTCTTTTGGTGGGAAGATCCCCACTCAATGAGCCGTCAACCCATTGGCGTGATGGTAAATAGGGTTGTCTTTCTCCCTGGTCATTTTTTGCTGCCAGCGTAACCGGAGAAAAGAACCCGGGTATGGCAGTAGACGCCATGACTGCTTCGCGCAAATATACATTAGGGGAGGTTTCAGCGTTTAATAGTCGTGAAGTTTTCACGTGCTCTGCGGAAGCGACAGTGATATTCAAGTGCCGTCCCGTTTTTTCCAGTGCTTCTTGAAAGGTTAAGTCCGGAATCAAGCGCTCGACGATTGTCGCGACTTCTTCATCGGTTACCAGACGTGGTTTCAATGAAGAAAGCAGACCGTCAGGCATAGCTTTGTCTCGCATTTCCTGGGTCAAGAAGTAGTCCGGATCAAAAATATGTTCCAGTTCATCATCGGTGTGCGTACATAACATGGATGCAACTAATGAGCCGCCACTACTGCCTGAAACAATTTTCGGTAAAATATTTTCGCGCGCCAAGGCTAACACGACACCGACATGGAAAAATAACAGCGAGCCCGAGCCACTCAGCATCAATGCCGAACTGCCAAAGCAATGCTGTGCCCGGTCAAAGAAATCCAGTTTAGATTCCCGGGTTATGTCATCTACAGCGTCGCTTGCCAGAAAATCAAGTGAGTCAGATATTTCGTTAATGTAATCTTCAATGAGCTTTTTGGTACCGGACTTGGCCTGGTAGTACAGTGCTTCATTTCCCATACCGCCCAGGTTTCCATGAATGCCCTCATTGAGGGCAAACAGTAAACCGGTGTTGTTGTTCTCTTTGCGTAAGCGACGCAATTTATCCAAACGCGCTCTTACCAGGGTGTAATCAAAATCATCGCTTTGATCAACCAGTCGCCAGCGATCCATGCCAGTAGCATTGTCAAATTCTATGGCAGCATCAAGCCACTCTTCGTAATTCCCCGCGTTTTCAACAGCGGTTGCAAAAGATTTTTTATGTGAATTTATCATCTATGTTGTCTTGTTCTTTAAACGTTGTTCAAGTTGTTGATGCTCTTGTATTCAATTACATCGTGCATCTGTTACTTCTTTTTTTTGCTGCGTGTTTTTTTCTTGCTGGCTTTTTTACTGGTCGACTTTTTTTTCACAACTTTCTTTTTAGATGTTTTCTTGCCTTGAGTTGTGTTTTTGGCAGCGGGTCTTTTTTTCACGGTTTTCTTTCTAGCTGTTTTTTTCTTACTTTTGGCTTTTTTACCAGCACTGATTTTACCAGCCTCGCTAGCCTCCTTGAGCAGCTCTTGCATTGACGTGTCGACACACTCTATAAAATAACCGACATCGGGCATGATTTCGCGCGTCGAGGTCACACTAAATGATATTTTCCCGTCATAACTCGGAGTTGCTATAAATAATCCCATGCCATCACTCAACGGAGCCATGCCAAAACTCCTCACCATTCTGGAGCCACACATAAAGGTCGGGATTTGAGGGCCTGGTACGTTTGAAATAAACATATTGCAGGGCCTGATCGATTCAGTGCTTTGAATCATCAAGCGGCTTGCCAGTATTTGAGTCGCAGCAGGGACATGGCGACTGAGATCTGTCATCAACCGTGCAGAGACGCCGGACTTGGCTTCTTTACTGTTTTTGGTAGAAGCCGCAATTGTCGTCAAACGCTCCAGCGGATTTTCCATATTGGTATAGATCGGTGTGGTCATGGCCGAAATATTGTTGCCGATATTTTTATCATCACCATCGGACTTGCTACGCGCATTAATGGGTACCCAGGCAACAATAGGTGCTTCGGGTAATTCCTTGTGATGTTTTAAATACTTGCGAGTGGCGCCGGCACACACGGCTAATACAACATCGTTGATGGTAGCGCCATCGACTGCAGCCTTGACCTTCTTTAAGTGTGTTAACGGAAATTCTATCGCATCGAATACTTTATGGGGTGAGACCGTGGTGTTGAAGCGTGACTCGGGTACTTTATGTTGTTTGGGTTGGCCCGTATTCGCCATTAGTTTCTGGGTAAAGTTATACAAGGCCGGTGCTGATCTTCGCACTGCTTTGGTCATTTTCATAGGCGATATGAAATTGTTGATGAACGCCCGTTTGGCAATCTCGGGTGGCGAGGGCAGGGTGGCCGGCTGCTCGCGACGTTGTTTAAGCGGAATTGCAGGAGTGCCTTTATTGTCGATATCTGAAATCGCACCGAAGAACCGCATCAGTGATGCTCCGTCTGCTGCGGCATGATGAATTTTAATCGCAATGGCATAACTGCCCGGGGTAATACCTTCAATGTTATCCAGGCCTTCAATAACAAACATATCCCATGCGGGACGGTTCATATCCAGTGGTCGTGAATGATAGCGGGCGACATGGATACAGAATTGACGCCAATCTGCCGGTTCTGGAAGACGTCCGTGGTGAATGTGATATTCAAGATCAAAGTATTCATCATCTACCCAATAGGGATAATCCATTTCCAGTGGCAGTCGCACCAACCTGCGTTTCAGAAACGGACTCATGTGCAAGCGATCTCGCATATGCGCAATAATGTCTTTAAAGCGTACCGTTTTGCCTCCCGGGACCGTCGAAGGGTCATAGATTCCTATGCTGGTCACATGCGTCAGGTTTCTCGATGACTCCATATAGAGAAATTGTGCGTCTTGCGGGTTTAGTTGCATCAGATTTTCCTTTATTAAACGGGTAGTGCGCGTGAGCGAATACGCTCTAATCGGCTAATGAGTTTTCTCAGGCGCTGGTACATTTCGGCACGCTGTTCCGCAACGCTTTCATCACCGCCTTCAGTAAGTTCGTAATTTTGCATTAATTTGTAGCCGTTCTGGAACAGCAATTTTCCTATCGAGCCCATACTGCGAACGCGCCTTTGTAAATACGCCTGTCGGCCATAGGTGAAACACTCAGCGACACATTCTTTTTCATCCAGCGATTCGCTGGCTTTACGGTTAGACAATACGGCACTTACTATTAAATAGGCTTCAGTAAAATGAGTGAGTGTCGCGTGTGCGACCAGAGGCTTTAGTGAAGCTAGCAAACTGCTTGCATAACCGGGTTCAGTGTCGAGTTTTTCTTCCCAATCAAGATCATAGCGCGCGAGTTCTTCGCGCACCTGATCATTAAATTCATTTGTGGGCGCATAGAAAAATTCGAATTTATACAAATCACGCAATTTTTCAGCTTCAGCCCAAAAATGTTTGAGATGGTTTTTCTTTTTCCTGCTCACTCCCAGCAGGGCGAGCTCGGCAATGGCTTTCACAACAAAATAGTGGATAGTGGTATTGCGGTAATAACTGCACTCTGATTGTTGTTCAGGTGAGATCGCATACAAACGCACCTTGCCTTCATCGTATTGGGTGACAAGTTTTTTATTGATCAGAAACTGCGCCACGGCTTCTGGTTGGCGAATGTTCCTGGGGTCAAAATCTGCGGTAATTCTGATCTTTCTTGCCCTGGCCCATTTGCCCAATTTAACCAGCTCTGCAACAAGCTCTTCACTGGTAAGTGCTTTGGGAGCGGCCGCAAGTAATACCATCGTCGCTAATGATGCCAGCGTGAGTGGAGTGACTCTATTTGCTTCGACGCCAACCTGAAAGGCAATTTTAGACACCGACATATTATCTACGTCAGTCGGAGGTTCGGCTAATACGACCGGTTCCCCAAAATCCATATAAATGCGTCCCATCGGTTGGCGTAATCCGCGCAAGTAGCCAATGAACCAACGCAAACTTTCGGGTCTCTTAGACCCTCCAGATTGTTCTTTGGCGTAATCTACGGCATCACCAATCAAGTCGTAATTGATCGCAACCGGAATGATATGCAGGTCTTTGGTGTTGGTCGTTTGTGCGGCTTCCAGAATGTATTTGAGCAAGCCAAACTTTGGCGGCATTAATTTTCCTACGCGAGATCGTGTTCCCTCAAATGACCAGGAGAATGGAAAGCGTTTCTCCATTAAATAACCGATATAGTGCTTTAATATTAATTTATATAAGGGATTGTCCTGAAAAGTTCGTCGGATGAAAATCCCGCCGGCACGACGACCAAAATAACCGAGGCCGGCAAATGCCATGTTGATGCCGCCAAAGGTGTGCGCCGATGGAAAATCATTTTCATACAGGATTCGGTTCATCGCAAAACCATCAACATGAGTTTTATGTGTCCATAAAAAGGCGGTGGGATACGTACTTACAATGTGTTGATTGCGCTCCAGATCTTCTTTATTAACGACTATGTCTGAATCGTAGGCAAGAGTCGTAATCTTGTTGGTAAATAGACCCATCAGGTCAAGATAAAATGCTTTCGGAATTGCGATCAGTTCTTTCATGATGCTTTCTGATTCCTGACGCAAATCACTGACGGATCGCCCCGTTTCTTTACTGAGTTGCTCGAGAGACTGTTTGAAATCACGGCTGGATTTCAAGCTGTCAGCGACTCGTCTTGGTACTTTATATCGGCCTCCACGATAAGACCGTTCGGCAATATCAAGTGCCAGGCTTGCGCGACCACCTACAAAGGCTGCAAATTGTTGTTCGGTGAATTCATCGCCTTCAAGTTGTTGCAGGCTTTCTCTGAGTTCGGCTATGGTCGCCGACTTACCGGCT
>CAZUMV010000085.1:0-10870 GCA_964621435.1 uncultured Thiotrichales bacterium | reverse complement strand
AGCAATGGTTACGGGCCCGATTACCGAAGCGGTGATTGGGCCCGAACTTACCCGCGCTGCTTAACTCTTAGTCTTTAAGCAGCTGATCCAGATCTTTACGCGATAACACCGGCACCCCGAGATCATTTGCCTTTTTCAATTTACTCCCCGCCTTCTCTCCAGCTATCAACCCCGAAGTTTTCGACGACACGCTGCCAGTCACTTTAGCCCCCAGCAATTGCAGCGCGGATTTAATCTCAGCACGGCCAAGACCTTCGAATTTTCCCGTTATAACGTAGGTTTGACCGAGCAGTGTTTGGTCAGCCACATCAGCAACTTCAACGTCCGGCCAACGCACGCCAGCGTCAAGCAATTGCTTAATAATTTGTTGATTTTCAGGTTCATTGAAATACGCGACAACTCTCTCGGCCACAATTGGGCCCACGTCCGGAACTTGCTCCAGCGATTCGATATCAGCCACGCGCAATTCTTCCAGACTACCAAAAGCCAGAGCTAATTCGGCAGCAGTCGCCTCTCCCACTTCACGCATCCCCAAGGCATACAAAAACCTTTCCAGAGTGGTGTCTTTACTTTTCTCGATTGCCTTGAGCAAATTATCAGCCGACTTTTCGCCCATGCGCTCAAGCTCCAACAAATTCTCTTTTTTCAGGGCAAACAAGTCCGCGGCATTGGCAATCAAATTCTCACGCACCAATTGCTCTACCAACTTGTCACCAAGACCGCGGATATCCATAGCGCGACGCGCCGAGAAATGCTTGATCACCTCGATCGTTTGTCCAGCGCAGTCATAAGACGCAGCACTACATCTGATGTCCGCGTCATCCGCATCGCGAATTGCTGGCGAGCCACACACCGGGCATTTCCCGGGCATCTTGATTTTTTGTTCTTTACCATTACGGGCACTCGCCACCGCTCCGGTTACCTGTGGTATTACATCGCCAGCACGACGCAATACCACTTGATCACCAATTCTAAGATCTTTGCGTGCGACTTCGTCCAGATTGTGCAGGGTCGCATTGCTAACCACAACGCCGGCAACACTAACTGGCTCCAGCCGCGCGACCGGCGTTAGTGCACCAGTCCTGCCAACCTGGAATTCCACCTCCAGCAGTCTGGTAACCACCTCTTCTGCCGGAAATTTGTGCGCGATGGCCCAGCGTGGCGCGCGCGATATGAAACCAAGATGCTGTTGTTGCTCGAGATCATTAACTTTGTAAACGATCCCGTCGATATCGTAGGGTAATTTTGCGCGCCGTTTTTCGATTTTTTTGTAGTACTTAAGACAACCCGAAACGCCGGTAACCCGCTCGATCAAATCAGAAACCGGCAAACCCCATTGCTTAAGTTGCTTTAACATCTCAAAATGACTAGCAGGCGTGACCCAACCATCGGAAACACCGACCGCGTAAGCAAACAATGACAGTGGTCGCTGCGCTGCGACTGCCGGATCAAGTTGACGCAAACTGCCTGCCGCCGCATTTCGCGGGTTAGCAAAAGTTTTTTCGCCTGCCTTGAGCGCTCTTTTATTATAGCTTTCAAATCCGGCACGCGGCATGTAAATTTCACCACGTACCTCTAGCCGCGCTGGCAATTTTTTGCCACGTAATTTTAATGGCATAGCCTGAATAGTTCGTACGTTTTCTGTCACATCTTCGCCGGTCTTTCCATCTCCCCGCGTTGCGGCTTGCACATACTGACCAGCCTCGAAAATAATACTAATCGCCAAGCCGTCCAACTTGGGTTCGGCGACGTACGTAATATCTTCGCCAGTGAGATCCAGCTTCTCGAAAATACGCCTATCAAATGCCTTAATGCTGTCTTCGTCAAAGCCATTATCGAGAGAGAGCATTGGTTGCTCGTGTTTTATTTGCGCGAATTTTTCCAGCGCCAGGCCGCCGACTCTTTGACTTGGTGACGTGGGGGATATGAATTGAGGAAAATCATTTTCAATTGCACGCAGATCTAGCAGCAGTTTATCGTACTCCGCGTCAGGAATTTCAGGCGCATCCAGAACATGGTAGCGATAATTGTGTTCGTCGAGCTGCTTACACAGTTTGGCGTGCTGTTGCTGCGCAGTTTTTTCTTTCATACGCGGAATCTTTATTCCGGACCGGGCTTTATGTCAAACCTGACCTGAGGGTGGCAATGGTCTGATCCGACATTGCGCTAAATCTCTCATCGCTCAATGTGCCCTCCAGAACAACTGACATTTCCCGGGCAACATACAACATATCATCGAAGGCGTTTCGATTGCCGCCGGTGGCCGGCAAACGCAAAAAGAAAGTTAGCCCCGGTAGTTTCATTTGCGGTAATTCTACCGGACTCAAGGTACCCGGTTTGACCATATTAGCGATACTGAATATCGATTCTGGTTGCCCCTCATCATCAGTAATTCGATGATAAATATTGAACTCGCCAAACCTCATTTTATGCACTTGCAACGCCTTAAGTACGGCTTGCCCACGAAAAGGCTTATCTTCCGCGGCTAATATATGCATAACAATTAATCCTTCTCCGATGACACCACTACCAGTGACAGTATCGTTAAAATGATCAATTGGCGTGACTTCCTGAGTTGATTGCATATCAAACAATCGTGGGTCAACACGCTCCGGAACCTTTTGTTCCAGCGTCTGGTCACGTTGAAATGAAGAACCCATCAGCGCAGACTCTTCTTGCAATTGTGACTCCATATTCTCTAGCGGGTCGTCCGCAGAAAAGTTAGCGCGGATTTCCGGCTCGGTGTCGGCACCAAGCAACACGTCTTCAGTTGATTCCCGTTCGGAAAATATTTCATCAACATCTTTACTAGAGCGCCATTGATGATAGACATAGATACCAATCAGGATGGCTATCCCGATCAAAATTAGTGCGATGCGTAACTCGCCCATCAAGCCGTCGCCAACATTACGGCTTCATCAACATTCACATCTACTAAACGCGACACACCTGGCTCTCGCATAGTTACTCCCATCAAGGAATCGGTCATCTCCATCGTGGTCTTATTGTGCGTAATTACGATGAATTGTACCGTGGCCGACATTTCTCTAACAACCTCACTGAAACGCCCGACATTCGCCTCATCTAGCGGCGCATCAACCTCATCCAACATACAAAAAGGTGCTGGATTCAACTCGAAGATAGAAAACACCATGGCCACCGCAGTCATCGCTTTTTCGCCGCCTGACAACAAATGAATGTTACTGATTTTCTTGCCGGGAGGACGCGCCATAATGGTGATACCGGTGGTTAGTAAATCATCCTCGGTCATCTCGAGATGCGCGGTACCGCCACCAAAAAGCTTCGCAAAAACCTGACCCAGACGGCTATTCACCTGGTTAAAGGTATCTTGAAACCTGGTCTTGGTCTCGCGATCCATTTTTGCAATTGCCTTTTCGAGAGTTTCCAATGCGGTAATCAAGTCGAGGTGCTGACTATCCAGATACTCCTTACGCTCGCTTTGCTCTTTAAACTCATCTATGGCAGCCAGATTTATAGGACCAAGACGGGAAATTCGCCGCGCTAGTTTTTCTGCTTTCTCCTCCCATTCCCCGATGTTCGCCTGTTCCGGCAATTCTTCGGCAAGCTGCTCGGCGGTGAAGTCAGTTGCTTCAATTTGCTCTAACAGCGTTTGTTGTCGGGTCCGGTTTTCCTGCTGCGAGATTTTCACCTTTTCCAATACATCACGCTTACGTTGCAGGACTTGATCCGCTTCTTGCTTCTCGTTTTCTTTAGCCTTTATTTTGTGGTCAACAGCTTCGACTTCCGATTTTACCTGTTCAAGCTCCTTTTCTTTAACGAGCCGCTGTTTAACTAAATCCTCCAGCTGTAAGTTTTTCTCTTGATCCGGCTCACCAGAGTGAGTGAGCGCCTCACCAAGAGTTTTCTCTTTGTTGAGCTGGGTCTCAAGCTGTGCGCGCAATCGCTGCAAACTGGCCGACATATTCTCTTGCACGTTCAGCCATTTCTCCCGGCTCAACTGCACTTCATGCTGCGCATCATGCGCTGCAGCGGAAGTTTTACGGCAGCGCGCAAGCTCGGCATGCACTTGTTCCCGGCGCTGTTCAAGCACGCCGCGATCATTCGCTAACTGCTCTACTGCCAGTAATGCTTCATCACGACGCTTGCTCGCCGCCTCTAGTTCCCGCCCTTCTCGACCAAGCTGCTCCTGTAGTTCTTGGATTTCTTTAACCAGATTTGTTTGGCGGCCTTCTATTTGTTCATGCTTTGATTTGCGGTTTGACAGCAAGGCATTTTTCTCGGCATATAACTGATGAACGGAGCTAACATCCTGCTGCTGTTCATTACGCTGTTGTTCGAGCATGTGTACTTCGGTACGACGCTGCTCGTAGTCTCCCTGCAGCTGTTCTACTTGCTGATCAAGTGCTTTGAGCCGGATTTCTAAACCATCACGCTTTTGCTGCCTGTTCAATACACCAGCGCGCTCATCTACCTGACGTGATGCCCGCACCCAACCGCGTCCGAACCACATACCATCCGGAGTGATGACGGTTTGATTGTCACGCAGATTCATGCGCAACCGCAATGCCTCGTCAAAACTCTCCGCTAACCAGACTGACGATAGCATGCTCTGGATGGACGTAGGCGCTTTAACTACCGACCAAAGCGTCTTGGCTGCATTAGGGAACGTGTCATTCGCGGGCGCGCCTTCAAACAACGTTACATCACCTTTATCAAGCGTACGCAACGCTTCAAAATGCGGCTGCAAGGCCTCTACATGCACTGCTTCGATATAACCACCAAGCACCACTTCAACTGCCCGTGACCATTTTGACTCAGACTCAATTGATTCACCTAATCGACTCGCATTTTTTAAACCGCGCTGACCCAACCAGTTTTGCGTGGCTTCCTTCCCTTTACCCAGGGCAGCCTGCTGGAGCGCATCGATGGCGGCAATCTCGGCGCGCACCTTGTGCGCATCAATTTGTAGGGCGTCCCGCTTGCTCCGGAGCTCGCTATTCTCTTTGCGTTTACCAACGATTGAGCTACTAATCTGATCGAGCCGCACTTGCGACAACAGCACATTTTCCTGTACGTTTTTCACTTCATCACTAAACATGTCGATTTCGGATGAAATTTCAGATTGATTGATTTCTTTTTGTTCTAGATGCAAGCGCCGCTCACGCTCGCCAAGAGACGCTATCTGGCGCTCAAGCTGGGCAATGGTTGCAACTTCCACTTCAGTACTGCGCGTCGACTCGGCATGCTTTTCGGTATGCTCATCCCACTGCTGCTGCCATACCTTGGTTTTTGATTCAATATCGCCAAGCGCCGCATCAGCTGTTTGCTTTTGTCGACTGGCATTTTCTAGTGCCGGCTGCATCTTTTGCATTTCCTGGCGCGCCGCATCCAGCTTCTCTTGATCCTGGTCTATGTGCTGTCGCGTCTCGCCCATCAGACGTTGATTTTCTTGTCGCTCGGTTTGCTGTCTTTCCCGTAATTCTTGCTGATGTTTGATGGCCTGCTCAAGTGCCGTGATCTGGGAGCCAATGTTATAGAATCCCTCCTGCACTTTACTCATCTCATCGGCTTTGGCATTCCTTGCCTGGCGTAATTGCTCTGTTTCTGATTCATTCGTCCGCACTACTGCAATTTGCCGCTCAACTGCAGTTTGCTCGCTTTGCAGCGCTGCTTCCCGCTCTGCCAACTCTGCCGAAAGGGTTCGCAACTTTAGCGCCAAGACCTCTGATTTTGCTCGCCGCTCTTCATTTTTCAGATCAGTGTATCGTTCCGCGGCTTTCGACTGGCGTTGTAGTTTGTTAATGGATTTTTCAATTTCTTCGCGTAAGTCGTTAAGCCGGTCAAGATTATCTCTGGTATGGCGGATCCGGTTTTCGGTTTCACGTCGGCGTTCTTTGTATTTAGAGATTCCGGCCGCCTCTTCGATGTACACCCGCAGATCCTGTGGCTTGGCATCGACCACACGCGAAATCATACCCTGTTCGATAATGGCGTAACTTCGAGGGCCCAAACCGGTACCAAGGAAAATGTCGGCAATATCACGACGGCGGCACCGGCCACCATTCAAAAAGTACTTGGAACCACCTTCGCGACCCACCTGACGTCTTATCGAAATATCGGTATAACTCGCGTATTCGCCGCCCAGCGAACCATCCGAATTATCAAAAACCAGCTCGACCGATGCTTGCGAAACCGGCTTGCGGGCAGTGGAACCGTTAAAAATAACGTCGGACATGGCGTCTCCGCGAAGATTTTTCGCCGAACTCTCCCCCATAACCCATCGAACCGCGTCTATTGTATTGGACTTACCACAACCATTCGGACCGACAATTGCAGTCAATTCAGCTGGAAAATTTATTGTTGTGGGGTCAACGAAAGACTTAAAGCCCGCCATTTTAATTTTGCTAAGACGCATTTACTTCCTTGATATCACGGTAGTGCCAAAGCACATTGAGTTTGTTGTTTCGAGGCAGCTTAAGTCCCAGGCTGCTCTTATGCTCCAAAAACGCCGGTTATGCAGGTATTTTGGACGTTTCGAAGCGATGATGCATATTGTATAAGAAGCTTACAGTTGGCGCACCCATAGCTTTTAATTGAAAAAGACCTGCTAAGCTACTGTTTATCAAGTCTTAGCGGGGTGATACCTCAAGCTATAGATGAAATATTTTTACTCGAATATGGATGTTTCTGCCGCTTCTGTTTGAGCCTGATACAATGCGCACCCACCCCAAAGAACTGTATTCATGAGCACCCAGGCAATCCGAGCGTTAGAAACCTTTCCAAATCCTAATCCAGAAGACGATTTCACCATAAAAATGCGCATTCCCGAGTTTACCTGCGTGTGCCCGAAAACCGGTCAACCGGACTTCGCGTCTTTCTATTTAGACTATATCCCGGACCAAAAGTGTGTCGAATTGAAGTCTCTTAAACTGTATATGTGGAGCTATCGCGAGGAAGGCGCATTTCATGAAGCGGTTACCAATCAGATATTGACTGACCTGGTCGCGGCAACCGCTCCGCGCTATATGCGTCTACGAGGCGAATTTAATGTCCGCGGTGGCATCTTCACTGACGTTATTGCCGAACACCGACAATCTGGCTGGGAACAGGCCAGTAGAGTAATCCTTGCGGGTGACAAGCTCACTTAATCCGTCTCGCTATTACGACCCTTGCGCGTTTTATTTTTGCGGTTTTCGCGATAGCGCTGAGAGGCAGTGAGCTTACTGGCCCGGCTGGTAGGAGTAGCGTACGGATTTTCGCCGCTTTTAAAATCAAGTTGAATTGGCGTACCGACCAATTTTAGCGCCTTGCGAAAATAATTGCTTAAGTAGCGTCGATACGAACCAGGTATCTTTTTGGTTTGATTACCATGAATAACAAAAATCGGTGGACATTTACCACCTTGATGCGCATAGCGAAGTTTAATTCTGCGGCCATTGACCAGCGGTGGCTGGTGTCCCTTTAACGCCTGTTCTAAAATCGCTGTTAAACGCGCCGTAGGAATATCGATCAACGACGACTTATGCGCACGCTTGACTGCTTTATAAAGTAACCCGATACCGGTTCCATGCAGGGCTGAAATTGTATATTGTTCGGCAAAGTCTAAAAACGGCATTTTAAACTTCATTTCTTCTTTCAGTTGCACGCGCCGTTCGGCTGACAAACCGTCCCATTTATTCAAGGCGATAATCACGGCGCGCCCGGCGTTCAAGGTGTGCCCTACCAAAGAAATATCCTGATCAGTAACGCCCTCTTGAGCATCGAATAGATGAATCACCACATCCGAATGTTCAATGGCCTGTAAGGTCTTCACAATACTGAATTTTTCAATCTTGTCGCGCACTTTGCCACGACGGCGCACGCCCGCGGTGTCGATAAGCGTGTAGTCTTGTCCATCCCGGGAAAATGGAATAAAAATACTATCGCGGGTGGTGCCGGGCACCGGACTTGCCACAACCCGCTCTTCGCCCATAATTCGATTAATCAACGTCGATTTACCAACATTCGGACGGCCAACGAAAGCCAGCCTGATACCGCCCGCGTGACGCAGTTCATCGGTGCGCGCATCTTGATCCGACGCTTCGCCGAGTACGCCTGTCATCAAGGCCCGCAAGCCACGCTTATGAGATGCCGAGATCGGAAACGGCCCGGAAAAGCCGGTGGCATGAAACTCCACTTGCGCTTGATCCTGATCGAGACCATCAGTCTTATTGACCGCTATGGTTACCGGCTTACCCGTTTGCCGCAGATCAGCTTCGATTTGCTCATCCGCGCCGGTCATGCCGTCACGCGCGTCAACCAACCAAATAATTTGATCTGCCTCATCGATTGCTTGACGAGTTTGATCGGCCATTAAATTATCGATGTTTTCGTAAATCTCGCCAATACCACCGGTATCAATTAGAAGATAATCCCCGCCGAAAACGCCAACCCCGTACTTACGGTCCCTGGTCAGCCCGGGAAAATTAGCGACCAGGGCATCCCGGCTACGGGTAAGCTGATTGAATAGAGTAGATTTACCGACATTCGGACGGCCTACGAGCGCAATGACCTGGTGCATAAATCTTTTACCGAATATTTGCCGACCGCGCGACTATCTTGCGCAACGAAAAAGTTAGGGGCTAGGCAATCGCCAAACACTTAAAGAACCTTTGACGTCAAGCACATATAACAAATCGTCAACAACATAAGGTTCAGTAATTACTGCAGCACCGGTTTTTTCTCGCGCAATGAGCCGACCGTCATCTTTTGCAAACCAATGCAGATAGCCCTCATAATCTGCTGCGACGACAAAATCCCCATGCGTGACTGGCACAGTCACATCACGCCTCAGAAGCTGATCATTTTTCCAAATCGACTCCCCCAGAAATTTATCTAACGCCTGCACCACATCGTCGCTGTCGGTGTAGTAAATTCGATCTTCGTCGATTGACAGCCCAACGACACTGGAGGCGTCCTGGGTCCAAATAACTTCGCCGCTATCGACGCCAATCGCAGCGAGACTGCCCTGAAACGTAGATACATAGACGATATCGTTCTCGACCACAAATTGACCGTCGATATCAACCATTCGGTCTAATATATTACGCCCCCGACCACTCGCAACAGCGCGTTCCCACAAGACCTTGCCATCGTTCGCAGATAACGCCAGTAAACGACCATTATCCAAGCCGACCAAAACTTTATCGGAATAGAACAAAGGCTCGCTTTGACTATGCAGGCTCAGCGACGGCACTTCACGATTGATTGACCAACGGTTTTCACCACCAGCGAGCTCAAGGGCGTGAATATAACCGTTTTTGGTACGCACAATAACCTGTTCATCATCGGCAGCAGAAATAGCGGTTACTACACTGCCTAGATCTTTAGTCCAGAGTAAAACACCCTCTTCTACGCTATAAGCATGAACCACACCACCCGTACCCCCAACCAGAACGGTGCTTGCGCCGCCATTAGCACCGGTTTGTACTTTTAAACCAGTAGCCTGGCTCCACAACTTGGACCCGGCGCCCTTGCTCCAAGCTATTAAGTTACCGGCGCCGTCAACAGTTATTAATTTATCGCCAGCATGCATCGGTGCCAAGCGCGAATATTCGTCCGACACCCCCTTGCCAGTTCTCGCCTTCCAGACCACTTGCGGGGATACTTCAGCCGCGACCTTCGTTAGCTTCACCGGATCCAGCAAAGGATCAGAGGTGCTTAGAACCCCACACCCGAGCAAGAACATGGACAGCAAAAGAGTCCGCATCAAACCAACTACAGTACTTATTTTCATGATTCTTCAACACCGCCATCTGAAACAACAGCAGCATCACCAAGGCTGTCTCGCTTCCAGCGCAAGAACTCGGCATTGGGACTCGCCTCTAAAGCACGATCATAGGCCGCGCGCGCTGCCTCAATCTGACCCAGAGCTTGCAGGGCATCACCGCGATGCTCATCAGCGAGGCCAGCGTAGGCAATCGACAGTCCCCCACTGAGCGTATCCAACGCTTGTTGCGGCTGTCCTGCTGCATTCAATACCGATGCTAATCGTAATTTGGCAAGATCTCGTGTTTCTGCGAATTTAGCGTCTTTAACTACCGCTCGAAGTGCGGTTTCGGCCTCGGCATAATTACCACTCTCGGCTTGTGCTTTAGCTACCGCCAGCTTGCCGAGCGCTAAATACGGGGTTGCTGAATAATCTGCTTCGAGGGTCGCGACTGATTGCTTAAGAGTAGCGAGATCTTTGTTGCCGGCGGCCGCTTCAATTTGTGCATACAGCTCTGATCCCTGTTGAGCACGCGTGGTGGTAAAACTCTTCCAATAATTCCAACTACCGATAGCACCCACCCCGAGGACTATGCCGGTTACAATAGCTCGACCATGTTCTTGCCACGCCGCTTTGAGGGCCGCAATTTGCTCATCGTCAGTTGAGTTGTAATCTACCATTGTTCTTATCCTGTTATGTTCTTATCGTGTTTTGAGTTAATTTGTTGCATAAGCTGATCATAATCTACAAGCTGTTGTTCGCTAGTGGCGTCGCGCAAGTCTTTAAGACTCATAAGTCCCTGCTTTAGTTCATTATCCGCTAAAATCACGGCATATCGCGCCTGACTGCGATCTGCACGTTTAAATTGAGACTTAATACTACCGCCTCCCAAATTGTTAAGAATCGCCAGATCAGGGTGCTGAGTGCGCATTCTAGCAGCAAGTTGCAGCGCTTCAAGCTCTGCTTGCTCACCGAGTGCCACCATGTACACATCGGGGATCGGCGCCTGCAGCATCTGCGGAGAAATTTGCCGAATCACCTCAATAAACCGCTCCATGCCCATAGCAAAACCAACTCCGGCCACATCTTTACCGCCCAATTGCTTAATCAGGCCATCATATCGGCCACCAGCACAGACAG